>JAYVIO010000263.1:0-30326 GCA_043770175.1 Verrucomicrobiales bacterium | reverse complement strand
CGATTCAAGATCCGAACGACCCAGACAGCCAACTGGGGCCAGGACCGCCCTTGCGGCTCAAATTTACCACCTTGCGGCTGCGGCGGGATGATCCGGCGGAACAGGTGCTTTTGAAGATGCTTACCGGGCCCAAGGGCGAGATCAATCCAGCGAGCACAAGCTTTGCGGCCCCTGTGTTTGGCAAGGGCAGGGTGCTTGGCGCGTGGCCGCTGGCCCTGCTGGATGACGCGACACTGGAAGAGGCCAGCATGTTTCTCGTGGGACGCTGCGGCTGCCGGATCAAGAACGAAAACCCCGGTTGGGATCTGCTGCTCAATGTGGACTGGGAAAAGACTCTGCAATCGGTTGGTTCAACCGCAGAACGAACCTCAAACACCACTTCTTCAGCTCCCAAGGCTGCCGCGGTTCCTGAAGTCGTGAAAATCTCAGCAGCAGAAGATGGCAAATCGGCACAGCCTAAATCGGATGCTCTTTTCATGGCCGCAGCAGCTTTGGGGGCGGTTTTGCTGGGTGTTTTCCTGCTGCGAGCAAAAAAAGCCGCTGTTTGAGCTGGGTTGGAGTGAAAATGCCCGTTTTTGCAGCACTGACGATAGCAGGGGTTGCTTTGAAGGATGGGGCATAGCGACTGCCAGGACTGAAATCAGCAAAACCGCAAAAATGATTTGCCGAATCCATGGATTTGAGAGATTATTTAAGTTATCTGAATAATCAATAAGTCCCCCGCTTGTCATGAAAAGGATTCTTTTTAGCGCCCTGAGCCTCAGCGTCGCCCTTTGCCAAAGTACCCTTGGCCAAGGGGTGCCGCCTCCCGGTTACGGGGTGATGGGAGTGCCACCGCCAGGATATGGTGCGCCGCCTCCGCCCTCCGTCCCTGCTTATCCCAATTCATTGCCACCGCCGACAGTCTCTGCGGGAGTGGCAGCTCCGCCGCCTTATATTGACCCCTATGCGTCTGCACCGCTGCCTGGACAGGTGTCTTCCTATTCACCGCAGGGAACGGGAGCCTACGGCGCACCAGCTCCGAGTGTGGCCAACTACGGTGCCAAAGCCGGGCCCAATCTGGTCAACTTTAACAACCTCGAAGCTTTTTACCGCTATGTGGATCCCAAAAACAAGGATCTGGACGGAGCGCACACCATTGGCGGAGCACTCACCATTGCCTTGTTTAATCCGTTATACTTGAAATTTGGCGCCTCATGGGGCAGCGGTTCCGGCGGAGCTGGCGGGGTGGGAGGTGCGACCAAGGCTGATTACGACTTTGCCAGCATTCAGGCTGGCGCGGGCTTCCACACGGCCTTGATCAATGACCGTCTCACCTTTGTGGCTGAGGCTGGTTTGATTTATTCCAGTCTGCGTGCCACGAATTCGGCGCTGAGTTTTAGCGACGGCTCAGTTTACATACGTCCTGCGCTGCGCTTCACGCCTTTTGATTTCATGGAAGTGCAGGCGGGCGTCACGGTCACCAGTTCAGACAGGTATGACAGCAAGGTGCTGGACCTCTCCACTTACTTCCGTCTGATGCCCATGTTTGATGTTGGCGTTGGGGCTGATTTGGGTGACAACTCGCGTGCTTTCCGCACAAGTTTGCGTCTGCGTTGGTGAGGCCCTTCTACACCCCCCGGGCTCAAGGTCTTCCCGCCCTCTGTTCCCTCAGGGGGTTATTTATGCCTTGTGCGTGCGCAGGGGCTTCCGGCGATCAGGAAAACAAGCGCGGCAGATTTCACAGACAGTGCCGTCGCAGCCACGGGCAGAACAATGTTCGCGGCCGTAATAGATGATCTGGAGATGCAACCGGTTCCAAGACGCTTCTGGAAACAGATGCTTCAGATCGCGCTCGGTTTGCAGGACGGATTTCCCAGTGGTCAAATTCCAGCGCTGGGCCAGACGGTGGATGTGTGTGTCCACCGGGAAGGATGGGACGCCGAAGGCCTGCGCCATCACGACCTGGGCGGTCTTGTGGCCGACACCGGGCAGAGCTTCCAGCGCTTCGAGTGAGGCGGGCACCTGTCCCTGGTGTCTTTCCAGTAAAAGGCGGGACAGTTCTTTGATCGCCCTGGCTTTCTGCGGTCCCAGACCACATGGGCGAACAATGGCCTCAATTTTCTCCAGCGGTGCCGCAGCCAGAGCGGCGGGCGTGCTGCCAAGTTTGAACAACTTCGGCGTCACTTGGTTGACCCTGACATCGGTGCATTGTGCCGACAGCAAAACCGCCACCAACAGGGTAAAGGCGTCCACGTGGTCCAGCGGGATCGGCGGTTGGGGATACAATTCGCCCAGCCGTCGCAAAATATAGGCGGCACGCTCTGGCTTGGTCACCGTCCGAGAGTAGGCAAAGGCTACGAGCTGCCTTCGATGCGCGCCACCATGCGGCGGATGTGCGAGTAGCCAGTGCGTGGCTTCATGATGGAGAGGCTCTTGGAGAAGGAACCCCATTTTAGCACGCGAATGTTCACATTGCGCACGCCCCAGGCCCTCATGGTGGCCTTGTCGGGCTTGTAGAGGTCGATGGTGTTGGTGCCGACCAATGCAGAGCCGTAGTCATCCACTTGATAAACGTAAGGCAGTCCTTCGATCTGAAAAACCGTCCCCACCGGATAAACCGACCAGTCGGCGGCGGCGCTGCGAACATTGCCATATTTGAGGTTTGTCCCTACTGCTGTCCGCGCACCATAAATGATGTGGTCAGATTCCCCGTGGGTATAGGCGGTGGTTCGGACGGCAGTGATGCGCGTGGCACTTTTGTTGGGCGTATTTGCTCCGACCACTGCCGTCGAGGCGCAGGAAGCAAGCAGGCAGGCAGCAAGGCCAAGAAGGAGGATGGTGAGGTGGCGCATAGTTATTAACAAATATGCTGTTTGTTAAATTTCCTTTTAGACAATTAAGTCTGAGGTATTCCCCCCCTGAAATCAATCTTTGATTTCATGTCCAGCCTCGCCACGGGTAGAAATGAGCCAATAAATTTATGAAAATAATGGGAAACGTGTATTTATGCAATAACACGACTTTCTCTGCGCCGAACGCGTGGCTTAATTCGCGCTCGCCGTTCGGTTGGCTCCCGCCTTTTTCAGCACTTGGGTCAGCTTTTTGGCGAATTCAGCGGGCGTTGAGCTGCCTTCCTGCTGATCGATCGTCTTGCCGGCGGTGTCGAGGAACAGGAGATGTGGCACCGACTCCAGTTTGTGGCTCTCAAACAGCTTGGTATTGGCCGCCACATCAATGTCGAGGTAGGCCCAGTTAAACTGGTCGTGGAACGGTTTCACCGCTGCGCTGGGATAGACATCCTTCTTCATTTCCTGGCAGGGGCCGCACCATGAGGCGGAGAACACCAGGATGGTGGGCTTGCCGTTTGTTTTGGCGGCGGTCATCACCGTGTCTGCCGTGGTGGCGAACTTGGGGCTGCCGGCGGGAAAATCAGAGGCGTGCAGACAAACTGTCAGGGCGGCGGTGGCGAGGAGGGTCAGGGCTGTTTTCATGGGGAGTAAAGGGGAGCGTCGGGAAAAACGCTCCGTCGGCGGTCATAAGACGCATAAACCCGCAGGATATTCCAGCACACGCGAAGTTTGTCGTTCACGGCTTTCCTGGAGTTGTTCGTAGCTCTCCAGCCAGCAGTCGCAGCCGCCGCCAGCAGGTCCATAATCCACCGATAAGGATCACCGTCAGCGCGATCAAAATGCCACAGCGGTCATTGCCATTTAGGTGCTGAATCAGTTCGATCACGCCGCCGCCGCACAGCACCGCCATGCGGTGCTGCTTGGCCATCGGGCCGCGAAAGTCATGCTTGCCTGTCAAAGATGCGCCCAGCACGCGGAGGTAGGCCGTCCAAACTGCCACGACCGCGCAGCACCAGCCCAAGGGGATGACTTCGAACAGTTTCACCACGCCCGGATCACCCGCACCGCTGTAACCGGCTCCCACCAAAATCAGTACATCGGCCACGCGGTCCGGCGCATCGTTGTAGATCGCCCCCACTGGCGAGCCTTTACCGCCTTCCACCGCCACCATGCCGTCCATCAGGTTGCAGAGCAGGCGCAGTTGGATGCAGGCGATGGCACCCAGCCAGGCTGACAGAATGCCCGCTGTGCTGCTTTGATCCCCGGCCACGAGAAAGCAGGCCATGGCACCACCCGCAAACACCGCGCTCAACACCGAGATCGCATTGGGTGTCACGCCAGAACGCGCCAGCCATCCCGCCAGCGCATGCGCCCAGCGTGTGTCGCGGGATTTGAGCACACGGCGCGAGGCCAGGTGTTCTTCGGGGACGCTCATGAAAATGGCTGGAAATTAACGGGCCGTAGCCGCCCACCGCACCACGCGGCCACGGGAGAATTCCACCACGCCTGCCGTGTAGGGGATGTACATCACGGAAGGTCCGCCACCCATGTATGGGTAGCCGCCCATGCCATAAGGGCCGAACCCGCCATAACCAAAGCCGCCATAGCCGAAGCCCATGCCCATGCTCATGTTCATCGTCCGCACCGGACGCTGGCCGATGTATGTCCAGCTTTCCGTCTCGCGCCCACGATTGGTGCCGGCCGTGACGCTATCTGGCCGTCCCCAGGCCAGGAAGACCGCGTCGCGGGTCATCCCTTCACGAATCACCCCGCTGTTGACCAGTTGCCGATCACGGGTGCTCAGGCTCGCGTACAATTGTGGATTCCTTTGGATGCGGGTCTGCGGTGTTGATGAGGCGCATTGGGTCAGCAGCACGGCGGCCAGCAGGCCGAGGCAAAGGCGGAGGATACGAGGCGTTTTCATGGTAGTTGGATCATAGGTTCAGTTCAGGCACAAAGTCGAGCATGGCTAATGACGCCCGCCGGTGCCGCTTCGTTCATCAGCAGGCAAAGAAAAACGCCTTATCCCCAGCCAAGCGCCTGCCAGCATCACCGTTCCCACGAACCACCACGGCCAATACGTCAGCGCCGTGGCAAACACCCGTGGATCATCCGCGCTCAACGCCAGATCACCGCCCACCCAGCGCGTCTGCCAGCCGAACAGCAGCGTCAGCGCGCCGTAGGCCAGATTGATCGTCAGTCCGCGGAAGCTCAGCGCCGTCGCCCGCTGCTCGGAGTCCACGATCTCATTGAGGTAATGCGACAGGAAGAACTGCAGGAAGCGCATGCTCAGGAAGAGCGGAACCACCAGCACAATCCCCGTCCAGCCTGGTTGCGGATGCGCCGCCGCCATCAACCCGCCGAACACCGCCACGCCCAGCCATGCAAAGTTTTGCCGCGCACTCATCACCTTCGTGCTTCGCTCCATCAGACTGGCCGTCACCAGTCCCAGCAGCGACACGCCGGTTCCGATCACGCCATACCAGCCTGCCTCGATCCCCACGAGGCGATAAAAATTGCTCGCCACCGTCAGGAACAAACGGATCACGCTGTCAAACACCAGTCCGAACACGATCAGCGCGAACGCCGCTTTCGTGCGCCAGATCCAGCCGCCCGTTTTCAGGATCGACCGCCACGTTTCACGAATACTCTGCAGCATCGGGATCGCCGGGGCAGGGGAGCGCGGCTCGGTCATTCGCAGCGTCACCAGCAGGCAGGCCAACGCCGTGCCCAGGCCCAGCAGCAGCGGCAGTTTCATCGCCACACCCTTCGCCACCGTCACGTCCAGACCGATGCCATGCAGCGCACTCGTCAGCGTGTGATGATCATACAACACCGAACCCGTGATCGACGACACCACAAAGCCCAGCGCCATGCCGCGTGACAGCTTTGCCAGCACTTGCGGCCACAGCGTCGTGCGTTCGCCCTCCGGCAGCGAATCATACGCCAGCGCTTCGTCCGCCCCGCTCGCACAGGCTTCCGCCGCACCGCTCAGCACACGGTTGATCACAAACAGCCACAGCACCACGTCATGCTGGCCGATTGGCATCGCGCACAGCACTCCCATCTCCAGCACCATCAGCACCGCCGCCACCACCACCAGTGGTCGGCGGCCAAAGCGGTCCGCCAGCGCTCCCGACGGCACCTCCAGCACCACGCTCGTCAGCGCCCACACCACATTCAGCGCTGCAAACTCGCCGATGCTCAGCCCCAGATCGAGGAACAAGATCGTGAACACCGGGTAGTAGAACCGGCAGTTGAACAGAATGCGGAACCAGACAAACAAGCGCGCGTTGAGATGCTCGGACATGCTTCTTCTGTACGCACGCAACAGCGACTCGGGCAACAAAGCTCTGTCTTGGGTGAGAGGTTAAGAGTTAGGTGTGCCGCGTTGATCGTATTTCATCACCCTTCGTTCCGAGCACCTATTTTACGCGCATTTCAAGCATCGGCGCAGACGGGCTTGGTTGGCAGCTTCCTTGTGCGGGTTGCTTCCCATCATATCAACCAACGCCCAGGTGTGAAGGCAAGGGTTGCGGTGCTTGGATGAAGCTGGCGATGATGCGATCCAGATCTCTGATGCCGAAGGGTTTGTTAAGATGGGCGGTGGCACCTGCGCTCAGGCACTTTTCCTGCTCGGATGCGCCGGTCATGCCGGAAAGAGTGATGATGGCGATGCCGCAGATGGCGGGATCGTGCGATGCGCGGATTTGCCGGATGGCAGTCAGACCATCCACGACCGGCATGCGCACATCCATCAAGATGAGATCGGGTTTGAGGCTGAAGGCCAGCTCCACGGCCTCGCGGCCATCCCGGGCGGTGATGACTTGGAAGCCGAGGCTCTCGAGGTAGTTCCGGGTAACGGCGACGAGCAGGGGTTGGTCATCGGCGATCAGAATGGTGGGCGCATGGGAAGTTGCTGAAGGCGGTGTTTCCGCCACCTGCGGGGAGGACGGCGGGTTTGCTTCCTGCTTGGATTCCTCCACCGGCAAAATGTCCAGCGGCAGGTGAATGGACATGCTGATGGCATGTTCGCCTGTCTCCTGCACGGTGAAGCTGCCACCTTGGAGCTGCACCAGTTGTTGCAGCAGCGCCATGCCGATAGGTTTCAATTTTTTGAGCCGGTTTAGGAGCGGCGCATGCATGGCATCAACGACTTCCGCCGGTGGATGGTCGGCGGCGGGTGTCTGATGGCCGGAACTGCTGTGGACTTGAAGGTACAGGCCGTCTTTATCAGGAGCGACGCGCAGCCGCACCTGGCCGCCGATGGGGATGGTAAAAACGGCGGCGGCGAGCAGTTCAGCGATCATCTGCTGCATTCTACGGCAGTCGGCCAGTACATAGAGGTTCTGCGGGTGAACCTCACAGACGATCTGGGTGGAGCGGGCAAGTGCCAGATCCGCCACTTGTTCCATGCTGCGCTCACACTTTTCACTCATGCGGCAGGCGGTGGGAGTCAAAGGCGATCCGCCTGCTTCGATCTTGCCCAGATCGATCACATCCGCGACGAGGTGGATCATGTGCCGTGCGCTGTCCTGCACGGAGCGCAAGGCGGTCTTCTGGGCGTTTTCCAACGGGCCAAACACCCCTTCCAGCAAGGTTTCGGCATGCGCGATGATGTTGGTGAGTGGATTGCAGAGTTCATGTCCCATGCTGGTGAGAAACTCGTTTTTTTCATCCGCAGTGGCAGGCTGGTTCATGACAGGCTGGTCCGATCTGCCGGTGTTTTGCCGCGCAGTTTGTCGGGGAAAATCTAAATCATTCTTCATTCTCATGCTTCCACACTTCACGCGCCAGATTTGCTGTATGTTATTGGAAGATCAGGCACTGTCAGAAACTAAAGAGCATTCATGCAGCAGGCAAATCGGCATTCTATTCGTTCCGGGGAATCCAAGGTGATTCTGCTGGTGGAGGATCATGATATTTACCGCGAGGTGGTGCGTGCTGCCTTGGGCAAGTATCTGCCTGACTTTGAACTGGTGGCTGCGGAATGCGTGGCGGCGGCCCTCCTGCTGCTAAAGTCGCGCAAGATTGACGTGCTGGTCGTTGACATGACGCTGCCGGATGGCTGCGCGATTGATTTGGTGGAACAAGCGGAGCAGTTCATCGAGCAGGGGTTGAAGGTGATCGTGTTCAGCAGTCATTCCAGCGCTGAGATGTTGCCGGTCCTGAGTCGCAACGACGTGCATGGCTATGTCTCGAAGGAGCAAGGCCTAAAGGCGCTGGCACAAGTGATCCTGGACACCTGCAACTGTAACCTGGATGAGCGCCGGGTGTTGGCGGGGCAGGAGCCGGTGCTGCGCATGATTTGACCCTCCACTCTGATTCATTTTTCTTCAAACCATGACTACCGCCGCTGCCACTAATGCCCGGGAACTGGAGGCGCAAGACGAGTGGTATCGTGGCGTCTTCGAATGCCTCAATGATGCGGTGTTCATTCATGACATCGTCACTGGTGCGATTTTGGAGGTCAACCGGCGTGCGTGTGAGATGTATGGCTGCGAGCCGGAAAAACTGAGGCAGCTTTCACTGGCGGTACTCAGCGCCAACATTCCTCCCTACACTCAGGAAGAGGCGATGAACTGGATGCGCAAGGCGATCCGCGAAGGCCCGCAACTGTTTGAGTGGCAGGCTCGGGCGCTCTGCGGGCGGGTGTTCTGGGTGGAGGTGAACTTGTGCAAAGCCACCATCGTTGGGAAAGAGCGTCTGGTGGTCACAGTGCGTGATATTTCGAAGCGCAAGCAGGTGGAGAACGAACTGCGGCGCAGCGAGGAGCGCTTCCGGGCCGTGCTGGGAAATTCCAAGGATCTGGTGTATTGCCTGAGCCTGCCTTCACTGACGTATGATTACATCAGCCCGGCGGTGGAGCAGGTGCTGGGTTTCAGCATTGAAGAGTGTGTTGCCGGCGGGCTTCGCTTCATGATTTCCCGGATGCATCCCGAAGATTATCAGTTGAAGCGCGATCGTCTGGATCGGCTGATGGAGCGTGATCTCAACGGGGATTTTCAGTCCGTGCTGGAGTATCGGTTTCAACACAAAGACCAAGGCTATCGCTGGATCAGCGACAACCGCTCCATCGTCCGAGACAACGGTGGTGCGCCGGTGGCGATCATTGGCAATCTGCGGGATTTTACAGCACGGCGGGAGCAGGAGGAGGCGCTGCAGCAGCAGGCCCATGCCACATTGCTGTTTCATCTCGAAAACACCTCCCTGGCGCTGCTGGAGTTTGATACGGACGGCCGCATCTGCAGATGGTCGCCGCAGGCGGAAAAAATCTTTGGCTGGAACGCAGCGGACGTCATGGGGCGTCAGCAGAGTGAATGGAATTTCATCCACCCCGACGATTTGCCGCGGGTGAAGGCGACGCTGCATCGCCTGCTGGACCGCTCCGAATCCCGCAACACCTGCATCAACCGCAATTTCAGCCGTGAAGGGCGGGTGGTGGTCTGTGAGTGGCACAATTCGGTTCTGCTGAACGAAGAAGGGGAAATACAGTCGATTCTGTCGCTGGCCTCAGACATCACGGTGGAGAAAAAAGTCGAGGAGGCGCTGCGCGCGATGGCGGAGGGCATGGATTCGCGCAGCGGTGAGAGTTTTTTCCAGTCGCTCTGCCTGCAGATGGCGCGCACTCTGGAATCCAGGTATGCGCAGGTGACGATGATCCTTACCGAACGCGACAGGATGGTGCGAACGCTGGGTTATTGCGCGGACGGCAAGGTGCAGGGCAACATCACCTACTCACTGCTGGGCACTCCGTGTTACAACGTGGCGAGCGGTGAAATTTGTTATTTTGACCAGGGTTTGCAGCAGCATTTCCCGGCTGACACGATGCTGCGAGACTTGGGGGTGAACTGCTACATGGGGATGCCGCTGCATGCCACGGACGGACGGGTGATCGGCACCATCGCGGTGTTTAGCGACCAGGCATTGGATCATCGGGAGCGCCTGCAGGCGATGTTCCAGCTTTTCGCGGTGCGTGCGGCGGCGGAGCTGGAGCGGCATCAGGCGGAGCTGGCGTTGCGCAAAAGCGAGGAGCGTTATGTGCTGGCGGCCAGAGGTTCCACCGGCGGGGTCTGGGACTGGGACATCCACACCGGGGGCGTGTATTATTCACCACGTTTTCGCGAACTGCTGGGCTACAACCAGGAGGAGTTTCCCAGCCTGTTTTTCGCCTGGGAGCAGAAGATGCATCCCGATGACCTGCCGCTGCTGCGCACGGCGTTGGAGAGACATTTGGAACAGCGTGAGGTGTTTTGCGTCGAGTACCGCATCAAGGTGAAAGCGGGAGATTACCGGTGGTTTGAGGCCAGCGGCCAGGCCCTGTGGAATGCGCATGGCGAGCCGTACCGAATGGCGGGTTCCGCGCTCGACATTCATGAACGCAAGCTGGATGGGCAGCGCCTGCTGCGGCTGAACCGGCTGCATGCGATGTCCAGCAGCATCAATGAGGCGATTGTGCGCATTCGTATACCCCAGGAGCTGTATGACGCGGCGGTACGCATCGCGGTGGAGAAAGGCAGCATGCGCATGGCGTGGATCGGAATGTATAGTGAGGACAGCGACACACTCAAGCCGGTGGCCCGTGCCGGCAGTTGCGAAGGCTATCTGGAAGGACTGGAGCTGACCATGCGGGATAATGCGCCGTCGGGGCAAGGTCCGGCCGGGCGTGCCTTCCGCAGCGGCGTGCACATGATCGCCAACGACATCAGTACTGACGACACTCTTTACTATCGTGAGCGGGCGTTGCAGCGCGGGTTTCGCTCCTGTGCGGCCTTTCCGCTGAAACCCTGTGGCAAACCGGTCGGCGTCCTGCTGATCTATGCCGGTGAGTGTGATTATTTCCAGGAGGAAGAGGTGCGCGTCCTCATCGCCATGGCGGACGATTTGTCGTTTGCCATGGAAACGACGGTGAAGGAGCAGGAGCGCCAGCATGCCATCGAAGCGTTGCGTGAAAATGAACGGATGATTTCGACGTTGATGGGCAATCTTCCTGGTGCGGCCTATCGTTCCAAGATCGATGAAAAATGGACCCTGGAGTTCATCAGCGAAGGTTGTCGCGAGCTTACCGGCTATGATGCAGATGTTTTCGCTGGCAACGGTGAGGTCTTTTTCTGTGATCTGATCCATCCGGACGATCGCGAGCATGTGCGCAAGTCGGTAGCAGAGGCGGTCGCGGCCGGGAAGCGCTTTGAGATGACCTACCGCATTCGGACGGCGGACGGCGTAGTGAAATGGATCTGGGAGCGCGGCCAGGGCATCCCCTCCGAAGGCGGCCGGGTGGAGTTCATTGAGGGGTTCATGACGGACGTGACGGAAAAACGCCGCATGGAGTCGCAGTTCCTGCGCGCCCAGCGCATGGAGAGCATTGGCACGCTCGCAGGCGGCGTGGCGCATGACCTCAACAACGTGCTCACCCCGATCCTGATGTCGCTGACGATTCTGCGCATGAAACTGTCTCAACCGCGCGACATTGACCTGCTGAATGCCATGGAAAGCAGTGCGAACCGCGGTGCGGAGATGGTGAAGCAGATTCTGAGCTTTGCGCGGGGTGTCGAAGGGCGCAGTCTGCTGCTGCGGCCAGGAGATGTGCTGCAGGAGATCGAGCAGCTCATCCATGAAACCTTCCCCAAATCCATCCGGTGCAAGATTGTCTGCGCCGATGACACATGGAATGTGGAAGGGGACCCCACCCAGCTCCATCAGGTGCTGCTCAACCTCACCGTCAATGCGCGGGATGCCATGCCTGCCGGCGGTGATTTAAGCATCGCCGTGGGCAACGTGGTGGTGGATGAACAGTTTGCCAGCATGTATCCTGATGCGCGGCCGGGGCCGCATGTGGTGTTTGAGGTGCGGGACACCGGCGTGGGCATTCCGCCAGAAGTGCGGGATCGCATCTACGATCCGTTTTTCACCACCAAGGAATTGGGCAAGGGTACCGGGCTGGGCTTGTCCACCACACTGGGCATCGTCAAATCACATCATGGCTTCATCGACCTCACGAGCCGGATGGGGAAAGGGACGTCATTCCGCGTCTATCTGCCGGCGAACACTGTGGCGAAAGAGGCGGGAGTCCCCGCAGTCGAGACCTCCCGCTCCCTTGGCCAAGGGGAGCTCATCCTCGTCGTGGATGATGAAGCCGCCATCCGCACCGCCACCATGCACACCTTGGAGTCCTTTGGCTACAAGGTTATCACCGCCTGCGATGGCACGGATGCCATCGCCACGTTCCTGAAGTGCGAGGACAAACCTGCGGCTGTCATCACCGACATGATGATGCCCATCATGGACGGCCCGGCGCTGATCCAGGCGCTGCTTAAGATCCAGCCCGGACTGCCTTTTATTGGTGCGAGCGGGCTCAACTATCAAATGCAGGCGCAGGTCACCGACTTGGGCGTGAAGCACTTTCTGCGCAAACCCTACACCGCCGACACCCTGCTCGACGCGCTCGGCGAGGTGTTGAATCAGGCGCGATATCCAGCCTGATTTTCCCGGCAGATCATGGTTCCCGCAGAACGTGTTGCAGCGAACGCAGAATGGTTTCCGCCGTGTAAGGCTTGGGCAGGAACTGTTTTACCCCCGCACCGGCCGCCTTGGCAATGCTGCCATTGGCCGGGATGCCGCTGGCGGCAATGATGCGAATCTTGGGATTCATTTTCATCAACACCTGAATGGTGGCGGAACCGTCCATGACCGGCATCATCATGTCCGTCAAAACCACGGCGATCTCGCGCTGGTGTTTTGCATAAAGCGTCACGGCCTCGGTGCCATCTGCTGCAAGCAACACGCGGTAGCCAAAGGCTTCCAACGTCTGGCGCGTGATGTCACGCACGGACGCCTCATCATCGACGAGCAGGACGAGTTCCTGATTGCCAAGCGGCAGCGGCGTGTCTTCTGCGTTGGATTGTTCCAGAACAGGCTCCAGTAGCGCCGGAAGGTAAACACTGAAACGGCAGCCGTGTCCCGGATCGCTGTAAACGCGGATAAAGCCGCCATGACTCTTCACGATGGCCAGGGAGGTGGACAAGCCCAGCCCGGTGCCCTGGCCCGGGATTTTGGTGGTAAAAAAAGGATCGAAAATTTTTGGGAGAATTTCACGTGCGATGCCCTCGCCCTCGTCCGTCACGCTGATCATGATGTACGGACCTTCACGGGCCTCGATGTTCATGGCGGTGTATTGCGCGTCGAGCATGACACTTTCCGCACTGATGGAAAGCGTGCCGCCGGCTGGCATTGCATCACGGGCGTTGACACAAAGATTGAGCAGCACTTGATGGATCTGAGTGGGATCGCCGATGATGCCCCAGTTTTCCGGCAGCTCCGGCATGCGGAGATCAATGTTTTTGGGAAAAGTGTCGCGGACGATGCGTGCCAGATCCCGCAGCAGGCTGCTGATTTGCATCTGTTTTTTTTGTCCTTCGACACCTCGGGCAAAAGACAGCACCTGGCGGAGCATGTCTGCGCCACGTCTTGCGCTGGCGGCTATCGTATCGAGTGTTTGCTGACAGGCAGGCTCCGGAATGCGCAGTTTGAGCAGATCCACCGACATCAGGATCGGGGTGAGGACGTTGTTGAGGTCATGAGCGATGCCTCCCGCCAGCGTACCAATGCTTTCCATGCGCTGAGTGCGGAGAACCTGGTCCTCCAGCCGTTTTTTTTGCGTGATGTCGGTGTTGATGGCGAGGATGCATTTGGGCTGGCCGGTGGCATCACGAACAAGCGTCCAGCGCCCTTCTACAAACAGTTCCTCGCCGGCCTTGTTCCGCTGTTGAATTTCACCGTTCCATTCGCCGTTGGCGAGTGCCAGAGCGTTCATTTCAAGGAGTTGGACGTCGTCGTTGTGGAGCAGTTCGGAGACCTTGTGTCCGACCGCCTCCTCCGCAGTCCAGCCGTAGAGCTTCTCGGCGCTTTTGTTCCAGTAGGTGATGGTGTGGTCAAGATCGCGCACCAAAATGGCATCGTTCGCCTTGTCGAGCAGAGACGCCTGCTGACGCAATTGGTCTTCGATCTGCCGACGATGCCACTGGGCGAGTGCGAGGGAGATGAGATTGGCCAGGGAGACGGCGAAACTTTCTTCTTCAGGCATCCATTTCCGCGAAGGGCCGACATGTTCCTGGCACAGCACGCCTGCGATGACGCCGTTCACATGAATTGGCGCATCCAGCATGGCGGTAATGCCCTGTGGTTCGAGATAACCCGCGGTGAACTCCTGGGTGCGCGGGTCGATATGCGCGTCGTTGGCGGAGATCATCTCATCTTTCTCCAAGGCGCGGAAATAGGTCGGATAATCTCTGCCAAGCAGCTCCAGACCGGAAGAGTGTCGATTGGCTGATGCTTCAAACAATTCCTGACAAACGATGGAACTGCGTTCCTGATTAAACCGCCAGATGCTGACACGCTCAACAGCCGTGGTGTGAGCAATCATTTCGGTCATTTCGCGGAACGCATCTTCCAAATGGACTGCCTGCATTACTCCGCCACGCATTAGCCGGGCCAGTGCGGCACGCTGCTTTTCATACTGCAGATTGGTTCTGCGCAGGCGGTCTTCCGCTTCTTTGCGCGCAGTGATGTCTCGCTGGATGGCCACAAAATGGGCAGGTTTTTCTGCTGGGCCGGAGATCGGCACAATGTCGATTTCCAGACAGCAGGGGGTGCCGTCTTTTTTGTAGTTGATCAGTTCCTCTTTGATTGGACGTCCCGCCTTGATTGCAGCGCGGATGCGGTCCAAGGTCGCACGATCACTGTCTGGCCCCTGCAAAAAGCGCGGACTGCGGCCGATCACCTCGTCTCGCGTGTACCCTGTATGCTTGACGAAGGCATCGTTTACAAAAACGATGCGCGGGCCGGGTTCATCGACGGGCTCAGCCTCGGTGATCAGCACGATGTCATTGAGGTTGGCGACGCTGGTTTCAAGCAGCCGGAGCTGCTGCTGGTTGTGGTGCGCCTCGGTGATGTCTTTGCAAAGCACCAACCGGTTCAGCGGCACCCCGGAATCATCCCGGATGACGGAGACAGAGTTTTCCACCCAAGCGATGTCTCCGCTCTTGCGCAGGTAGCGCTTTTCAACATTAAAATCGCTGATCTCTCCGGCAATCAGCCGCTGGTTGAGCTCATTCTTGCGCGCGATGTCATCAGGATGAGTGATCCGTTCAAAAGTGCTGCCGACCATCTCGTTCTCTGTGTATCCGGTGATGTGGCAGTAGTGGTCGTTGATGTGGAGGATCACACCGTCCATGCCGGTGATGGCAAACCCCACACTGGCCCTGGCAAAAGCACGGTGAAAGCGTGTCTCGCTGGTTTTGAGCGCTTCCTCAGCCAGTTTTCGTTCGGTGATGTCCTGGGTGACGCTGAGCACCGAGGTCACGCTGCCGTTCGTATCACGCAATGGAACGGAATGCGTTTCGACCCAGCGCAAGCCGCCCTTGAGGCCAATAATGCGATATTTCAGATGTCCCACTTCACCGGAACAGACCTGATGATGCAGCCGGAGAAAACTTTTCCGGTCATCCGCATGCACCAGATTGGCGACCTGCCCCCTCACCACTTGATCCAGCGATTCCGCCTCGATAATTTTCAATCCCGCAGGGTTCATTTCCTGCAGATTGCCATTCAGATCGACGATTTTCACACACTCCGGCTCATGATCGACCATGGCGCGGAACCGCTGCTCGCTTTCTGCCAACGCAAGCTCGGACTGCTTGCGGACGGTGATGTCGATGAAGGTGATGAGCGCACCTGGACTGCTGTTCAATGACAGCGGGGCGAAGGTGGCCTCCAACCAATGCCCGCCATGGGAGCCGGTCAGGCGGGTTTCGAACCGGCTGCACGTTGACGGCTGCTGCAGCACTGCCCTGAGTGCGTCCGACAACCTCTGGGTGCTTTCCGCCGAGAGCGCGTGGCTGGTGGAAAAAATAGAGAAGCAACTGCCGCCTGGCTCAAGAGGCGGCAAGTCACGAACATCCGGCGTTTCAAAGGGATTCCAACGGCCGTTCACCGTCTGAATGACGCCTTGAGCATCTACCAGGACGACCAGTTGCCGTTGAATATGCTGCACCCGCGTGTTCGACAAAAAATCAGAGGCGTCGGGTTTCATGGCAGGTTGGTTTTGTTGCCTGAATACGCTCGAGACAGCATGCTGTCAGGATCGCCTTCCTGGCGGCTGCGTACATGTCATCCTGACGAGACCTTGCTCTGACGTATGGAAACGTTAAGCAGACGAAAGCGCTGCCGATTAAAAACGCAAGCGTGGTTTAGGCCTGCGAGTCTGTCATGGCTCACAGACGTGCGTGACGCTGCATGGCGTGACCCACAATGTTGAGCAGCTCCACCATGCCAAAGGGCTTCGAGAGATAGTTTTCACCGGCCTTCAGTTCTTTGTTGCCGTTGCTGAGTTTGGTGGAGCAATAACCGCAGGTGAAAATGACCGGTACGGTCGCATCCACTTCCTTGATGGCTTTTTCCAGATCAAAGCCGCTGGTGCCGCCGGGCATCTGAATGTCCGTGATGACCAGCTTGATGACCGATGCATGGCTGCGCCACAGCGTCCACGCCACGCTGGCATCGCTGGCACTGAGCACTTTGTGGCCCTGGCTGGTAAGCACATACTCCATGACCTGGCGCACCGATTCCTCGTCATCGACGATCAAAATGGTTGTCGCCTCGTTGTCCGGTGTGGGCTCAAAGAGTTTTGTGTCTGGCGTGGCCGGCGCAAGCGTGCTGCCGCTGGCAACTGGCAGATAAATCGAAAATTCCGAACCGACATCAGGCACGCTGTTGGCGGTGAGCCACCCGCCTTGCAGGCGCAGCATGCCCTGCAACAGGATCAAAGCGATGTCTGCGCAACTTTCCTGAGCCGCCGATATCTGGGAGGCATCAAACAAGCGTGCCAGTTCGGCAGGCGTCATGCCCTTTCCAGTGTCAGAAATGATCATCACTGCGTAATCCCCCGGTCTGGCGTCGGCATGCACTTGCCTGGCTGAATTTACATCAGGGATATGAAGCTGCCGGGTTTGAATCATCAACCGTCCCCCCTGCGGCATGCTCTCACGCGCATGGATGAGGAGACTGAAGATCGTCT
Organism: Verrucomicrobiales bacterium; assembly: GCA_043770175.1. Lineage (GTDB taxonomy): Bacteria > Verrucomicrobiota > Verrucomicrobiia > Verrucomicrobiales > Verrucomicrobiaceae > Prosthecobacter. The sequence continues at coordinate 13,421 of JAYVIO010000263.1, read as the reverse complement.
GTTCCAAGCTGGCCGAGTCTGCCATGACGGCAGGGATATCAGCTTTATGATTGATTTGAATGGTGATGTGCTCGCCGAGCACCTTTTGGAGCAGCGCCGCCTGAGAATCGATGATCTGCGCCAGGTTTGTGGGCCTGGGTTGCAGGTATTCGCGGCGGTTGAATGCCACAAACTGGCTGGTGATGTCGGAGGCATGTTTGGTGGCGACACGAAGATCTTCCAGGGAATACGTATCTGCCTGGCTGCCAGCTTGGGCGGCCTGCGCGACTTCCAGATGGCCTTTGATGACCGTGAGGTAGTTGTTAAAAAAATGTGCCATCGCATCGGTGAACCGGCCGACGGTTTCCAGGCGCTGGGTGCGGCACAGTCTGTCCTCCAACTGTTTGCGATGGTCCTGTTCCAGGCGGAGGCGGTTGCTGACATCCTCGAAACGTGTGGTTGCCTCTAAAAGCTGGGCGTTCAGACTGAGGTTGCGATGTGAGCTTTGATGCGCGGCATCGTGTTTGGTCGTCAGGGTGCGGATGAACTGAGTGATCTCGAAGGGAACCAACCTGAACTTGAGCACCAGGAGCTGGTGATTGGATCCCAGTTCGAGGGGGATTTGCTCGAACGACTCCAGTTGAGACACGGCATGAAGCACCACCTGCACGTCAGGCTGGAGCTGCCACAGACGTTTCATGACCTGCCGGTAGTCCTTGCCATGAAAGAGGCGGCCATCCACGAACACCAGAGAAAAAGGTTTGTTCTCCTGCACAGCGGCCTCGACCAGCGCCAGCGCTTCTTTTACTCCCGCAGAGCAGACTAGATTGGGTTGTTCTGTCGTGGGTTTGGCTTTGCTGTCTTGTTTCGTCGCAGCCAGAGGGGCGGAGGAAGCACTGCCCTGATCGTTATTCTGAACAGCGAAGGAAATCCGCAGGTCCTCCTGGATTGTCCTCTCCTCAGTCACAATCAGGATGTGACGGCTTGTAACAAGGTTGGGCTGAATGGTATTTAGGTACATGTGCGAAATGTGGCCCAAGTTACATATAAATGTAATAAAATAAGGTTTATTTGATAGCATAAGCACCTCAAAATAAACTAATCATAAAAGATTGGCCCCTATGTCTAATCTCAGAATCTAAATAATAAATCTAAATTTAGATGCTGACTCCTCCAAGCTGTGGTTGCTGGTAGCTGACAGTGAGCCTGCCTGCCGCTTTCAAGAGCAGGTTCTCGTTCATCTCCGACCTCACCTTCCACCCCTTGGTTTATCCCGCCTTCGTTTGACAGCCGCTTGCCCGCAACTTTAAAAGCCATGCCTCCGATTGCCTACGATCTGGAAAAAAACGCCACCGCGCTGCTGCAAGCACTGAGCAGTCAGGTGAAGGAGTGTGATGCCCATAGCGTCGATCTCGCCCACCGGCTTCACAAAGAAATGGCCGGCAGCCTGGTGGCCTGTGCCTCATTGGGTGAGATGATGCGTCATGAACTGGCCCATGGGGGCGATGGCGTCTCTCTTGGCAAGCTGTTGCACAGCATTGATTCCACTTTGAGGCAGGCGCTGCAACTGGTCCGTGATCTGACTGAAGAGCAGTTTCCACCAGTATTGAAGGCCTTTGGTTTGAATGTAGCCCTGCAACAGCTCGTGCGGAATATTGGTGAAAATTTTGCCGGATCGCTGGTGCTTCACATCAATGGTGATGAGCCGCAGTTTGATCTTGTCAGTCGGCTGAACCTGTTTCGCATCATGCAGGCGCTTTTGAAGCATTGCGTGCGTTATGCGAACACGTCATGGGTGGAGGTGACCTGCCGTGCCTCGGCTGAAAAAATTGATATCACCATTGATCACGATGGCGCCGACAGCATCTGGGCGGAGACCGGCAGCGGTTCCGAGTTGGCTGTCATCCATGCCAGATGCCTGCTGCTGGGATCTCGCCTGCAGGTCATGCGTGCCGGACCCGGCGGCAGTTCGCGTGTTTCCTTGCAGGCGCTCCCGGCGCCGTCACCTGCGACGACCTAACATTTTCTCACCGCGCTGAATTCTGTCATGCAAATCTCCTCTCAGTTCAGCATTTTGGTTGTCGATGACCATGCGTTGGTGCGTGAGGCCTTCACCACCATGCTGAAAGGGGAGTTTCCCGAGGCCACTGTGATTCCCACCGGCAGTTGCGCGGAGGCCATGGCGGAAGCGCGCCTGCGCAAATATGAAATCGCCCTGGTGGATATTGAACTGGGGGATCGATCGGGCATGGAACTGACCACGGAATTGCGCACGCTGTCTGATCCACCCCAGATCATTGCAGTTTCGATGCATCAGGAGGAAACCTTTGTCACCCGCACCATGCAGTCGGGGGCGCGATCCTATGTGACCAAGGATGCACCGCCGCATGAGCTGTTTGATGCGATCCGCTGCACCTTGGAAGGGCGCAGCTACATCTCCAGTGAACTGGCGCAAAAATTTGCGGCGCAGACGCCCCACAAGAATGCTGGCGGGCAGGCGCATGAAAAACTCTCCAACCGCGAGTTGGAGGTGTTGATGCAACTCGCACGTGGAAAAAGCCTCAAGCAGGTAGCTCTCGATCTTTCCCTCAGTCCGAGAACGGTTGCCGTTCACAAACACAACTTGTGTCGCAAAACCGGGCTCAAAGGGACGGTCGAGATACTGCGATACTGCCAGTCCAACGGACTGGTTTGAGACCCGTCACTTCCAACCTATGAAATCACGCGCCTATCCTGTCCTTCTCGTATTATTGGCCGCTCTTGCAGTGAGCCATGCTGCCGAAACCCTTTCTGTGGTGCCTGATTCCGCTCAGGCTCTGGGCACAGTGGGGGGGAGATTCGCCAACCTGCACGATGCTTCCGCTGTCCGTGTGTCTCCGGCGAATATTCTTCAAATCAAAGAGCCGGAGGTGCTCCTCAACCTTGCAGTTTGGAACGGAGACATCCGGCTGGACTCGACAACCAGCGGTTCGGTGAAAATGAGCCAGTCATGGATCTATCCCGGCAGCATCTATGCCGTTCTTCCAGTGGTGCCTGACAAGCTGGCATTCGGATTCGGAATCAGCACGCCGTTTGGTCTTGGCTCGTACTTTCCGAAAAACATGCCCTTTGGTCCAGGGGTGGGTACCGGTTTGCGCCACAACCTGCCCTTCGAAGCGAAGCTGCTGGCCGTGGACTTCACACCTGCCCTCGCGTTTCGCGTGACTGACACCCTGACCATGGCCGCAGGTCTGGACATCGTTTACTCCCAGCTCACCTTTGGGCGCATCTACCCTTGGGGTGTTTGGGGTGGCGGCGATCCGGACGGGGAAATTCAATTGAAAGGAGATGGCTGGGGCATTGGCGGTTACCTCGGAGCCAACTGGGAGTTTGCCCCAGGACATCGTCTCGCTTTTATTGGGCGGCTGCCGATCAAAATTAGCTACAGCGGTCAGACGGAAACCGTGGGCATGCCGGGTGGCAATCCGGGTTTGACCGGTGCAGGAGCGACCAGCACCAGCCGGTTTGGCTCAGAAATGACCTTCCCGGGCTCGATTGCCATTGGTTACGGCGTTGACCTCACAGAACGCCTCACCTTGGGGTTTGACTTTCAATGGTCGGACAACTCGTCCCACGATGACATCCCACTCGATTTGGGAAACAACCAGGCGCTGCTTTTCGGCCAGAGTGCTGCGCTGCTGGGCTGGAAAGACTCCATCGACCTCGGCTTCGGCGCCAGCTACAAGCTCGACAAAGCTTGGCAGTTGCGTGGCGGTTATCTTTTTTCAGAAAACTCCCAACCGGAAACTAACTACCTGCCTTCGGCGGCGGCGTATGACCGCCATGTGTTTGGCCTGGGGGTTGGCTGGAGAGGAAAGACCCGTAATGTGGATCTCGCCTATGCCTTCGTTTACAACCCGATTCGCACCATTGGCAGTGCAGCCACGCCAGCGTTCAACGGAAACTATAAGCACCAGTGGCATGTGATCTCACTCAGTGTCTCGCAACGTTTTTGATTCAAAATCAGTGGTTCATGAACATTTACATCGTATGTCTCCCTCACCTCTGGGTACCATTTCAAAACGCGCAGCAATCCCTCCCGAGGGCGGCTGAAGCGGCCAATCAGGCTGAACGGGCCACAGCGGGGGATTAACATGGAAACCAACGACCATACACCGCCAGCGATCGCTTCCACCGGGGAGCGTCTCAGCTTCATCATCTGCCGCAACAGCCAGGGAGCGGAAGTGCGCGGCACGCTCCATCGCCTGACGCGCTATCTCGGCGTGTTTGAGGTGTACAACCCCTACAGCATCGTGCAGCTCTCCGAAGTGCTCAATGACTTCAGGATCATGATGAATGAGCGCGTGGTTTACTCGGGCCGTGCCGTCATCGCCAACTTGGTGAACACCGGTATCATGCTCATCTGCGAGGCTTCGCTGTCGGATGAGGGCTGGATCGACATCGACATCCTTTCACCAGCGCAGAACAAAAGCCGCCTGCTGGCTGACTTTGCCGAATTCCTCAAGGAGACCGAAAAAAACTACCGCGTTCTGCCTGAATTCAAACTGGTGGTGGCGGACATGCACACGCTGCTCTCCGATCTCCGCCGCTGGATGGAGCAGGTGGAGCTGGGCGTGCGTTCGCTGCCTTCAGGAGACCGCATTCAGGCGGAGCGTGAAACCATCATGCAGCTTGAAAGTCCAATCCTGCCGGCCGTGGTGCCGCTGTTGGAGCGCTTTGAAAACACTGCGGCATCCATCGAACAGGATCAGCAGCCGGTGCATCGCAGCTACATCAAACGTCAACTCCATCCGCTGGTCTTGTGTTCGCCCTTTATCTATCGCACGTTCCAAAAACCGCTCGGCTACGCTGGTGACTATGAGATGGTGAGCATGATGCTGCGTGATCCTTATGAAGGCAGTTCGATGTTCGCCAAGATCATCAACCGGCTCTTCCTCGACACCGCCCCGGTTGTGGCGCACCGCAACCGCATCGTCTATCTCAAGCAGCGACTGCATGATGAAACAGAGCGCATGGCCAATCAGGGCAAAATCGCCCGCATTTTCAATCTTGGCTGCGGCCCAGCACAAGAAATCCAAAACTTCCTAATTGATGATCCTCTCTGCGACAGCGCAGATTTCCTGCTGCTCGACTTCAACGACGAGACCATCACCAATACCACGCGCGATCTTGAAGGTCTGCGCTCCCGCCACCGCCGCCGCACCGGCATCAAGGTGGACAAGCGCTCTGTGCATCAGATCCTCAAGGAGTCATCGCGAACGGGCGCGGGCTTTGAGACTGGCAGCTACGATTTTGTGTACTGCGCCGGTTTGTTTGACTATCTCTCTGATCGTATTTGTCGCCGTCTGCTGGAAGTTTTTTACGATCTGCTCGCTCCCGGCGGTCTGCTTGTCGCCACGAATGTCGATCTCTCCAATCCCTCCCGCAGCTGGATGGAGTACGTGCTCGAATGGCATCTGGTCTATCGCAATAAGGAGCAGTTTGCCAAGATCGCGCCGGACAAGGCTCCGCCGGAGGCGATTGAAGTCAAAGCCGACGTCACCGGCGTGAACATTTTCCTTGAAGTACGCAAACCTGCTCAATGATCGAAGCGCCACCAGTTCTGATGGACAGCATGGAGAGTTCGTTCGACACCTACGAACACCCCATCCGCATCCGTAACTACAAGCTGGGTGCCATGCTTGCCGGCATCTTCATGCCTGCAGGCGCATCGCTGGATTACTTCATGTATGACTGGAAGCAGGCATTGGAATTTTTTCCTGCGCGAATCTTCTCGGCGCTGCTGCTGGCACTAGTCTGGTTCGCGCTGCATTACTTCCCGGGAACACGCTATTACCGTTATCTCGGACTGTCGGTGGCGCTCATTCCGTTGCTGGCCATTTCGTGGATGATCTACTCCAAGGACGGCGCGATTTCTCCCTATTACGCCGGCTTGAATCTGGTGATGCTCGGCTCCGCCCTGCTGCTGCGCTGGACTTTGGAGGACAGTGTGCTGATTTTTGTGCTCACTTTTACGGCTTACCTTGTGGCGACGGTATTGCACGGGCCGTTCTCATTTCAGGGTCTGTTCTTCAATAATCTCTATTTCCTTTTCGTCACCGGTGTGTTCATCGTGGCGGGCAGTTGGTATTACAACGCCATCCGCCAGTCCGAGTTCAAACTGCGTTATCGTCTGGAGGAAAACCGTGCGGAGTTGGAATCCGCGAACCAAAAACTGCGCGAACTCGACGAAACCAAGAGCCGCTTCTTTGCCAACATCAGCCACGAACTGCGCACGCCGCTCACGCTGATGATCGCGCCGCTGGAAAGCCTGCTGCATCGTCCGGGTCTGGCGCACAATGCGGCGGATCGTGATCTGCTCGAGACGATGCATGGCAATGCCATGCGTCTGCTCAAACTTATCAATGACCTGCTCGATCTCGTGCGCCTGGAATCAGGCCGCGCCCAGGTGCGGGTGCAGCGCGTGCAGATTGATGAGTTCATTCGCGGTTTGTCCACCGCTGTGGGGGCTGTGGCGGATGACAAGCGCATTCAGCTTCAAACACGCGTCGAACCGGGGCTCAGCTATGTCCTCACTGACCCGGAGAAACTCGAACGCATCTGCCTCAATCTGCTCTTCAACGCTCTCAAATTCACCGCCGCCGGGGGGCGCGTTGATTTCACCGCTGAGCAGGGTGATGGCTGGCTGGTCGTCGAAGTCCGGGATTCCGGCATGGGCATTCCGGCAGATCAACTGCCGCATATTTTCAACCGCTTCTGGCAGGCCGACACCTCCTCGCAGCGCAAATTCCAGGGCATGGGCATTGGTCTGGCGCTGGTCAAAGAACTCGCGGAAGTGCAGGGCGGCGATGTTTCCGTCTCCAGTGTGGTTGGCAAAGGCACCACCATGACAGTCAGGCTGCCGCTGAAGCATGCGGAGACAGACGTCGTCGAGGATGAGCCTGCTGAGGAAAATATCAGCGCGGTAGAAGCGCCCAAGGACAAGGACTGGATCGCCGAGCTTTACCGCCGGGCCGAAATGTTCCCGGCCATGACCTCCCTCCAGGCCACGCTGCGACCGATCGAAACCGGCATTGGCCGCAGCCTTAAGCCCAAGCTGCTCATCGCCGATGATGAACCCGACATGCTGCGTTTCCTCAAAAATCAATTGAGCGCCAGCTTTGAGGTGCTGGAAGCCGTGGACGGTCAGCAGGCCGTGGAGAAGGCCGCACAGTTCCTGCCGGACATCATACTATCTGACATGATGATGCCGGAAAAGGACGGCCTCCAGGTCTGTCGTGAATTGCGTGACCGCACCTCCACCCGCTCCATCCCCATCGTGCTGCTCACCGCACGGGCTGATGAAAAAACCAAGCTCGAATGCCTTGCCGCCGGTGCCAGCGATTTCCTGTCGAAGCCGTTCTCGCTAACCGAGATCATGGTGCGGCTGAAAAACCTCGTCGATTCACGTCTCTACCAGAAAGAGCTCGTGGTGCAGAAGCAACATCTGGAAAATGCGCTCGAACAGATCAAGGAAACCGAATCCCTGCTCGTACAGAACGAAAAACTTGCATCGCTCGGCCGCCTCAGCGCCGGCTTGATCCACGAGATCAACAATCCGCTCAACTACGCCCGCCAGGGACTCCACATCATCGGTCGTTCCACCAAATCCCTGCCTGAAGGCGAACGTGCCGACTTTGCCGACACGCTCAAAGATGTGGAGGAGGGCGTGAACCGCGTCATCCAGATCATTTCCGACCTGCGCGGCTTCACGCGCAACACCAGCCAGCTCAACCACGCCTTTGACTTGAAAACCATGGTCGATACCGGCCTGCGCTTCTTTTCCCATGTCTGGAAGGATGGCACCAAGCGCGAGGTGGACATCCCCGGCGACCTCGAAGTCAAGGGTGACAGCAACCAGTTCGTGCAGGTGTTGATCAATCTCATCCAAAACGCCCTCGACGCCATGGTGTCGAAGGAATACCCTGCGGGCGAATCCCCCTGCATCAGCCTCTCCGCGCACACCCGCAGGGACAAGGTCGTCTTTTCCATCAAAGACAACGGCCCTGGCATCCCGCAGGCGATCAGGGACAAGATCTTCGATCCCTTCTTCACCACCAAGGACGTGGGACAGGGCATGGGCCTCGGACTTTCCATCTGCAATCGCATCATCACCGACCATGGCGGGCGCATCGAACTGCGCAGCCAGCCCGGCCTGTTCACCGAGTTCATTTTGGAATTTCCCTCCGCCGACAGCACCAACAACGACGACACCTAGAAGGACACCTCCACATGCAAAACCAATACGACCTCAAACGTTACGCCGTTCTCTATGTCGATGATGAAGAGAAGGCGTTGAAGTACTTCGAAAAAAACTTCTCAGATGAATTCCGCATCCTTACCGCCACCAACGCGGCGGACGGCCTCAAGCTCATTGAGCAGCACGGTGAAGAAATCGGCGTCCTGCTCTCCGACCAGCGCATGCCCGGTGAAAAAGGCGTGCAGCTTCTGGAGCGCGCGCGCCATCTCCGCCCTCGCCTGGTGCGCATGATCGTCACCGCCTACGCCGACTATGATGTCACCGTGGATGCCGTGAATCTCGGCAGCATCTTCCGCTACATCTCCAAACCCATCAATGTGGATGACGTGCGCAACACGCTGCATCGCGCCATGGAGTTCTACATCCTTCAGCAGGAGCGCGACGACTTGCTGCGCGAAAAACTCTCCGTGTTGCAGAACCTCCTCATCACCGACCGCGTCATGGGCCTGGGGGTGGTCGCCGCTGGTTTGAACCAGCATCTGCACCAGCCTTTGCGCGCCGTGCATGCTTTCCTGGAGCTTGCTTCCGGCAGGTTTGGACAGCAGAATTTCAACCTCGATCGCCTGCGCGAGGCCAGCTTCTGGCATGACTTCCACGCCCAGGTTGTCCGCCAGTCCTCACGCATCGCCGAACTGCTCGGCGGCCTGCAATCGGCGCCCGGCACCGAGCACAAGATTGATGTCGCGGCGGTCATTCAGGGCGTGCTTGACCAGCAGCGTGCGGCCTTCGCCGCCAAAGGGGTCGAGCTGAAGTATGAATCCACGGGCACGCAGCCGGAGCTTCAGATCAGCCGTCCCTCCTTTGAGAAGATGCTTCATCTGCTGCTCCAGACGGAACTGGCGCTGCTTCCTGCCGGTGCTCATGTCACCCTCTCAGCCAAGACCGTGACCGAGGCCGCCGACGCCGGCTCATTGCATCTCACCCTCACCGACAACGGTCCCGGACTCTCCGCCGAAGTGTTGCGCTCCGTGTTTGATCCGTTCTTCACCCACACCGATGCTGCTATTGAAGGCCCTGGGCTCAATCTCATGGGCGCGTACTTCCTCGCCTATCACCACGGTGGCCGCGTCACCTCACCGCGTACGGCCAAAGGCTTCATTCTTGACATTCTCCTGCCCGCTGCCGCTCCGGCACCGCGTGCCCTGGCCGACAGCAGCCGTGAATTTATCAACAATGTCCTCATGAACGACATTCTCTGGGAACGTCTCCTGCCCAATGGCTGATCTCCCGGCGGTTTCATCAATTTGAGGCATCGAAGCGCTTGTCGGCGCGCGCATTCTCGTTTTCTTCGGTGTACCTTCATCCGTTCGCCGTCGCCATGCCTCTTTCCGATCCTTATGCGTTTCAACTCGCCGGCTTCAGTGAGCATGACGTCGAGGAAATCCTCTCCGATCTCGACTACTTGCACCGCAACTCTCGCTGGACGCATCGGCGTGATCAAATCGAGCGCATGATCGTCGATTCGCCGGTCATCCTGCTCGATTTCCTGCGCAGCGTGAAGCCGGAAGTCGTGCGCAGTGCGATGATTCCACGCCGGGTGAAGGATGCGGTGCTGCGGCCGAAGGCGGCTGTTTGAGTTGTTGCGCCAGCGCTGACTTCCGCCACATTCGGCCTCCCCCAAGCCCGGCCATTGTGCGCCGGTCGGACTATTTCATTTCCTCATGTTCAACTGGATCATCAAAAAAATCATCGGCACCAAGAACCAGCGCACGGTGCGCAAGCTCATGCCCACCGTGGCCGAGATCAACCGGCACGAGGCTTTGCTGCAAAACGAGTCCGAGGAAGCGCTGCGCGAGCGTACGCAAAAGTGGCAGGCCCAGTTCCGCGCGTTTCATACGCCTCCGTTCCTGGGTGGTGTGTCATTGCGCATCGCGGATGAAGCCGCCGTGGACGCCTGCCTGGAGCAGGTGGAGCAGTACTTCACGGCACTGAAGACGCACTTCCCGGCCTTGGAAGATGATTACCTCGCGCAAGGAGCCTGGCGCAAGGCGAGCATTGACGACAAGAAGCAGCGCATCGACCGCTCACGCGAAGCTTGGAACGCGATCCAGCCCGATTTCAGCGCCATTGAGCAGAAGATGCTCAATGACATCCTGCCAGAAGCCTATGCCGTCGTGAAAAACGCCGCCCGCCGCATGTGTGGTAGCGAGATCACCGTCTGCGATCAACCGCTGGGCTGGAACATGATTCACTTCGATGTGCAGCTCGTCGGTGGTGTCGCCCTGCATCGCGGCATGATCGCTGAAATGGCGACCGGGGAAGGGAAGACGCTCGTCGGCACGCTGCCGGTGTATCTGAATGCACTCACCGGCCGCGGCGTGCATGTCATCACCGTGAATGATTACCTCGCACGACGCGACAGCGAGTGGATGGGCAGCCTCTACAAATTCCTCGGCCTCACCGTCGGCTGCATTCAAAACGACCAGCCCAGCCACATTCGTCGTGAGCAGTATCAGACGGACATCACCTACGGCACGAACAGCGAGTTCGGCTTCGACTATCTGCGTGACAACGGCATGGCCTCCAGCAAGGAGCAGCAGGTGCAGCGCGGTCATTACTTTGCCATCGTCGATGAAGTCGATTCCGTGCTCATTGATGAAGCGCGCACGCCGCTCATCATCAGCGGCCCCGTCATGGCGGCGGAGAGCAATCATCAGTACGAACGCTACAAGCCCCTCGTGGACCAGCTCGTGCGCCGACAGAACACGCTGTGCAATCGTCTCATCACCGAAGCGAAGGAAGCCGCCGCTGCGAGCGAGATGGAGCAGGCGGGCTTGAAGCTCTTCCAGGTTCACATGGGCCAGCCGAAGAACCGCGCCCTCACCCGCTGCATGGAGGAGCCAGAACTCCGCCGTGCGATGGAAAAGGCCGAGCTGAGCCTCTACGCCGACACGCAGAAGGTCGAGTTCTTCAAGCTCAAGGAGGAGCTGTATTACTTCATCGAGGAAAAGAGCCACGATGCCGATCTCACCGAGATGGGGCGTAATTTCCTCAGCCCTGACGAGCCGGACGCCTTCGTGCTGCCGGACATCGCCACCGTTTACTCCGAGATCGACGGCGATACATCGCTGTCCGAAGAGGCCCGCAATCGCAAGAAGACCGAGATGCAGGACCGCCTCTCGCACCAAGGCCAGCGAATCCACCAGATCAGCCAGTTGCTGCGCGCCTACTGCCTCTATGAGAAGGACGTCGAGTACGTCGTCGAAGAGAACAAGGTCATCATCGTTGATGCGCAAACGGGCCGCAAAATGGCCGGACGTCGCTGGAGCGATGGCTTGCATCAGGCCGTGGAAGCGAAGGAAGGCGTGCAGATCGACGCCGAGACACAGACGCTCGCCACCATCACGATTCAGAACTACTTCCGCCTTTACATGAAGCTCGGCGGCATGACCGGCACGGCGGAAACGGACGCGGCCGAGTTCCACGACATCTACAATCTCGACGTGCTCACCATCCCGACGAATCGTCCGGTGAAGCGCAAAGATCACAACGACAGCATCTACAAGACGCGCCGCGAGAAATTCGCCGCCGTAATCGACCTGATCCGCGAATTGAACGCCAAGGGCCAGCCGATCCTCGTCGGTACCGCCAGCGTCGAGGCCTCCGAAATGGTGTCGCGCATGCTCAAGCTGCAAAAAATCACGCACAACGTGCTCAATGCGAAGTACCACCGCCAGGAGGCCGAAATCGTCGCCCGCGCCGGTCATCGTGCCGCGGTGACGATCTCCACCAACATGGCCGGTCGTGGCACCGACATCAAACTGGGTGAAGGCGTGGCCGATCTCGGCGGTTTGTTCGTTTTGGCCACGGAACGGCATGAATCGCGTCGTGTGGACCGCCAGTTGCGCGGTCGTAGTGCGCGTCAGGGCGATCCCGGCGAGAGCAAGTTCTTCCTCAGCTTTGAAGACGACCTCATGCGCAACTTCGGTGCCGCTGAGCGCATGACGAAGATGATGGAACGCTTCGGCATGAAGGAAGGCGAGGAATTGCAGCATCCCTGGCTCAACCGCAGCGTCGAAACCGCGCAGAAGCGCGTCGAGCAGCGCAACTACGTCTGGCGCAAGCGCGTCCTCGAATACGATGACGTGATGAACCAGCAGCGCGAGGTCGTCTATGAATGGCGCAACGACGTGCTCAACAGCAACGACACCCGCATCCTCATCAACGAGGCCGTCGAAAAAGGCCTCATCGAGCGCCTCAGCGTCTTCGTGCCGAAGGATCTCAAAGGCGACGACGTGGCCGATTACGACGGCCTGCTTCAGTGGGTGAACACCGCCTTCCCGATTGGCCTGCGCACCTTTGATGACGCCTTCAAGGCGCTCGATTTCGACGCCAAGTCCGCCTGGTTGAAGGAGAAGATCCTCAATGCCTACGGCGTGAAGGTCGGCAACGCGAATCCGCATGCCTTGCAGGAGATTGAGAAAATGATCCTTCTTAATGCCATCGACCGCCTGTGGCAGGAGCATCTGTATGCGCTCGATGCCTTGAAGGAAGGCGTTGGCCTGCGTACCTACGGCCAGAAAGATCCGCTCATCGAGTTCAAGCAGGAAGCGTTCACGATTTTCGCGGAGTTGATGAACAACATCAACGGCGAAGTCCTCGGCAACCTCTTCCGCAGCACCCAGCAGCTTGCCGCCTTCGAGCAGTTCCTCGCCCAGATGGCCGCCCAGCAGAGCGGTGAGTCAGCGCCGCCGCCGCAGCGCCGCGAAGCCTCCGAAGATGGTGAAGAAGCTCCGCCCAATCCCGGCCGTGACGGCCCCCGCCTGATCATGCCCAGCGCCTCGAACAAGCCCAAGCCCGACCACAGCAAAGTCGGCCGCAACGACCCGTGCCCCTGCGGAAGCGGCAAGAAGTTCAAGCAGTGCTGCGGTCGCATCGCGTAGCCGAAGGGAGCGCGGACACTCCTGTCCGCAGTTGGGAGAAGCGGACAAGAGTGTCCGCGCTCCTCTCCGAGGCTGCCCTGCCAACACTTTCAAAATCAACCCGTCGGAACGACGGCAAGCCAGGTCGGGAACCCCTTACCGATGAGCGGCAACGACCTGCGGAGACTCGGGAACCCCTTGCGGGTGAGCGGCAACGACCTCAGGAGACTCGGGAAGCCTTTGCGGGTGAGCGGCAACGACCTCAGGAGACTCGGGAAGCC
>JAYVIO010000262.1:0-10568 GCA_043770175.1 Verrucomicrobiales bacterium | reverse complement strand
CATCAAGGAGAGTCCGTTCGTGAACAAGAAAGCACGTTTCATTCTGCCCGATGGTTCCTACCAGAAGGACGATGGCGGCAATGTGATGACCGTCCCCGCACCCAACACCGACTCAGGAGTGTTCCTTCGCGGACAGCACAAATCGCAGGTGAACATCTGGTGCTGGCCGGTCGGTTCGGGGGAAGTCTGGGGTTATCGGACTGATCCTGCCTTGGATTCGAAGGTGCATGCCGGGGTGACTCCGAAGGTGAAGGCAGACAAGCCAATCGGCGAGTGGAATACGTTCCATATCATCATGAAGGGCGACCGCTTGACGGTCACCCTCAACGACAAGCGGATCATCGACGATGTTCAGTTGCCTGGGGTTCCCAGCCGTGGGCCGCTGGCCCTCCAATTGCATGCAGAACGGAAAGATGGCGAATGGGGAGCCTCACTGGTGCAGTTTCGGAACATCCGCATCAAGGAACTCACGGCTGGAAAGTAAGGCGGTGCGTTGATCCGGCCAAAATGCTGACCGTCACGATGACGCAGTCGTTTTCTTCGGCTCACGGAAGAAGATCACGAACACTACCAGCACCGCCACGGCGATCCACGCTGGTGTGGCCCAAATGGCGGACCAGTCGTGGGTGATGTCTCCTTTGGGGGCGGCCAGTTTGTGCTGATCCATGAAGTAACCGGCCAAGTAAGTGCCGACGAGCGACCCAAAACCCCACAGGATGATGGCGATCAGGCCCTGCGCTGCGCCACGCATGCGTTCGTTGGCTTCGTCATCGACATAAAGCTGTCCGGCGATGAACAGGAAGTCATAGCAGATGCCATGCAGCAGGATGGCACCGAAGATGAGTACGGTGCCGGTGCTGGCGGCGCTGGCGCTGAGCAGGAAGTAGCGTGCGGCCCAGGCCAAGATGCCGAGGAAGATGGTTTTCTTGTAGCCGAGCTTCTTGAGCATCAGCGGCAGCAGCACGAGGAAGATAATGTCGGAGACCTGCGCCAGCGTCATCTTCTGTGCCCAGTCCACCCACTTCAACTGCGTGAGGTAGGTGCCCAGGTTCACGAAGTAGAAGTAAAGCGGGATGCAGATGAGGAACATGCACAGGATGAAAATGGCAAAGGTGGGCTTCTTCAGCAGCGCCAGGGCATCCAGGCCGAGAACTTCGCTCAGCGGCACGTTCTGGCCCTTCTTCCTTGGCGGCGTGTGCGGCAGGCTTAGGGCAAAGAGGCCAAAGACCATCGAGGTGCCGCCTGCCAGGTAGTATTGCAGCGACGACTGCTCGCCCTTCAACTGGCTGAGCACCACGCCACCGGCGATCCAGCCGACGGCGGAGAAGATTTTCACGAAGGGGAAGTCCTTCTTCGCATCGGCGAGATGCGTCATGGAGATTGAATTGCCCAAAGCCAGCGTCGGCGCATAGAGCGTGCAGTAGAGGATGAGCGTGGGATAGAAACTGCCGAAGGTCTTCAACTGCGGGATGAAGAGCATCACCAGTCCACCGGCGATGCCGAGCGCCGCGATGATTTTTTCCGAAGCAAAGAAGCGATCCGCGATCAAACCGACGATGAAGGGCGAAAGGATCGCGCCCCAGGCGAAAGCGCCGTAGGCGAGACCGATTTGCTCGCCACTGAACTTCAAGGTGCCGAGGTAGGCCCCAAGCGTCATGTACCAACTGCTCCAGATGAAATACTGGAGAAACATGAAGAGGGAGAGTTTGGTCTTGAGCTGAGTTTGCATGGTGTGTGTTGGTTGAAAGTCATTTCATACCATCGGCTGCCGTCCACGGCTCGATGAGTTGAAGTTTCTGCTGCTGGAGAGCTAGGTAGCAGTCGGGAATATCAAAATGGTGCAGTACCTGCGGCAGCATGAAAGCGTTCGGCCACTGTTGGTCATCGTGAGCTGCGAGATCATGGAAAGAGGTGAGCGCATGCTTCAGCGTGACCTGTTTGGCCTCGCTGCTGAGCACCGCAGCAAAGGCAGCGGGCAGTGCGCCCCAGCCCTGACCGGCGAGATGGATCTCGGTGTGTCCAGCAGCTTTGAGAAGCTGAATAACACGCAGCACATCGAAGGTGCGCTGGCCGAGCAGCGGACGATCAAGCATCTGGCTGTAGGCCGCGTAGAAGTAGTGGCTGCCGTAACGACCGAGGAATTGATTCGCACCGCAGGTGTCAGGTTGTGAGTCGCCAATGCCGCGCACATCGCAGGCAAAGAAGGCCGCGTCAGGTGCGGAAGCGATGAGTTCTTGCACGAAGGGATCGCTGCGCAGTTCGGCGTCGGCCGAGCGATGCGAGATGTAGAGCACGGCCTTGCTCTGGCCGCGTGGCAGGCGCGAGGTGAGGGCTTCATCGCTCAAACGGGTGACCAAGGCATGAATCATCGGTTCCGTTTCGATGGCGTAGGTGCAGTAGCCTTTGGTGGGATACTTGCGTGCGCCGAAGCTGCGCAGGATGCGGTAATCCGGCGGTGAATCTGCCAACGCGGGTAGTTTCAAGACCTCACGCACGGCTTTTTGCAACGCTTCGCCGCTCAGATGCTTGCGCTTGGCGGCCAGATCGTCCGCTTTTTCACGGGTGAAGGTCATCAGTGTGCGCGAACCGGCCTCGGCGACCTGTCCTCGTGGCGTACAGATCAGGTTCTCGTCTTTCTCGACGGTGATGGTGGGCTCTGCGTCAGCGGCGGGAATGCCGGTGACTTTGCCGAAGAAGCGATACATCGCCTCGCGGTTCGACTGCGTGTAGCCATGCGGATCGGGGCCGACGTGGAGCTGGATGTTCTCCGGCTTGCCGAGCAGTGTGTAGAGCTTCTTCAGCCGCTCGTAGGTCTCCGTGGAGCCACGCGCGTCGAAGTAATCCTTCTCCTGTGCCATGATGATGACTGGCTTCGGCGCCATCGCGGCGAGGAAATCGCAGTGATCGAGATCGTGGGCCAAAACACGCGGCGGGCACTGCTCCATGTCCTGCGGCAGCTCGTTCTCAGCATCGCGGCGGAAGGTGGTGACGAAACAGGACGGCGCTCCCATCGTGAAACGCGGCTCCATGCCGCAGAGCCAGGTCGTTTGCGTGCCGCCGCCGGAGTTTCCGGTAATGCCTAGATGCTGCGGGTCGATTTCTTGGCGCGTGAGCAGGTAATCGAGCGCACGCATCGCATCCCACACGAACCAGGTGCCGAGAAATTCGCCAATGAGTGCCTGCGGCGCGCCCATTTGATTGTGCTCCGTCGTTCCACCGCCGAGGCGGGAGCCGAGCTTCTCATTCAAATACTGAAAGCGCTCTCCTTGGCCGACAGGATCAATGATGAAGCAGGCTTGGCCTTGTCGGGCGAGTCCTTGCGCGAAGCTTTGGTAGGCCTCCGCAGCCTTGCCATTGAGCGAGTGCCCGCAGACGCCGATCACGCCTGGAACGGGGCCTTTGCGACTCGTGGGCAGATAGAGATTGCCCGTGACCATGTAATTGGGCCGACTCTCGAAGATGATGTTCTCGATGCGGTAGCCGTCGCGCTCCAAGGTCTTTGTCACCTTGGCGTTCAACGGTGTTTTTTCCGGCAGAGGACCAAAACACAGGCGGATGCGTTCTTGAACGGACTTCACATAAGCTTCGGCATCCGCCTTGGTCTTCAAAGCATCGCGTCGGGCATTGCCACGCTGCTCGGCGGCACGCACTTCGGCCACCAGCCAGTCCTGCATCATGCGTGGGAAGCGATTCAAAGCTGGAACGGCTGCCGCTGGAGCTGCGGCAGCGGTTTGAGCCAGCGCGGTGCTCGTGCTGCCGAAGAAGGACTGCATCACCGGCAAGCTCAGGAGGCCCAGGCCGGTGGTTTGAAGGAATTCACGACGGCGGGGCAGGGGAGTGGGGTCCATGAGTGGGTGGCGTGAGTTCGAGCGTGATCAATATCGGAAACGATTTGCGTTTCTTTCCCATGCACACGCCAGCCTCACCGAATCGTCGTCAATTTCTTCGCACTGCTGTTCCTTTCATTGTTTCCGCCGCCACGCTGGGCCGGGCAGGGGCGGTATCTCCAAATGGGAAAGTTCGCCTCGCCTGCATCGGTGTGGGTGGTCAGGGCACGAGCAATCTCAAGGCGTTGATGGGCGATGAGCGCGTGCAAATCGTCGCCGTGTGCGATGTGGACTCCCAGCATGCCGAGGCGGCGGCCAAACTCGCCGGATTGTCCAAGGGCGACGTGTATCGCGATTTTCGCGAGGTGCTGGCCCGCAGCGATGTGGATGCGATCATGAATGCAACGCCGGATCACTGGCACTCGAATGTGGCCATCGCTGCCGCGAAGGCGGGCAAGGATTTGTATTCTGAGAAGCCGCTGGGCGCGAGTATCGTCGAAGGCCGCGCCATCTGCCGTGCGGTGGAAGAAAACAAGCGCGTGCTGCAATGCGGCACGTGGCGGCGCTCCGGGATGAAGGTGCGCATGGCATGCGAGCGCGTGCGCAACGGCTACATCGGTGAATTGAAGGAGATCGAGATCGGCGTGCCGGGCAAGTTTGCCATTCGAGGCGGTGTCACCGGTTTGGAAGCGACGCAGCCCGTGCCTGCGCACTTCGATTATGCCATGTGGCTCGGTCCGGCGGCGGTGAAGCCGTACTCGGCGGCACGCTGTCACTTCAACTTTCGCTGGATCGAGGAATACGCGCCCGGCTACATCACCGACTGGGGCGCGCATTTCCTGGATGTGGCGCAATGGGGCGCGGGCATGGATGAAACGACGCCGACCGAGGTCAGCGCCACCGACGTGAAGCGCCGTGACGCGGGCATCTACGATGCTGCTGAGAGCTTCCGCATCGAATACCGCTACGCGAACGGCGTGCGCGTGGTCATGCTCAGCACCGACGACAAAACCAAGTGGGGCACGAAGTTCATCGGCAGCGAAGGCTGGATCTTCAGCGAATCCGAGGTGCTCAAGGCCAGCTCGGACGACATCCTGCGCGTGAAGCTCAAAGACAGCGACGTGAAGCTCTACGAATCCAAGCATCATCATCGCAACTTCATTGACGCCGTGCTTTCCCGTGGCCGTACGGCAGCCACAGCACAGATCGCCCAGCGTGCCGCCACGACCTGCCACATCGGTGCGATTTCAGCCATGCTGAAGCGCCCGCTGAAGTTCGATCCGAAGGCCGAGCGCTTTGAAGGCGACGAGCAGGCGAATCAGATGCTGCTGCGGCCGATGCGCGAGGCGTGGAAGATCGTGTGATTGCAGCCACGGCTTGCGTCGCGTGGTGCTCTGTTTCATAGACAGGAAGTGAAAGCCCACCTGCCGAATCATCCCACCCAACTCTATTTCATCCGTCACGGCGAAGTGGAGGAGAAATATCACAAGGTCTTTGGCGGTTCGCGCATCGACATGGCACTGTCGCCTTTGGGACAAAGGCAGGGCGAAGCGGTGGCGGCGTGGCTGAAGGACACGAAGATCGAGAAGATCTATGCGAGTCCGATGCTGCGCGTGCAGCAGACGCTCGCGCCGCTGGCCAAACAACGCGGCTTGCAGCCGGAACTCATGGACGGGTTGCGTGAAATCGATTTCGGCGACTGGACCGGGCATCGCTGGGACGAGGTGCTGTCCAATTTTGGCGTGAGCGCGTTTGACTGGCTGGAGATCATGGAGAGCGACGGCATTGCCAACGGTGAAAGCGTTCACGGCTTCACCGCACGCGTGCGCGAGTGCCTGCTGCGCATCGTGAACGCGCATCCGCATCAAAAAGTGGCGGTGTTCTGCCATGGCGGGATTATTCGCGTCATGATTGCGCTGCTGCTGGAGATGCCGCTGATGCGCATGGCGCATTTCAACATCGAGTACGGCAGCATCAGCGTGGTGGAACTGCTGCCGGAGCGGAAGCATGCGGTGGAGATCGAGCTGCTGAACTTTCAGCCGCCGTTGGTGTGACCGACATGTGCTCGGAGGATAGGCCTCCGGCCTGACCATGGATCGGGGCGTCTCGCCTTGCTCATGCAGCGAACCATCGAAGGCGGGACGCCTCGATCCGCTGACAGGCAAGATGCCTATCCTCCAGGTCAATCTGAGGGTGCTTGAATGGCGGGATTGATTTTTTTGAGCGCCACCCAGAGCGCAGGGTCTTCAGGGTGGCCGTTGAAGAGGACTTTGCCTTCGGGTGAAAGCAGGACCATGCGCGGGATGGTGTCGAGCTCGAAGGCCTTGGTGTAAGGGCGTTCGGCGGGTTCGACGAGCCAGGGCAGGGTGGCGTTCTGCTCTTTGCGGATGCGCTCGGCGATGGACTCGGCGGTTTCGTTGTCCTTGGGATCGTCCTTGTTCATGGCGACGACGACGACATCGAAAGCGGACAGCGTCTGCGCCTTCTTCTTGAGCGCGGGCATGAGGTTCATGCACGGGCCGCACCAGGAGGCCCAGAAGTCGAGCAGCAAGGCCTTCTTGCCACCGAGCTGATCGTGGAGCGTGGTGGCCTCGCCCATGGAATTGGTGAGCGGCAGTTTGAGATCGACCACGAGGCTGACCATCTTGGATTCGCGGCGGAATTTCTCGATGGACTGGATGAAGACCGGTGTTTGCTGCGGATTGAGCCAGATGGCTTCGAGGATGTTTTGTTTGAAGGCGGCGGCGTCATTGGCGTCGGCGGCCTTGAGCGCCTTGATGTAAGCGATGAAGGCCTTCGCGGCTTCCGCCGTGGGAATGGCGGCGGCGCTGGCGGAATCGAAGTTGGCGGCGAGAATTTCGACCTCGGGCAGGATTTTCACAAGGAAGGGCGTGTCCTGATGGCGCAGCCCCCAGACGAGCTTGGCCTCGATGATCGCCTGACGCGGCACACCGGCCTTGTTGGCTTCTTTGGCGAGTGCCAGCAGTTCTGCCTCGGTCGTGTTTTGACCAAAGAGCCGCTGCATCAACTCTTTGGCACCGGCGGCGGCTTCGGCGGCCGGGGTCTGGGCGTGCAGGCGGGACAGACCGGTGCAGAGGAGCAGGATGCAGAGGAAAGATTTCATGGCAGGCGAATCGTCCCTGTTTCTCTGCAGGTGTCGAGCAGAAAGTCAGGCGCAGGCGTTCTGCACTAGGGCTTGCGCACCAAAATCACGGAGGATGCCCTGATTGGGTGTCCAAATGGATGAATCAAGCCAACGGAATGCTGCCAATCCAACGCGAATGAAGACGAATGACACGCGAATGGCCGCAAATCTGTGTGATCACTCTTATTCATGATCATTCGCGGCCCATTCGGCTTGGATTCGTGTTAACCAGCATGAGCATTTGCTCATTTCATGCGTAAGCCTTGGTTCTGCCTGAAAGATGCAGCGTGTGGCGGGCGACTCCTGTGCCTCTCATTCAACCATGAAACACACACTCTCTCTTACTCTGATGCTCGCTGCGGCCACGCTGGCCGGAGCCGCGGACAACACGCCGCCGGCGGGTTTCACCGCACTCTTCAACGGCAAGGATCTCTCCGGCTGGTATGGCTGGGGCACGCAGGATCCTACCGACCTGTGGAAGATGACGCCGGAGGAGCAGGCTGCTTACAAGAAGAAGTCCATCGACGGTGGTTTGACTGACGCCAAGGGCAATGACAAGGGCAATGACAAGGGCGATCACCTCAACGCACACTGGAAGGTGGAGGACGGCCAGCTCGTCAATGACGGCAAAGGTTTGTACCTCACCACTGACAAGGACTACGGCGACTTCGAACTGATGGTCGATTACAAGATGCTTCCGCTCGGCGACAGCGGCATCTACCTGCGCGGCATTCCGCAGGTGCAGATCTGGGATTTCACGGAGAAGGACGAAAAAGCCGTCGCTCTGGGCAAGCCTTTTGGCTCCGGCGGACTTTGGAACAACAAGAACCCCGAGGGCAAGAATCCCCTCAAGCTCATGGACAAGCCCCTGGGCGAGTGGAACACCTTCCACATCAGAATGGTCGGTGAGCGTGCGACCGTGACGTTCAATGGTGAAGTCGTGGTGAAGAACGCGGTGCTGGAAAACTTCTTCGCCAACCGCAAGGCTGGCTACCAAGCCTATGGCAAGGTCGCGCCGAAGGCCGAGGCGGCCAAAGCTCCCAATGGCTGGATGGTCGATCCCGCTTTTCCGAAAGGTCCGATCCAACTCCAGACGCACGGTAGCGAGATCCGCTGGAAGAACGTTTACATCCGCGAGATCCCTGCTGACGAGGCGAATCAGGAACTCGCCAAGCGCGGTGAAGAAGGCTTCACCGAATACGTCAACGGCAAAGACCTGAGCAACTGGCAGGGCGCGGTGGAGAGTTACGAAGTCGTGGACGGTGCCATCACCTGCAAGCCCGGCAAAGGCGGCGATCTGCTGACCAAGGACGAGTTTGAGAACGGCATCATCCGTGTCGAATTCAAACTCCCGAAGGCTGGCAACAACGGCATCGCGTTGCGCACGCCGCTCGGTGGTCACTCCGCCTCCGATGGACTGGAACTCCAGGTCATCGACAGCGACGGCTACAACGAGAAGCAGGCCGCCGCAGGCAAGAAGGGTCTTGAACCTTATCAGTATCACGGCTCGGTTTACCACTGCGTCGGTGCCAAGCACGGCTACCTGCGTCCCGTGGGCGAGTGGAACTTCCAAGAGATCGAAATCGAGGGCCAGAAGATCAAGATCACGCTCAACGGCACCAAGATCCTCGACGTGGACATCAGCACCTTCGACCGCAGCCAGATCGCCCATCCGCCGAAAGGCCTCGACCACACCAAAGGCTACATCGGCTTCGCCGGTCACAGCGATCCGGTGGTATTCCGCAGTTTTAAGGTGAAGCAGAAGTAGCTTCAGCGCCGCTCTTTCGATTCCACCCGTCAGACCGTGAGGCTGGCGGGTTTTTTGTGGAAAAAAGCAGATCAGATGAATTCCGCTTCTTGGCTTAATGTTAGGCCATGCTTGTCGGAATCATGAGTCTTTTGAAGTCTGTATTTCAAGTTTTGTCAGACAGTCACGATGCCGTTCCCCATCCCATGAGTGTTCATCTGTCAGGCTAAAGCGTCGCAAACAGTATGGGCATGCGACTCGCCCATCAGGCAGCAAATCGGCTTTGATAACTCCGCGGTCATCGGCTTCACTTTGACGCTTGGCCCAGCACCTTCGTTGCATGTCGCGATATTCGTCAACAGATTCGGCCCCTCGTGTATTAAAGCGTAGAAGACTGTCTTCGTCGTCCGCTATCCAAATATCGTCGAGCCGATAGACAAGAGCTTTGAGGATGTCTGCGCACCAATATGCTATGAAAATACGGCGGGCTGCTGAATCTGGCCCCTCATTCGGAATTCGGCCAAGCTGTAGCCAACGTGCAGCATCGCGAAAACAACGAACCCAAAACTTCTGCTCAATCAGACTTGGGAATAGTCGCTCGAAATCGGGGCAATAGCCAGAGAACAGGCCTCGCTGCGACTGTTCGAATTTCTCCACGAACGACTGCTCAGGCGGAGTCGTGGCGATAGCCTTCGCCACGATTAGCGCATCGTTTCCAGCACATTCCCACTCCCAGTTCGTCGTGAAGATTACACGATCATCAATGCCGACTATTGCTCCCATGGCTTCCTTTATTGAATCTAGTTGTCGTGGTTGGTTTTTCTCATTGGCCTAACGCCGAAGATTATTAACAGACGGGTGTGTTGGTGAGCAACCTTATATCCCACCATTTTGTGAACTCACTCCGCCCTAAGCTGAGTCTGGCGGCCCAACGGGCCGATGGATTCAGCCCTGGGTTGCGGAAGGCCCCGTTTGTCGTTTCATTGAGGTGGCGCTCCCACGGAGCGCGGGAACACGCTCGCTCTTGCCTGCATGCCGCATTCCCTCGCCAAGATCTACGTCCACCTCATTTTCTCGACGAAGAACCGGGAGAAGATGATTCCGCGTCATCTGCACCCGGAACTGCATGCTTACATGGGCGGCATTTTGCGTGTTCTGGGCTGCACGGCGGTGGAGATCAACGCCGAGCCGGATCATGCGCATCTGCTGTTCCTGCTGTCACGCACGGCGACGATGGGCGACATCGTGCGTCAGGTGAAAACGGGATCAACGGAGTGGTTGCAGCGGCAGTTGCCGATCCTGCGGAACTTCCATTGGCAGAATGGGTATGGGGCGTTTTCGGTCAGCCAGTCGAATGTGGCGGAGGTGAAGGAATACATCCGCAACCAGCAGCGGCATCATCAGGTGATGAGTTTTCAGGAAGAGTTCCGGCGGTTCTTGGAGAAATACGAGATCGAATATGACGAAAAGTATGTCTGGGATTGAAGCGCGATCTCCCGCGCCCCGTTGGGGCGCGACGATTCGGGGAAACGATGAGGTTTTGCGTGAACCCAGGGTGGCGAGGGCTGCGCCCTCTTGCCCTGGGCTGAGTCCTGCGGCCCGTTGGGCCGGGGGATGGCAGCGGCGAGGTGGCGTGTGGTGCGGCGAGGGCGCTGGGGTAGGGCGGGCTGTCTCAGCCCGCCGTCGTGACGTTGTTGGTGCTCGTGAGCTTTTCCGTTGGCGGAGTGACATACCTACGGCGCTTGCAGGAGCAAGCGCCCCACCTTGTGCCGTTGTTTGCTCTCGAGTGCCAATTTCCTTTGGCGGAGTGATAGACCTGCGGCGCTTGCGGGAGCAAGCGCCCTACCAT
>JAYVIO010000261.1:0-10578 GCA_043770175.1 Verrucomicrobiales bacterium | reverse complement strand
CAGCGGTGCCAAAGACGAGTGCGAGGCCCAAGGAGATCAAATCGAGCGGTCCCCAGCCTTTGGTGACATCGGCCCCGAATTTCATGCCGGGTTCGAGGAAGTTCTTGGTCACTTCGACGCCGCTTTTGTCGGTGTAGGTGAGGTGGGCGATGGCGTCGAAGAATTTGGTGAAGCTGTAGCCGAAGTGTTTCATCACCAGGATGCTCAGGAAGATCGTGCCGGTCATGAGCAGGATCGCTTTGATGATCTGCACCCAGGTGGTGGCCAGCATGCCGCCAAAGACGACATACACGACCATCAGCACACCGACGCCGATGATGGCCCACTCGGTGCTGATCCACGGTAAATCTTTGAGCAGCAGCTTCACCAAGGTGCCCGCGCCGATCATCTGCGCGACCATGTAGAGGGTGGAGACGGTGATCGTGCTCAGCGAGGCCATCGCCCGCACCGGACGCGGCGTAAGGCGGTAGGCCAGCAGGTCAGCCATGGTGTATTTGCCCGCATTTCGCAGCGGCTCAGCCACAACAATGAGCACCGTCAGGTAGGCGACGAGCCAGCCAACGGAGTACATGAACCCATCGTAACCAAAAAAGGCGATCATCCCCGAGATGCCGAGGAAGCTGGCCGCGCTCATGTAGTCGCCCGCCACAGCGAGTCCGTTCTGCCAGCCAGTGATGCTACGACCCGCAGCGAAGTAGGCACTGGCACCCGTGTTCTTTTTGGCGGCCCAAACAGTGATGCCGAGCGTCGCGACGACGAAGGCGAGAAACATCCAAACGGCGATTGTCATAAGGGGGAGAAAATCAGGTCAAAGGGTCAAAATTCAGTCAAGGCGGGTCAACCAGTTCAATGGCCGTGGACGACAGCGGCGGCTTCTTTGTCCCACTGGGCAGCTTTGCGGGTGTAAACGAAGGCCATGGCCCAAGCCATGAAGAATTGCGAGAGAGCAAAGAGGTAGGCGATGTTGAGTCTGCCGAGGACTTCCTTCTTCATCATCTCTGGGAAGTAGCCCACCAGCACTGGCAGCGCGAAGTAATAGAGCACGAAGAAGATCGTGGAGCCGATAATGAAACGTGATTTGCGCGCCAACAGCGCACGGAATTCGGGCTTCGCTTCCAAGGCTTCCCAGTTCACAGGTGATTTTTCGCTCATAGTGGGCGCGAGGTTAGGAAGTCGGCTGCGGTTTGGCAAGACCTAGCGTCCAAACAAATGTGATTTCTCACTCAAACGCACTCGTCACCGGTTTGCCATCAAACTCGGCAGGCACCGGCACATCGAGCAGCCACAGGGCCGTCGCAGCGGTGTCGTAGGTGGTGACCTTGTCGGTGATGGTGAAGTTTTTCTTCACGCCTTTGCCCCAGGCCACCCAGGGAATGATCATGTCGTCGGGAATGTCGAGGCCGTGCGTCTTATCATGGCCGCCGTGATCGGCGCTGACGAGCATGACACTGGAATCAGCGATGCCCGCCTCTTTGATCGCCTGCCAGACCTGCCAGAGCGCCTGGTCGGTGACTTTGAGCGCCTCTTTCTGCTGTGGCGAGCCCCAGCCATCTTTGTGACCAGCGGTGTCGATGTCGGCAAAATGAATGAAGGTGAGGCGTGGTTTATTCTCTTTAAGCCACGCCACGGCCTGCTTCGCCACCATCTGCGAGGGCTTTTTGTCTTTCTCGATCTCCGGTGCACCAGCGACGGGTTTGTTCGACTGGGGCCCGCCAAAATCGAAGATGTCGAGAGAATCCTTCAGCCACAAATGACGGAACTTCACCTTGCCGACAAACATCCCAGTGATCGCCTTCGGATCAGCCGCTTTGAGCAATGAAAACACCGTCGGCACCTTCACAAGGCCCTTGATCGGCGTGTAGCCGTTCCACAGAATCAGGTGCTTGTCCGGACCGACTCCGGTGAGCATGGAGGTGTGAGAAGGGAGCGTGATCGAAGGGAAAATCGTGCTCGCCTGCCACGTCACTGCACCTTCTGTGGCGATTTTCTTCAGCGTGGGTGCTTCAGCTTCTGCAATGACCGCTGGCTTTGCGCCATCCAGGCTGATGATGAACACATGCTCTGCGCGGGGCGCCGCAGTTGCGGTGAAACCGAGGGCAAAAACAACGGACAGAGTGATGAGAATGAAACGCATGATGGTGGGGCGCGAACTTACGCACGCCAGCTCGAAATGCTTCCAAAACATTGCGGCGCGAAGATGTTTGCAGGTGATGCGGCTTGTTCCTTGAGCCATGCATCTCTCTGCGCCACAGATGGCGGGATCAAATGGAAGCTTGGATCGTCATCGGACTGCTCGTCATCGCCGTCATCGCCTTCGCCACGGAGAAAATCTCCGTGGATCTCGTCACGCTGTCTATGCTTTGCGTTCTGGTTATGTGCGGCATCTTGAAGGCGGAGCAGGCCTTTGCGGGCTTTGGCGATCGCGTGATCATTCTGCTGGCGGCCATTTTTGTCATCGGTGCGGCGCTGCGTGAAACCGGTGTGCTCGACACGATGGGCAGCGTCCTGGCGAACACGCTGGGCACTAAACCACGGCGGCTCATGGGCATGCTGATGGCTGTAGTCGCCGGTGTGTCGGCCTTTATGAACAACACGACTGTCACAGCGGTGTTTGTCGGTCCGGTCATGGGTTTGGCGCGTCGCCTGCGCATTCCACCCTCGCGTCTGCTCATGCCACTGGCCTTCGCCTCGCTCATGGGCGGCACCTGCACGCTGATCGGCACCTCCACCAACGTGGCCGTGAGCGGTGCGATCACGAAGCTCGGGCTGAAGCCGCTGGGCATGTTTGAGTTCACAGGGGTCGGCGTGATTATCGTGCTCGTCGGCATCTTGTACATGGTCTTTATCGGAACACGCATGGTGCCGGAGCGTGATCGCAGTGCTGCCGAAAGTGGTGATGTAATGCGCGAATATCTCGCCGAAGTTGTCGTGTTGAAGGATTCACCCCTCATCGGCCAGCAAGCATTCGATTCCGATTTCTCTGCGATGGAGTTTCAGGTGCTCAAGATCACGCGCCAGGGCGACACGCTCGATGTCGGGCCGCAGATCTACTTCAACGAAGGCGATATCGTGCTCGTCGCCGGCAAGGTCGAAAACCTCATCAAGGTGAAAAAGATCGAGGGCCTCGACATCCTTGAAGATGTGACGCTGCGCAGCTCTGGCATCGACATGAGCAGCGCGCAGGTCGCCGAAGTGGTCATCACACCGCGCTCCAGCTTCGTCGGCCGTTCCTTGCGTGAGAGCAACTTCCGCCAGCGCACCGGCCTCTCCGTGCTCGCCCTCATGCGCAGCGACCGCTCGCTGCTGCATCACATGGCCGACGAAAAACTCCACGCTGGTGACGTGCTGCTGCTGCAAGGGCCGGGCGAACGCTTTCGCACCATCGAGGAAGGCGCGGAGATCATTGTGCTCACGCAGCATCAAGCCAGCGCCGAGTCACGGCGTCGCGGCGTCGTGCTGCTGGCGGCGTTTATCCTCGCTGTCATTGTCAGCAGCATCGGCTGGGTGCCGGACACGGTCGCCTTTGTCATCGTCGCCATGTTTGCCGTCTTCAGCCGCTGCATCAGCCTCGAAAATGCCTATGGCAACATCGACTGGCGGCTGCTCATCCTCATCGGCGGCATGATGGCCTTCGGCGAGGCGATGAAAAGCTCCGGCGCCGCCGCCATGGTGGCCGATGCCATCACTTCCTGGCTGCAACCCTGGGGCGTCTTCGCCGTATTCGCCGGCTTCTGTGTCCTCACCGTCATTCTCACGCAACCGATGTCGAACGCCGCCGCCGCGCTCGTCGTGCTGCCCGTCGCCATGCAGGCCGCCACGTCGATGGGAGCCAGCCCGCGGGCCTTCGCCATCGGCGTCATGCTCAGCGCCTCCGCCTCCGTGCTCACGCCCTTCGAGCCTAGCTGCATCCTCGTCTATGGCCCCGGCAAATACCGCTTCTACGACTTCATCAAAGTCGGCGGCGGCCTCACCGTTGCCATGCTCCTCGTCGTGCTCGCGATGGTGCCGATGTTCTGGCCGCTAAAGTAGTCAGGCGATCACTACTCCCATCATCCGCAAATGCTCACGATCAGGGTGACGCAGCGGTAACAAATCAATCGGCACGATGACGCCCTCTGGCGTCCGTATGAAATTTCCGGGATGGCTGTCGAAAACCGCGATGTCATCAGCAGCGCGATACCAGTCATCCGAACGTGTGGCTGCAAAACCCTCCGCAGCCATGTAAGCGGCGATTTGGTCCAACGAAGGGTGATCTCCGGTGATGAACGCCTGAGAGGTGACCACGAGCAGTCCATCCGCTTGGTCGATGACCGCTTCCAAGAGTATCTCATCGCCAAACAGGTCGTTTTGAAGCTGCAGCCGCTGAAGATACTCGAAGGGAACTGCATGCGTGTTCCCCAGGCCGCCGCTGCCGTAGAACGGCGAACGCCCGAACTCGCCCGGATAAGTGAATTTGATCATGCGCCCGGCGGTCTGGTCATGCCAGGTTCGATGCTCGCGGCCTTCCGCGAACTGGGCCAGCTTCAAGATGGCAGTCCAGACGCAATCAACTCCGCGAGGGAAATAGATCCCGGCGTTTCCTGCGGATCGCGCAAGTGCCTGCGCCTGAACTCGGCATACCGCAGCGCGTTCTGCGGATGATTCCGCTCCATCTGGGCGAGCAGCTCCAGATAGGAAAGCTTGCGCTGATTGGAGCGCACTTTGCGGAGATTGTCCGGTCCTGTAACCATGCCGCCGAGTGTCCACGCTGGGACGGCGGGTGTCAAGACGGGCGATGATGACACCGCTTGCCGCCAATCAGCGCACTTTTGCCATCGGCGTCATGCTCAGCGCCTCCGCCTCCGTGCTCACGCCCTTCGAGCCCAGCTGCATCCTCGTCTATGGCCCCGGCAAATACCGCTTCTACGACTTCATCAAAGTCGGCGGCGGCCTCACCGTTGCCATGCTCCTCGTCGTCCTCGCGATGGTGCCGATGTTCTGGCCTCTACGCTAGTTCCCCCGCCACCGCCGTCGCTTCGGCGAGAAACGTTTCACCCAGCGCTGACAGGCGTCCGGTCCACAGCGCGCCGAAGCTCAGCGGCGGAAAATCATCGAGCGCGAGGGCTTTGACCCCGACGGGAAGTTCAACACGCGGATGACGCAGCGCCAGGCCGGCGCCGAAGCCTTCGGCGACGTAACGCAGCACGAGATCGAGGCTGCCGACTTCGAGACTCGGAATCCAGTCCACGCCACGCTGCCGCAGCGCGGCCTGAAACGCCCGCGAGAGCACGTCCTTCGCATCTAGGGCCACGAGCGGCAGGTCGATGCGATCCTGATCGAAAATCTGCGCGGCCTTGGTGACACCGCTGGTTTTCGGCACGAGCAGCACCATTTCAAGACGCAGCAGTTCGCGTGATTCGATGTTCGCCGCAGTCTTGTCCATGAGCGTGCTGAGGCCGATGTCGATCTCCTGCGCGGCGAGCAGCGCCTCGATCTCCTGCTGGCGGCCATGCGTGAGCGTGAAGTGAAAGCCCTTCACGCGACGGCGCATGCGTGCGAGCAACTCCGGCAGGTAATCCCGCTGCACGATCTCCGCCGCTGAGATGCGCAGCCGTTTTTCACCGCCACCTCGAAGGCGATCGCTCATCTCTGCCAGCCCACTGAAGAACGGCACGATGAAATCGTAGAGCGTCTGCCCCTCACGCGTGAGCTGAAACGGCCGCCGCTGATACAGCGTGACGCCGAGCGCGTCTTCGAGCTGGAGAATCTGCGCGCTGATGGCCGGTTGCTGAATGCCATACGGCATCGCACGTGCCGCTGCGCTCACGTCGCCGTTCCTGGCGACATAGTAGAAGAGTTCGAGGTGGTGGACGTTCATGCGTTGGATGAAAGGCTATACGCTTTATCAATGATGCCACCTGGAATAATCAATTTCCACTCGCCACGATTCCTGAGACACTGGGCGGCATTATGGAAGAAATCATCCTCATCCTCCTGGTCATCGGCGGCCTGATCATCGTGCTGCCCATCGTCGCGCTCGTCTTCGCCCGCAAGGCACGGCAACGCGCGGACGAAGTCAGCTGTGAGCTTAGCAGCCTCCGCGAAATAGCGGCGCGCTCTGTCGAACGCGAGACGCGGCTGATCAAGCGCATCGAAGCGCTTGAGGCCGTGAACAAGCTGCCGCAGTCGCCGGAAGCCGTCGAATCAACCGCGCAGGCGAAATACGCACCACCAGTGGCTCCGCGTGAGTTCATCACCGCCACTCCTCCAACCCTCATCGCCGAACCAGTCACTGAAACACCGCCAGCCGCTCCGCCACCCATTCCCCCGTCTGCACCTGCTGCTGTCAAAGCTCCCGAACTCGTTCGTAGTTCCCCCCCTGCATCGCTCCGCGAAGCGGTGCGGGCAGGGGGCTTTAGCCCGTCCGCTGCACCCCGGCCACGTCTTGCGCCACCGGTTCGCATCAATCTCGAACAATTCATGGGCGCGAAGCTCTTCGCCTGGGTCGGCGGACTCGCGTTGTTTCTCGGCATCATCTTCTTCGTAAAGCTCAGCATCGAACGCGGCTGGATTTCGCCTGAGCTGCGCACAGCCATCGGCTTTGTCATCGGCATCGGTCTGGTGGGGGCCGGGGTCGTCATTCAGCGGCGCAAAGCCTACGCCACACTCGCGCACACGCTCTGCGCCACCGGCATCGTCGTGCTTTACGGTGTGAGCTTCGCCGCGCATGCGCTGTATCACATTCCGCCCTTTAATCATGCCCTCGTGACCTTCGGGATGATGATGCTCATCACCGCCGCCGCGTTCTTGCTCGCGGTGCGCATGGAGGCGCAGGTCATCGCGGTTTTGGGCATGCTGGGCGGTTTTTTGACGCCGATCCTTTGCTCCACCGGCCATGACAATCCCTTCGGCCTGTTCAGTTACATCGCGCTGCTCGACATCGGCGTGCTCGCCGTCGCCAAACACAAACGCTGGCTGCATCTGACGGCGCTTGCCGCAGGCGGCACCATTTTGATGCAAGGCGGCTGGATGACGAAATTCTTCCATTCATCGCAATACGCCATGGGTTCAGCCACCTGGACTCCCGTGATCGTCTTCCTCGGCTTCGCGGCACTGTTCATGCTCGCCGCATGGTGGTCGCGCCAGCGTGAGGATGACGATGCCTTCCCCGCCGGCTCCGCACTCGCGCTCTGCGGCAGTGCGCTGCTCGCCGCGTTCGTGTTTCTCGGTTATGGAGCCATCACCGAACGCCCAGCGCTGCTGTACACCTTCGTCCTCGGCATCAACGCCGTCGTCATGCTCGTCGTCTGGCAGCAGCCGCGAGTCGCCATCGCGCACGGCATCATCGCCTCACTGACGTTCCTGCATCTTTCGATCTGGACCACGACCGAGCTCACTTCCGAACTGCTGCCGTATGCGCTGGGCATCTATCTCGGCTTCGGCATCCTGCACACCGCCTTCGCTGTGCTGTGGCAGCGCCGCAGTCAGAATGCGACGCCGTTCATGGGCTGGACGCCAGTGATCACCCTCGTGCTGCTGCTCATGCCGGTGCTGTGTCTCGATTCCATCAGCCTCATGATCTGGCCGGCGATTCTGCTCGTCGATCTGCTCATCATCGGCCTGGCGGTCTTTACGGGAGCCTTGGTGCCGGTGCTCGCGGCACTCGCGCTCACGTTGTTGACCGCTGGAACCTGGCTGTTCCGTCTTCCCGCCAACACCACGGGCAGCTTGAGCCAGTTCCTTCTCGTGCTCGGCGGCTTCGCGGTGCTGTTTGGCATCGCCAGCACATTCCTCTCGCGCAAAATGCCCAAGGTGGCCTTCGCCTCGATGCTGCCGGTCAGTTCGGCCGTTTTGCCCTTCGCGCTGCTCATTCTCGCCACGTTGCATCTACGTGTGGCCGATCCTTCATCGGTGTTCGGCCTCGCGTTGCTGCTCACCGCGTTTTTGCTCGGCCTCACGCGTATCAGCGGCATCACCGCGCTCGCCCCGACGGCGCTGGGCTGCGTGCTCGCGCTCGAGTGGGCCTGGCATCAGCAAAGCTTCAAGGTGGAGCAGCCGCTCACGCCGTTGCTCTGGTATCTCGGCTTCTACCTGCTGTTCACCGTCTTTCCGCTCGTGTTCCAAAATCTCTTTGCGTCACGCCAACTGCCATGGATCGCCTCCGCTGCGGCCGGTTTGGGCACCTTCGGCCTCGTGTATCGGGTCGTCGGCCAGACCTGGCCAAATGAATCCATGGGCCTGCTGCCCATCGCCTTCGCCGTCGCTCCCCTGCTCTGCCTCGTCTTCGTTTTGCGGCAGCACAGTGCCGAAAATCCGGCGCGACTCACGCAGCTCGCGTGGTTCGGCGGCGTGGCGTTGTTTTTCATCACGCTCATTTTCCCGATCCAGTTCGAGAAGCAGTGGATCACGCTCGGCTGGGCGCTGGAGGGCGCCGCGCTGTGCTGGTTGTTCCGCAGCGTGCCGCATCCCGGCCTACGCGGCACTGGCACCGTGCTGCTGGTCGCCTCGTTCGTCCGTCTCGCGCTCAATCCCGCCGTACTGGAGTATCAAACCCGTGGTGACACGCCGATCCTCAACTGGCAGCTCTACGCCTACAGCCTCTCCGCGCTCGCGATGTTCTGCGCCGCTGCCTGGCTCACACCGCCGACACATCTTTGGAACAAACTCAATCTGCGCGGCCTGTTCTGCTCGCTCGGCGGCATCCTGCTCTTCCTCCTGCTCAACATCGAGATCGCCGACGCCTTCACGCCCGCAGGCCAGCGCTCGATTGCCTTCGACTTCGACAGCAACATCGCCCGTGACATGACCTACAGCATCGCCTGGGCCTTGTTCGCGCTCATGCTGCTGATCCTCGGCTTCTGGCAGCGCAACGCGCCCACGCGCTACGCCGGCATCGGCCTGCTGGCGGTCACGCTGCTGAAGTTGTTCTTCCACGATCTCGCGAACATCGACAGCGGCTACCGCATCGGCGCCTTGATCGTGGTTGCCATCATCGCTCTCGCCGCCTCGTTCCTGTATCAACGCTTCCTTAGCGACGACAAAAGTACTCCAGAGCTTTAGCTCGTCTTCCCAAGCACCCAGAACGAGCTGAAGCTCTTTACTACTTTCATGATCATGAACCCGCATCCTCTTCTCCTCATCCTCTGCCTGTCCACGGCCGCCAGCGCCGCTGATTTCGCCGCCTGGACACACCGCCAGACGCTGCGCATCACGCAGCCCGGACTCACCCGCCTCGAACTCGAACCCGCGTTGCTCGATGCCTCGCGCACGACCGGCGGCGCCTCGTTTCATGATCTGCGTGTCATCAATCCCGCCGGGGTCGAAACGCCCTACATCGTCGCTTTGCCTCGCATGATGCGACCCGAACACTTGAACGCCACCGCGTTCAAAGCCACGCTGAATCCAAGCACCACTGTGCTCGAATTCCAGCCGCCCACACGCGATACGATCAGCGAGGTGCTGCTGCAAACCAACGCTTCTAACTTCATCAAGGCTGCCACGCTCGAAGCCAGCAGTGATGGCACGAACTGGCAGCCGCTCGCCAGCAACGAACTGCTCTGCCGCCAAAACGGCACCGAACGGCTGCGCTTCATCTTTGTGCCCGCTGCATGGACGCATTTTCGCGTCACCATCGACGACGCACGCAGCACGCCCGTGGCTTTCACCGGGGCTCAAATCCGTCGTGATCTGCCCGAACTGCGCACAGTGGCCCAGCCCGTGACAATTCGAGCGCGCAGCGAAACCAAAAACGAAACCCGCCTGACCCTCGATCTCGGCACTGCCAACGTGCTGCTCGGCCATGTGCGCCTCCACACCCCTGAACCCGTGTTTCAGCGCGAAGCCGCGCTGCTCAACACGCGCGCCACGCTCTTCCGCCTGCAACATGAAGGCCGCAGCGCCGAGGATCTCGACATCGCCGCACATCAACTCGCCACCTCGCGCGAAATCGAACTCGTCCTCCGCAATGGCGACAGCCCGCCGCTGCGCATCGACAGCATCGAGGCCACGCGGCATGCCGTTCCCATCGTGTTTCAAGCCGATGCCCCCGGCGAGTGGCAGCTCTTCATCGGCAATGCGCAGGCCGCTGAGCCGCGTTACGACATCGCCGCTCTCAGCGACAAGCTGCGTGATGCCTCGGCCAACAGCGCCACGGCCAGCCCCGTCGAAACGAACACCGCCTTCCGCAAAACCGCCACTGCGCCCGAGGTTGGCGAAGTCGGCGCACCGCTCGATGTCTCCGCGTGGTCGTTTCAAAGAGAAGTGCAATTCAAAGAAGCCGGTGTCATCGAGTTGGAACTCGAACCTGCCGTGCTCGCCCGCTCGGCCAATGATCTGCATGACATGCGCATCCTGCGCAATGGTCGTCAGATCCCGTTCCTCGCCATCAAACCGGGCTTGGAGCGCGAAGTTGAAGTCTCCTTTGCGGAAATCGCCGATGCCAAGGCGCCAACGGTCTCCAAATGGGAGATTACGATGCCATTCCCCAACTTCCCCGCCAGTGAACTGCTGCTCGACTCGCCCACGCCCTTGTTCATGCGCACGCTTAGTGTCTCCGAGCAGCACGACACGGAGCAGGGCCACTTCGAGCGCATCCTCGGC
>JAYVIO010000260.1:0-10603 GCA_043770175.1 Verrucomicrobiales bacterium | reverse complement strand
TTGCCAGATCGTGTGAATCGGATGCTGTTGCCTTCCAGCAACACAAAAGGCGATTCGCACAGAACCAACTGCCTGCGTGGCTTTGTTGGCTCCATGCCCATGGAGTTCTGTGAGACCCAGGTGAACGGATCAATCCACGTCAGCGTGTAAGTCAAGCCATCCACGACGGAGGACGCACCTTTGCCGACGAGAGTGCCGGGACGTGGCGCATTCATGCCGCCGTTCGCCGCAGACAGTTCGGCAGCGGTGATGAGGGAACTGCGCGAGATGGTCTGCCGTTGAATGACAGTGAGCTTTGGTCCCGGTTTGGCAGCCCATTGCTTGAGTTGGTTCGTTGGCAAGTGGGCCAGAGGCTCATAGCGACGTGAAATGCTGTCATGCGCACCATTCACCGCCGCAGCGGACCAGATGCCGACACAGGGTGTGAACCAAGGGAAGGAGAGCAGGCAGGCTGCGCTCACAAACAGACTGCGCCGGAGTTTTTCCCGTTTCATGGGGCAAGACTGCCGTTTTGATCTGAAGCGTGCAAGCGTGGATTTCAGCCTACGCTCAACCCGATGCCTCAGCGGAACAGTTTCTTCTCCATCACCGGTCCGTTGACGGTCACACGGCGCTTCGCGAAGTCGAGTCTCATGATCGTGTCGGGCTTGGCGCTTTTGATGTGCTGCTGACCGGACTGCACGGTGGGATTGCCTTCGAGAATGACTTCCGGGGAGGATGCACGGAAATGAATCCGGTTTGCCAGGGCGAAGAAGGTGCCGTCCGGCGTGATCATCGTCACTTTATTCTGACGTGTGGCGAGGGCGAGGGCGGGCCATTTGCCGCGCGCCTGCCGCATGAACACGACCTCTGCGCCTTGCAGCAGAACGAAGGGCGATTCGCACAGCACCAACTGACGGCGCTGGTCTTCGATCGCATTGGGCGGCTCAGACGGTTGAAAGTCGCTGGACGAACTGAGGAAGCCGTAAGTGACGGCATCTGAAATGGCCGCCAGAGTGGAGATAAACGCGATGATGTCGTTGGCCGCGCCTTTGCCACGAGAGCCTGGCCGCGGCGCTTTCAATGCCTGCGGATGATCGGGCGTCAGCGCGGCATCTGTGATCAAGAGAGTGTGAGGGATGGATTTTTTGGTAATGACTTCCAGCCAGGGGCCGGGTTTGGCCGCCCATTGCTTGAGCCGAGGGTCGGGCAGATGATCAAGCGGAGAGGCATTGCGCGAACCGGCCGCCTGATTGATGGCGCTGGATGCGATTGTTCCCAGCCCGAAGGTGCAGGGTGCGAACCAAGGCAGGGACAAGATACACGCGATACCCACGAACAGAAAGTGCCTCAGATTTTCCCGTTTCATGGTTCAAGACTGACTGTCTGGCATCACGAATGCAAGCATGGACTTCGTCCGCCGCCGCAGCATGACGAAGCCAAGCACGGCCATCGCCAGCGCGATGAACTGATAGCCGCTGAGGCCGAGAAAAACCATTGGTGTGTCGCGCATGAACTCGTGGAGGAAACGAAAGACGCCGTATGCGCCGAGGTAGAGAAAGAACAAGCGATCACGCAGCAGGCCGCGGCGTTGCAACAGCAGAATCGTGATGAGCATGACGACCTGGAATGCGCCTTCGACAGCCGGAGCAGGCCAGCGTGGAATGCCGTTGATATCGCGAGCAGCAAACACACTGGCGGTCGGCTTGCCGAGACAGCAGCCATTCAAATAGCAACCGATGCGGCCGAGCAGGATGCCGATGGGCACGATCACGGCGAAGGCATCGCCAGTGGAGGCTTTGTGGCCGACGAGTTGCTTGGTGCCTTCCACTCCCGCATAAGCACCGAGCAAACCGCCGAGCACGGACTTGCCTGTGGCCCAGCGCAGCCAGCGATTTGGCTCCTCCCATTCAAGCCAGCCTTCAGCAAGGAGGTAGGCGATCTTCGCACCAGCAAAGCCACCGACAAGGGCACCGAGATAGATGAGCAGCAGGTCGCTTTGCCCTTTGGAGCGTCGATACCAAAACACCGCGCCGATGAGAATGCCTGCTGCCATCAGCGCGGCATAGGCGGCGCTGCCGGGAAGGAGTTGGTGCTGCGGTGATGAGTTCACAAAACTGCTTTGGCGTCAGGAAAGCCGGAGTAGTAGCGGCAGAAGGAGTCCAGCTTGCCGTCAGGCCGGATCACATGCGTGCAGCAGCGGTCGATGCGGTCTTCGTCCCAGGTCCAGGCATCCATGAATGGCTTCACCATCAGGCGGAAGGCCATGCTGCGGGTTTGTTCCATCGTCTTGAGCAGTTCACCGAGCGGTTCGTTGTCACAGCCGCATTTGGCGAGGTCTGCGAGCGTGTAGTGGATCTTGTCCTGGAGGAAGCCCTGCAGCTTGGTGAAGTCGAGGAAATCGCTCACATGCCAGACTTGGTCGTCACGGCGAATGAGATAGCCGATGGTGGCGCAGTTCGGATCGCCGCAGGGCAGGGGGGTGAAGTCTTCAAAGCGGAGTTGCTCATGCGATTGCTCGACAGCGGCCATGAGGATATCGGCGGTGTTGAGGCGCTGCTTGGCGTTAGTCGCTTCATTGCGCCCACTCAAAAACTCCGGCTGGAAGGTCACACCATGAATGTTTGCGTCGTCGAGGCCGAAACGAATTGTCTGCCAGAGATGCGGCAGGTTGTCGTGCGTAACCGTCATCGCCAGCGTGACGGGAATGTTCGCCGCCGCGAGATTGGCGAGTGCTTTTTGCTTCACTTCGCGCAGATCGACTCCACGCAGCGCGGTGTGTCCTGCTTCTTGAAGGCCGTCGAACTGCAAATAGACCTGCAAGCCGCCGTCGCGGAAGATTTCGCCGAGTTCGTGACACAGCGCCGGTTCTTTGGCAAAACGGACGCCGTTGGTGTTGATGAGCAGAAAATCGATCTGCTCATGCTGTTTCGCCCAACGGCAAATGTCGGCCAGTTGCGGATGCAGCGTGGGCTCGCCGCCGGAAAGCTGGAGAATCTCGATCTTGCCCTTGCGGGAGATGACGCCATCCACCCGCGCTTGAATCTCGGCCATCGGCACCGCATCCACCTTCGAACCGATGCCGATGGGCGAGTCCGCGTAGCAAGTCGGGCAGGAGAGATTGCAGGAGTTGACGATCTCAATCAGTGCGAGGCAGGTGGACAGCGTTTCGATGGGATTCGTGCCACGCCCTTCCGCGTTGCGGCCCAATGTGCCCGCGGTCTTGCCTTCCGCCGTGCAGCAGGCACCACCCGAGCAGCAGCGGTTCTCCTCCTTTCCCTGCGCCAGC
This sequence comes from Verrucomicrobiales bacterium, assembly GCA_043770175.1. GTDB lineage: Bacteria > Verrucomicrobiota > Verrucomicrobiia > Verrucomicrobiales > Verrucomicrobiaceae > Prosthecobacter. Next base: position 7,335 of record JAYVIO010000260.1, on the reverse strand, counting down.
CAGTAAAACCGCGCATCGCTGGCGATGCAGGCGCTGAACTCGCCATGCGCGATGCAACGCCGCTTCATGAAGACCTTGCCATCCTGCTGTTCGACCGTTGCAGGGCAGGGCTTCTGGCATTGGGGACAGCGCGAGGTGGTGCGCTTGAGAAGTGTGGAGGTCATCTCAATGGTGCTGCATCTGGTTCATCAAAGCGATACAGCCGACAAAGAATGAGGCCAGCATCAACGCCCAGCCACCCAAGATCAGCCCGGCGGTCAACCAACCAGAGCGTCCATTGCCCAGCTTGACGCTCGCCATGAGGTGGAGCACAAAGCCCGCAATTCCCGCTGCGATCCAAAGCCACTCAAGACTGCCCGGCAGCACAGCCAGCAGGCCCAAGGAGCCGCCAGGAACAATCATTGTGGATAGAATCCAAGTGAACCACCAGACCTTGGGATTGGGCGGCGATGGTAGCGGTGGAGGTGTGGATTCAGTCATGATCTTGATTCAATCGCGAATCCTTCTCAGTGGCAAGACAGATTGAGGAGTCATCGAGAATGAAGTTCAACGTATGCGGTACAACCGAGGAAGAATGACATGGGAATCATGATCCAGCCGCCCAGAATGAGAAGCCCCGCCACCCAACCAGAGCCGCGGTCATCGAGCTTGGCGCTGGTAAAAAGGTGCAGAGCGAGAATCGCCAGCGCTACAAGCAGCCAGATTTCCACCCATGCGCCTCGTGGCATGACTAGCATGAGCACACCAGAGGCAGCAGGCAGAATGGCCGTGGCCAGCAGCCACAGGCACCACCAACGACGGCTTTGAGAGATGGGCGGGCGGCTATTATCATCCATGATCCTGAATTCAATTGCAGACCGAATTGAATGGCAAGATGCTTTCTGGCCGTTCAAACTTCGACTCCCAACTCAATAGGGAGCAATGAGGTGGACGCCATTCTTCGACCAGGGGTGCGCAAAGTTAAGTTGGCTTGCTCACGACTTGGTTTCGTTCTTGGAAAGCGGCTGTACAAGTGCTTTGCACCGCAATTTGAGGCTGATGAGCATGGCGGCGAGCGCAGCAGGGTGAACCCGCAGCGCATTGCAATCATGGACGAGTCGGCGGGCGGGCAACCGGTGTTGTGGGCGGGTGTGATGGGCGAGGGAGGGGGGACGCGGGTCGCGGCAGTGGTGCCGTTTTATCAGCCGCACGATCTGGTGGTGCAGGTGAAGAAGCGCAACGCGCTCGGCGGTCTGGACGAACTCTCCGGCACAGAGGAGTTGAATGACACCGCATGGCAGAATCTGGCGGACAATTCGCTGATCAATTTCATCAAGCCGGGCCTGCCGCCGTTTCTCCAAATCCACAGGGATGCGGACACGACGGTGCCGTATGCGCAGAGCGCGATCTTTGAGGCGAAGATGAAGGCGGCTGGCAACTCGTGCGATACGATCACCATCCCCAGTGGCGGCCACGGCATGGGCGGCTGGGCGAAGCTGAACTCGAATGACGCGGTGCAGACAATCGCATGGCTGAAGCAGACGCTGAATTGAGGCTTGGACGCATGAGGGCATGGCATTGGTGCGTATAGGCAGCTACAATCATGAAACTGCTCGTCGTTCTCCTTTGTCTCGCTTCGTCCCTGCCTGCTCAAGACGGACTCAAAGCATCGCTCGTCTTCCATGCGTCGTTTGATGCCAGCTTGAACGCCGATTTCAGCAAGGGCGGCAAGGACTGTGTGGTCAAAACTGGCAAAGAGTTCGTGCCATGTGTTCCGAATGACGATGTGAAGCTGGTGGCCACCGGCGGGAAGTTTGGTGGTTGCATCCATTTTCCAAAGAAGGGCGTCACACGACCACAGTTCAGCGGCGTGAACGTGCTGGGCTACAATGACAAGTCGTGGAGCACCACGGTATCAGTGTGGCTGCGGCTGACGCCGGATGAAGATCTGGAGCCGGGCTACTGCGATCCGGTGCAGATCACGGGCGATGATGTAAAGAAGGGCTACATCTTCCTGGAGTTTTCGAAGGACGAAACGCCACGTTTCTTCCGCTATGCGGTGCGTCCGCTGTTTCACATCTGGAATCCGACGAACGTGCAATGGGCGGAGATTCCGTTCGAGAAACGTCCGATGGTGCAGGTGGCAAAACCGCCCTTCACCCGCGACACCTGGACGCATGTGGTCTTCACGCTCTCCAACGTGAACAGCAAGGGCGCGAAGCCGAGCGGCAGCCTCTTCCTCAATGGCAAGCTGCAAGGCCGCATCGAGAACTGGGATCTGACCTTTGGTTGGGACCCGGCCAGCGTGGCGCTGGTGCTTGGAGCTTCCTATGTCGGCCATCAGGATGATCTGGCGGTGTTTGACCGTGCGTTGACCGATGCTGAAGTGGAACGGCTGTTCGAACTCGAAGGCGGTGTGACGAGTTTGAGATGACGAAGGCCGCGCAGCGATGTGGTCCGCACACTCCGTGTGCGGGGCTCGGTTGCTTGGGGACGCTCGCTTCCGCACATGGAATGTGCGGACCACTTCACGCTGGTCCTCACGCCGTCTGTTTCCAATGAGTGAAGTCAGTGTCCTTGAGGTGGGCCTTCGCCGGATTCTCGGCGATGTAGCGACGGAATTTCTGAAAGGCGTCCTCAGCGCGCACCAGATGGTCGAAGCTTTCGTCCTGCCAGAAACGGCCTCGTTGACCGAGTGCGGCGTTGATTTGTTTTGCGGTCCAGCGCTTCCAGGACTCCACTTGGGTCAGCATGGCCTCACGCGGCAGACCACCGACGAGGACATGCAAATGATTGGGCATCACCACGAAGTCTCCCAGAGTGTAGCGCTGCCTGTCAAAGAAACGGAGGGCATCGATGACGATCTGACGGAGTTCCTGTTGGTGGAGCACGCAGGCACCGTGGCAGGCATCCATTTCATGCTCAAGATGAGTGGTAAACTGTCGGAAATCCCGTCTGTCCTCCGTGGTCAGTTCTTCCAAGTGCCGTCGCCAGTCGCGCTGTTTCGGATCAATGCCGTGGGCATGTAGCCAGTCATCACGACCTTTCCGCCATTGCTCCCAAACGGGTTTCGGGAGCGAATCCGCTGTGCGCCAAGTGATGAAGTAAATCGCACCCTCCTGATCCCAATATGGCAAATGCCCGCGTGTAATCATTACACCCACATGAGGATTAAAGAACTTGAAAGGCATGGCAGGCCGATACGTGAAGTGGTCCGCACATTTCATGTGCGGTCTGGCCTTCATTGTCACTTCAAACACCGCACATGGAATGTGCGGACCACGCCGGTTTGTTAACTACTCCACCCGCACGGCAGCACACACCATCTCTAGTACACGTCCCAGGGAAGCAGCACCGGAACCTTCCATAAAGGCATTGCCGGGGATTGGCTGCCAGTTGTCGCGGTCGTGTTTTTGCTCAGGCTGGGGGATGCGCGTGAGCGTGGGGTCATACTGGCCGTCCTTGCCGCCGAGTTTGTAGATCACGAGATCGAGCGAAGGCACGACATAGAGGCAAAAGCCACCGGCGCCGGATTTCCAGAACGCATCTTTCGGCGCTCCAGCCATGTGACCGTCGGCGTTGTGCTCCCATTGCAGGCTGAAGGGCGTGTGCGGGTTGTAGGGGCTCCACGTCTGGCACTTCTTGATGTAATCCAGTGGGACGAGTTGCTGGTCCTTCCAATTGCCCTGATGGGCGAGGCAGTAAGCGAAACGCAGCGCATCCGTGGCGTGCAGCGCCGTGCTGCCGGCTCCGTTCGCATGCGGCATCACGTAATCGCCGCGATGCAGGCAGTAATCCCACGCACCCCAGCCTTGCGGCTTGGCGAGGCGTTCGTTGATATAATCCTTCAACTCCAGGCCGCTCACATTGCGCAGCACGATGCTGGCGATGTGCGGGGAAGGGGAGGAATACGAATAACCGGCGCCCGGATCGCACCATAGCGGCGCATCGAGCGAGGATTTGTCGAGGTCCTTGATGTTTTGTCCGGGGACGGGCTTGAACTGCTGCGGTTTCGGATCGCCTTTGACGTAACCAGTGGGCGTCTGCCCTTCACCCCAGTAACCGCCTGTCATACAGAGAAGCTGACCGAGCGTGATGTTCGCTTTGCGCGGATCATTCAACGGAAGAGCCTGCGGCAGATATTTTGCGGTGAAGACCTTGGTGTCGAGGCCTTCAGGGATCTTGTCTTTGAACTCGTGGAGCATGATGCCACACGCGATGCTGCAAAAACCTTTTCCCGTGGAGGCCATGTCGGGATTCGCGTTGCGGCTGGCGCGGCCAAAGTAGCGCTCGAAGACAAGGTAGCCGTTGTGGACGACGAGCAGGCCGCCGTTGCCGGTGGAACGCTCGGTGATCGTGTAAGCGGGCTCCAGCTTCACCAAATCCATGCCAGCCTGCTCGCGCATGGCTTTTTCTGTCTTCGCCTCACGCCAGCCGCCTTCGCTGTCAGGTGGCGGGAAGTAAGTGTCGGCGGCGTGGAGTGCTGCGGCGGTGAAAGTCAGCGTGGCGAGCAGTTTGGCATTCATGCGGTCAGCATGAACGGGATCAGTTTGTGGTGCCAGCAAAAGCCGCTGCCGTGGTGCGTTCGTCGCGTCAGTTCATGCCGTGGGAGGCTGGCGGGGAATACAATGTGTGGCATGTGGGTTGCAGCGGGCCTGTTCCCCGCTATGAAATCGCCTCCAACCAAAACCCTGAATCCGTCCCAGCCTCTCCCCATGAGCACCACCCGCGTCCTCCTCACCACCACGTCATTCCAGGACACTCCCGGCATCCATCACGACATGCTGGCCAAGGCCGGATTCGAGGTCGTTCGCGAACGCGGGCCGCTGCCCGAGAGCCGCATGCTCGAGCTTGCCGGCGATTTCGATGCCTATCTTTGCGGTGACGATGCCCTCACCCGCGCGGTTATTCAGAAATCCCTGCCGCGCCTCAAGGTCATCTCCAAATACGGCATCGGCCTCGACAAGATCGACGTTCCCGCCGCCACTGATCTCAAGGTGCCTGTGCTCTTCACGCCGGGCGTCAACCACACCACCGTCGCCGAGCACACGTTCTGTTTGATGCTTGCCGCTGTGCGCAATCTCGTTGTAGAAGCCAACCACGTCGCTGCTGGTCGCTGGACGCGCATCACGGGCAACGAAGTCTGCGGTAAGACGCTCGCCATCGTTGGCTTCGGCCGCATTGGCAAAGAAGTCGCCATCCGCGCAAAAGCTTTTGGCCTGAACGTCATCGGCTACGGCAACTACTGGGACGAGGACTTCGCCCGCTGGTATGACATCAAGCGCGTCGAAAACTTCGACGATGTCCTGCGCCAGGCCGACATCATCTCGCTGCACACGAAGCTCACCGCCAAGACCAAGGGCCTGATCAACGCAAAGAATTTTCCGCTCATCAAAAAGGGTGCCGTCATCGTCAACACCGGCCGTGGCGAACTCGTCGATCTCACGGCGCTCGTCGAAGCTCTCAAATCCAACCACCTTCTCGCTTACGCCGCCGACGTGCTCGACCAGGAGCCACCGCCCGCCGATCACCCGTTGCTTGGCCTGCCGAATGTCATCCTCACGCCACACATCGGCTCCCGCACGCACGAGAGCGTGCAGCGCCAGGCCAGTTGCGCCGTTGAAAATCTCACGCGATACCTCGCAGGCAAGGAGCCCATCGCTCGCGCCAACCCGTTCTGATTTGCAACTTTCCCCCATCTAACCCTCACCCTCTTCCCACATCATGAGCCTCTCCATCAAATCCCGTGAATCCTGTGCTTTCGATCAAATCTCACTCGGTGAAGTCATGCTCCGTCTCGATCCCGGCGAGGGCCGGATCCGCACCGCCCGTGAATTCAAGGCTTGGGAAGGCGGCGGCGAATACAACACGTCGCGTGGATTGAGGAAGTGCTTCGGCTACAAGACCGCTGTCGTCACCGCCTTCGTGGACAACGAGGTCGGCCATCTCATTGAGGATTTCATCATGCAGGGCGGTGTCGCGACTGATTTCATCAAGTGGCGCGAAGACGACGGCATCGGCCGCACCGTACGCAACGGCCTGAACTTCACCGAGCGCGGCTTCGGTATTCGCGGTGCGGTCGGCAATCCTGATCGCGGCAACACGGCAGCCTCGCAGCTCAAGCCCGGCGACATCGATTGGGATCACATCTTCGGCAAGCTCGGCGTCCGCTGGTTCCACACCGGCGGCATTTTTGCCGCGCTCTCCGCTACGACGGCCGAACTCACCGTCGAAGCTGTGAAGGCCGCCAATAAACACGGCACCATCGTCAGCTACGATTTGAATTATCGCCCCTCGCTCTGGAAGACCATCGGTGGCCTGAAGAAGGCGCAGGAAGTGAATCGAGAGATTGCGAAGTATGTCGATGTCATGATCGGCAACGAAGAGGACTTCACCGCATCGCTCGGGTTCGAAGTGAAGGGCCAGGAGACGCTCGGCCACATCGAGACCGACGCCTTCAAGGCGATGATCGAGACCGCCGTGAAGGAATTCAGCAACTTCAAGGTCGCGGCCACCACGCTGCGTCACGTCATCACCGCCACGAAGAACGACTGGAGCGCGATCCTCTGGCACGACGGCAAGTTCCACGAGAGCCGCCAGTATCCTGGCCTGGAAATCCTCGACCGCGTCGGCGGCGGCGACTCGTTCGCCTCCGGTGTGCAGTTCGGTTTCATGGAGTTCAACGACGCGCAGAAGGCGGTCGAATACGGCGCGGCTCACGGCGCTCTCGCCTCGACCACACCCGGCGACACCTCGATGGCGACCCGCAAGGAAGTCGAAAAGACTTTCGCCGGCGGCGGTGCACGCGTCGTGCGGTAGCACCGCATGCTGTGACGCTTGGGTGCAGCGACAAATCGTGCGTTGTTCACGCTTCAGCGTGTCTGGGTGCGTTTAGTCACGCTGAAGCGTGAACAACGTACGACGCGCTTCTTGCGGTGCGGTTTTGTATCACTACTCTCCGAGTCCATCCATGGCATCCACCGACAACACGCCTCCCCACGTTTACGAACAGCCGCCTCCGGCGTTCGACATCAACGCCATCGAAACACCCGCCTATGTGGTCGATGTGGCGCTGCTGCGAAAAAACATGGAGAAACTCAGCAGCGTGCAGCGTGACTCTGGCGCGAAGGTGCTGCTGGCGCTGAAGGGCTTTTCGATGTTCAGCGTGTTTCCGATCATGCGAGAGTATTTGAGCGGCTGCTGTGCCAGCGGGCTCAATGAGGCACTGCTGGCGCAGGAATTTGGCAAGGAAGTTCATGTTTATGCGCCCGCGTTTAAAGAACATGAGATGCGGGAGATCATCCCCATCGCTCATCACCTCAGTTTTAATTCACTCGCCCAGTTTCGGAAATTCAA
>JAYVIO010000259.1:0-3718 GCA_043770175.1 Verrucomicrobiales bacterium | reverse complement strand
GCCTGCTCGAAGAATACGGCATCGAAATCGGTGCCGGACTCGGCGTCATGGCCGGCAAAGCCTGGCGCATCGGCCTCATGGGCCATGGATCGACGGTGCGGAATGTCGATCTCGTGCTAACGGCATTGCAGAACGTGCTGAAGTAAACCCGCAGCTCATGTCCACCGCGCTTGATCGTCTGGCTGCGTTGTTACCGCCGGAGCGTCTGCTCATGCGTCCGGTGGAACTCGCTGCTTACGAGAGCGATGGCCTAACCGCTTTCCGCACGAGGCCGCTAGCCGTCGTCGTGCCGCATACAACGGACGAAGTCATCGCCATCGTGCGGCTGTGTCATGAATTGAATCTGCCGTTCGTCGCACGCGGCAGCGGCACGAGTTTGTCGGGCGGTTCACTTCCCATCGCGGAAGGCATCGTCATTGCATTGAACCGTCTGAATCGCATTCTGATGCTCGATCCCGCACAACGCATCGCCGTTGTCGAACCCGGTGTGATCAACACACAGGTCACCACCGCAGCAACACCATTTGGACTGCACTACGCGCCTGATCCATCGTCCCAAAGCATCTGCACCATCGGTGGCAACGTCGCCTTCAACTCCGGCGGCGCGCATTGCCTCAAGTACGGCATGACCGCGAATCACATCCTTGGCATCAAGGCCGTGCTCGGCACTGGTGAAGTCGTTGAATGGGGTGGTAGGAGCCGCGAACGGCTCGGACCGGACTGGTGCGGCCTGTTCACTGGCAACGAAGGCCTGTTCGGCATCGCCTTGGAGATCACGCTGCAATTGTTGCCGAAGGCCGAGTGCTTTCACACCGTGCTGGCCGGTTACCGCACGCTGGAACAGGCCGGCGACGCCGTCTCCGCCGTGATCGCGAGCGGTTTGCTGCCGGGAGCCATCGAGATCATGGATGCACTCGCACTTGAGGCCGCAGTCGCTGCGGTGCATGCCGAATACCCGCCGGGATGCGAGGCCGTGCTCATCGTCGAGCTTGAAGGCCCGCGCGAAGTCGTCGCCATCGAGCGCGAACGCCTCGATGCCATTCTCGCCGCGAGTCAGCCCGTCGAAATGCGTCCTGCACGCGATGCGGAAGAACGCGCCGCGATCTGGAAAGGCCGCAAGAGCGCCTTCAGCGCGGTGGGCCGGCTGTCGCCCGACTTCATCGTGCAGGATGGCGTCGTGCCGCGTCGCAAACTCGGTGAAGCTTTGCGCCGCATCGCCGAGATGGCACGCGAGTCGAACATCCGCGTCGCGAACGTCTTCCACGCTGGCGATGGCAATCTGCATCCGCTCATCCTGTTCGATGGCCGTGAAGAAGGCGCATTGCATCGCGCTGAAGTGCTCGCGGGCCGCATCTTGAAGATGTGTATCGAGATGGGCGGCTCCATCACCGGCGAGCACGGCATCGGCGTCGAGAAACGCGATTTTTTGCCCGACATGTTTACCGCCGACGAGATCGACTGCATGCAGCGCCTCCGCGCCGCCTTCGATCCGCTCGGCATCGCCAATCCCGGCAAGATGTTCCCCGGCAAGGAGGCGCCCGCCTTGTCGCATGTCGGCCTGCATCCGCTGGAGAAGGCCGGGGTCATCTCGCGAGAGTAATTTGGGCTTGTTTGCAAACGCGAGTCTTACTATCTTGAGCGCATGAATACGATTTACGATGAAGCCATGGATCTTCTGGCCGGTGGATACACACCGGAGCAGCTCATCGCATTCAAGGCATCCGATGAGGCATCGCGAAGGTTTGAGGAGTTGATCGCGAAAGAGAAAAGCGAAGGGCTTTTGCCGGAGGAAACAGCCGAGTTGGATCGGGTGATGGAGATGGAGCGTGTGTTGTCCCGGGCGAAAGCACAGGCGCGAGTCATGCTGAAAGCTAAGGCCGCCTGAATTCATGAGCCGTGCGCAGATACCCGAACACCTGCGGTTAAAGGTGAAGGACCGGGCCATGGCACTCTGCGAGTATTGCCTCTTGCGGCAGGAAGACGGGATTCATGCTTTTCACATAGATCATGTGATCGCCGAAAAACATCGCGGCCCGACTGAGGAGCACAACCTCTGCTTTTCATGCTCCCACTGCAATCGTTCCAAGGGCAGTGATGTCGCCACGATCCTCCAAGGCAGGTTTGCCAGGCTTTACAATCCACGAATCGAGTGCTGGTCCGACCACTTCGTGCTCGACGGCCCGCTGATCAAAGCCCGCAGCCGCATTGGCACGGCTACCATCCATGTCTTGGGCCTGAACGAACCTGATCGCGTTGAGAAGAGATCTCTGCTGATCCAGGCAGGCTGCTATCCTTCTCCCGCAGCGCTGCAACTGATGCACCGGCTCGGCTGACCCATGGAAACACCGGCCACACTCACCGAACTCCGCGACGCCGTGCTCTCTGCACCGCGGGTGATCGCCGTGGGTGCGGAGACGAAGCCGCGTTTGTCGGCGGTGGATGCGGTGAAGATTTCGACGCGGCAGTTGAGCGGCATCACGGAGTATGAGCCGAGCGAGTTCACCTTCACGGCGCTTGCCGGAACGCCGGTGAAGGAGATCATCGCCGCGTTGGATGAGAAGGGGCAGTATCTGCCCTTTGATCCGATGCTCGTCGAGGCGGGCAGCACGATCGGTGGCGTGGTGGCGAGCGGCTTGAGCGGACCAGGCCGCTTCCGCTATGGCGGTGTGCGGGATTTCATCCTCGGCGTGCGCTTTGTGGATGGTATGGGCCGCTTGCTGCGTCTCGGTGGCAAGGTGGTCAAAAACGCGGCCGGATTCGATGTGCCAAAGTTTTTGGTCGGCAGCCTCGGCAGATTCGGCGTGATCGGCGAAGTGACCTTCAAGGTGTTTCCGAAGCGCGAATCGATGCTGACGCTCGAAATGCCCTTCGAGGCCGACAAGATGGCCCGCATCGCGAATTCACGTTTCGAGGCCGATGCGCTCGATGTACTGCCCGGTGGGGCAGCCATGATCGTACGACTCGCCGGTCCTGGAGCAGCATTGGAAGTGCTTGCGCGGGAGATCGGTGGACAGATCATCTCCAACACAATCTGGGATGCGATTCGCGAAACACCTTGGAACTACAAGACGGACATCACGCCGGATCAAATCTCCGGTTTCAAAACCGCGCATGTAAGCTGCGGCGGCAGTGTCGCCTTTTCTCAAATCCTCCCCCCTCGCGGCATGACGCTGCGCGGCGATGCGCCGCTCTGGATCGGCGTCAGGCCGCGTTATGCCATCGAGGCCGCAGTGAAGCAGGCGCTTGATCCACAGAATCGCTTTCCGACGCTCGATGAATGGAGCGCGAGTGTGTCGTCAGACCACTCGCCACTTTCTGCACCCTGCGGCAACAAATCACCTCAAACAGGCGAGTGGTCTTCGACACACTCGCGCTCCGTCTAAAGATGCTTCACGCCATTCCAACCGAAAAATTCGGCCCGCTGGGTGAACCGATGGCGAAAGCGGTGTCCGCCTGCGTGCATTGCGGCTTCTGTCTGGCCGCGTGTCCGACGTATCGCGAGCTGGGGCAGGAAATGGACACGCCGCGCGGTCGTATCGTGCTCATGAAAGAGGTGCTGGAAGGCAAGATGAGTTTCGAGGCGGCGCAGCCGCATGTGGATCGTTGTCTTGGGTGTTTGGCGTGTGAGCCTGCGTGTCCGAGCGGGGTGCCGTATCGGGATTTGATCAGCCCGTTTCGTGCTTTGGCGGCGGGGAAGATGAAACGCGGGTTTTTGGAA
>JAYVIO010000258.1:0-10665 GCA_043770175.1 Verrucomicrobiales bacterium | reverse complement strand
TCCTTGGAGGCGAAGGGGATGCCTTTGCGATAGAGCGCGTACTGCAGGCCCATGACGCCGAGGCCGATGGGGCGGTGGCGGGTGTTGGAGGTGCGGGCTGCTTCGGTGGGGTAGAAGTTGATGTCGATGACGTTGTCGAGCATGCGCACGGCGGTGCGGATGGTCTCGCGGAGCTTGGTGTGATCGAGGGCACCGGCGTCGTCGAGGTGGTTGTCGATGAGGACGGAGCCGAGGTTGCAGACGGCGGTTTCATCCGCTGAAGTGTTCAGCGTGATCTCGGTGCAGAGATTGGAGCTGTGGATGACGCCGACGTGGTCCTGCGGGCTGCGGACGTTGCAAGGATCTTTGAAGGTGATCCAGGGATGACCGGTTTCGAAGATGGACTTGAGCATCTTCTTCCAGAGGTCGAGCGCTTCGACTTCGCGGCCGAAGATCTTGCCGGTCTTGGCGAGCGCTTCGTATTCGCAGTAGCGTTTTTCAAAGGCGGAACCGAACAGCTCGTGGAGGTCGGGAACTTCGTTGGCACGGAAGAGGGTCCAGCCTTCGCGGGACTCCATGCGCTTCATGAAGAGATCGGGAATCCAGTTGGCGGTGTTGAGGTCGTGGGTGCGGCGGCGTTCGTCGCCGGTGTTCACGCGGAGCTGGAGGAAGTCCTCAATGTCGTTGTGCCAGACTTCGAGGTAGGCGCAGCCGGAGCCGCGACGTTTGCCACCCTGATTGACGGCGATGAGCTGGTCGTTGTGCAGCTTGAGGAAGGGGATGACGCCCTGGCTTTCGCCGTTGGTGCCTTTGATGTAGCCGCCGGTGCCGCGCACGCTGGTCCAGGAGCCGCCGAGGCCGCCGGCCCACTTGGAGAGGAAGGCGTTTTCCGCAATGCCGCGAATCATGATGGACTCGATGCTGTCGTCCACCTTGTAGAGATAGCAGGAGGAGAGCTGGGAGTGGTGCGTGCCGCTGTTGAAGAGCGTGGGCGTGCTGGAGCAGAAGCGGCGGCCTTTGTAGAGCTTGTAGAGGGCGATGATTTTCTCCTCGGGGGTCTCTTTTTCCTGAATGCAGAGTCCCATGGCGACGCGCATCCAGAAAAGCTGCGGTGCTTCGAGGCGCTTGCTGGGCTTGATCTTTTTATCGACGATCAAGTAGCGGTCGTAGAGCGTCTGGATGCCGAGGAAGTCGAAGTCCATGTCGGCGGCCGGGTCGAGGGCGTCGGCAAGCTTGTCGAGGTCGAACTCGAGCAGGCGCGGGCTGATGCGGTCGATCTCGACGCCACGGGCGAGGTTGCGGCGGAAGGCGCGGCGATGGAAGTCGCGCAGGGATTCGATGCCGTCGCGAACGATGTCCCAGCCGAGCACTTCTTCATAGATGTAGCTGAGGCGGATGCGGGCGGCGAACTTGGCGAAGTCGGCGTCCTTCTGCATCAAGGTCTTGGCATTGAGGATCACGGTCTGCTTGAGATCCTCGAGCGTGATGTCGGAGTTCAAGGAGCGGCGCAGCTCCATCTCGATCTCGTTGCGGCTGATGCAGAGATCGAGGCCGAGGATGGCGAAGTCGATGCGCTTCTTGAGGTCGGCACCGTCCCAGAGGAAGGTCTCGGTGGGGCTGGCTTTGACGACGAGGAGCGCCTGCTGCTGCTCGCTGTCCTGCTCGTTGGCGACGGCGGCGACTTCCAGCTCGGTCTCGCGCATGTTCGAGCGCAGCGCCCGATACTGGATGTAGGAGCGGGCGACTTTGAAGAAGCCCTGCTTCATGAGTTCTTCTTCAACAAGGTTCTGCACGTCTTCGATGTGCATGAACTGCTTGTTTTCCTCTGCCGCAGCACGGCTGACGGCCTCGGCGACCTGCACGGCGGGCGTGGAGTCGAGTTCCATGGAGAGGAAGGCCTTGCGCACGGCGATCTCGATCTTGTTGTGGTTCCACGGCACGAGCTGCCCACTGCGGCGGATGACTTTGGTGGAGACGATCAGCGGGTGCGGCAGGTTGTTGTCCGCGATGCTGTCATACTCGGTGCGCTTGCGGCGCTCGGCCAGACTGCGTGCCACGTCATGCGCGTTGTGCCGCACCAGTGCGCGCTCGATGCAATGATAGATGTCCTTCCCGCTCAGGCTGCCGGCTCCCTCGGCAAGCTGGGCGGTGCGCTGCTGGATCTCGTCGGCCACGGCACGTGAGATGGTCTGCACGAGCTGCTGGTTCTGCTCATTGTAGATGTCGCCCTCCTTTTCACGGGCCATGAACAAGTCCGCCAAAGCGCTGCCCACGGTGTCGGCGATCTCGCCCACGTCGAAGTCGCGCTCGTTGCCGCCAACTTTCACCTTGATGGCGGAAGCAGCGGAATCCGCAGCGCCGAGGGTCAACGCACTCCATTCGAAGCGCGGCTTTTGGTCCTTGGGGGTATGGGCGACTCTCTTGAGGGCTTTGTCTTCGTGGAGCAGACTGGTGATCATGGCGGGAGCAGGTTGAGTTTAATTAGGAGCAGCGAGGTATTTGAAATGATAAAAAACCTCCGCCGGATCACTCCAGCGGAAATTGCGGGCGCGGGGAGGGCTTACAGATCGTCGTCGGCACAGACAGCGAGGGCGGACGACTTCTGGTAGTCCGTGACCTTGCCTTCAAAGAAGTTCTGCTCCTTCCGCACGTCCATCATCTCCGCCAGCCATGGCAGCGGATTGGTGACACCGGGGCTGAGCACAGGCAGACCGCAGTCGGCAAGGCGACGGTCGGCGATGAAATCGATGTAGCGCTCGAACTCATCAGCGCTGAGGCCGACGGCGTTCACGGGCAGGCAGTCGCGGATGAATTCTTTTTCCAGGGAAACAGCCTCACGCATGGTGTTGACGAGGTCTTCGCGGAACTCGGTGGTCCAGAGCGCGGGATTTTCCTCGACGAGGTCCATGAACAGGTTGCGGAAGACTTCGATGTGGTTCGACTCATCGCGCAGCGTGTAGCGGAACATCTGGCCGATGCCGGGGAACTTGTTCTGGCGATAGAGCGCCAGGATCATGCCGAACAGGCCATAGAACTGCGTGCCTTCCATGCATTGGCCGAAGACGAAGATGTTTTTGGCCAGGAGCTGCTGGTTCTCGAGCTTGGTCAGATCGAGGTCACGGCGCAGGTTATTCGAGTGCTTGGTGACGAATTCGTTCTTCCGCACAATCGTCGGGATCTGCTCAAACATCGCCTCGCACTCATGCGGATTGATGCCGAGGCTGGAAATCATGTACAGCAGCGAGTCAGCATGGATGTTCTCCTCATGCGCATGACGCCCGAGCACCAGCTTCAATTCCGGTGCGGTCACCAGCTCGCGCACGACATGCTGCACGTTGTCACCCACGATGCCCTCGGCGGCGCTGAAGTAGCCGATGCCCATCATGATGATCCAGCGCTCGTTCTGGGAGATTTCGTTCGAGCGCCACTGTTCCACATCCTTCTGCATCTGGATGTCTTCAGGTTCCCAATGATTGGCCTTCATCTTGCGATAGAGGTCATAGGCCCATTGGAACTTGAGTGGCAGCAGGTTAAAACACATGCTCTTGCGGCCATTGATGACCTTCTTCGCCGCGAAGGCTGCTTCAGCTTTGTCTTGATCGAGTGGAAACTCGCGATTGCCAACTTTGTAGATCTTGTCCATGACGATTTCGTTGCAGAGTGAAGAGTATTTTGTCGAGATTTCGGGGAAACGGGAGAATGGCCACTCAACACTATAAATACCATATGATGTGGGTGCCGAGGTGGATCATGCACAAGATATTGTGGGCTGGCGAGATTTTTTTCCCAGCCATTGTGCTGAAATGCGTTTCTCATCGCATTTTCAAGGGTTCCACGCTGATAAAATTTTTCAGGCGTCAAAATCCCGGCCCTGACGACCGAATGTGAGAATCTTTGCATCGCCGACACAGCCCATTGAAAACCAATGCTGAGCCGAAAAAAGGCCAAAATCCCGGCTGCTCTTTCAGCCTGCGGCCTGATCTTGTCACGCAACCTGCTTTGACCCATTTCATGAAATTCCAACAAATCATCTGCGGCCTGCTAGTCGCCAGCCTGCTCAGTTCCTGCGCGGTCATTGTTCCACAGCGCACTCCGCCCGGCGTCACGGTCGATCTGGTGCCGCGTGGCCGCTACTCGCGCACCTATTCCAGGTCGATGTCGCCGCAATACATCACCATTCACGCCACGGAAAACCGCTCCCGTGGCGGCAATGCCTATGCGCATGCCCAGATGCTCAAAACCGGCGCTCTCAAAGGACGCCACAACGCCATCGGCTATGTCGGCTGGCATTTCACGGTCGATGACCACTCCATCTACCAAAGCCTGCCCACCAACGAACGTGGCGAACACGCCGATTACGACGGCCCGGGCAACCGCAGCTCCATCGGCATCGAAATGTGCGAAAATCGCGGTAACGACCGCGCCCGCACCATCGATAAGACCGCCCGCCTCACCGCCTGGCTCATGAAAGAGCACGGCATTCCCATCTCTCACATTGTGCCGCACATGCACTGGCGCATGATCCGCCACGACGACCACCGCGACCTCGGCCACAAACTCTGCCCGCATTTTCTCCTCGATCGTGGCAGGCTCGGCGCGAAATGGCAGGCCTTCATCGCCAAAGTGGAGTCGTATCGGCGGCAGATGTGAAATGTTCCTTGCCAGCGCATCCCGCGCACGCTGGAGTCAGCCGCATGGCTCAAAATCTCGACGCGCTCCGTCTCGCCCTGCAACATTCACCCGACAACGCCCCGCTGCTGATGCTCTTTGCAGACGGTTGCCTGGATGAAGGACTCGTCGAAGAAGCGGAGCAAAACTTCCAGCGCGTGCTGCAAAACGATCCGGCGCATGCCGACGCACGACTTGGCCTTGCTCGCGTCGCGTTGCTGCAAGGCAAGACCTCGCAGGCCGCCGTGCGTGCGGAACAGATCATCGCCGACACACCTTCCTGCGCCGCCGCTTTCATTCTCCTCGCACGCATTCACATCACCGAGGGCGATCTGCCCAAGGCGAAGGCCATGTATGACAAAGGCATCGCGTTGAACCGTTCCTTGACCGATCCCGGCATCGAAAAAGACCTTCACGGCGTCAAACCGTCCGAAGACGACGGCGCAGGCCGCAAACGCGCTGCCATCACCTCCGGCGGCTCTTATATGGAGTCCACCAAAGAGGACAAAGACGACGATGATGGCCATCCGCGCGGCGGGGCGGCCTTCGATCTCGGTCTGGCCGATTTCGAGAAGCCGAAGCTCAATTTCTCCGGCGTCGGCGGCATGGAGGCGCTCAAAGAAGAGATCCGCATGAAGATCATCTACCCGTTGCAGCACGCGGAGCTGTTCAAAGCCTACGACAAGAAAGTCGGCGGCGGTGTGCTGCTCTACGGCCCGCCGGGTTGTGGCAAGACGCTCATCAGCAAAGCCACCGCTGGTGAGATCAAAGCCAACTTCATCGCCCTCGGCTTGCATCAAATTCTCGACATGTGGATCGGCAACTCGGAGAAAAACATGCACGAGGTCTTCGAACTGGCCCGCCAGAACGCGCCGAGCATCCTGTTCTTCGATGAAGTCGATGCCCTCGCCGCCGACCGCCGCGATCTGCGTCAAAGCGCGGGCCGCAACCTCATCAATGCCTTCCTCTCCGAGATGGACGGCGCTGAATCCAACAACGACGGCGTGCTCATTCTCGGTGCCACCAATGCACCGTGGCACATCGATCCCGCGTTTCGTCGTCCGGGTCGGTTTGACCGCACGTTATTCGTTCCGCCGCCCGATGAAGGCGGCCGCGCTGCCATCATTGATGTCATGGCGCAGAAAAAACCCATCGCCGAACTCGATCCCCGCGCTCTCGCCAAGAAAACTGAAAATTTCTCCGGCGCTGATTTGAAAGCGGTCTTCGACCTTGCCACCGAGGAGATTTTGAACGCGGCCATGAAGACCGGCAAGGTCATTCCGCTGACCACGAAGGATCTCATCAAGGCCGCCGGCCGTCACAAGCCCACGACGAAGGCTTGGTTCGAGAGTGCGAAGAATTACGCGATGTACTCAAACCAAAGCGGCTTCTACGACGACGTGCTGAAGCATCTCGGGCTCATGCAGCGCTGAACCATTCAACCGCGCATGCCTGACGATCTTCATCCCTCGCCCGAAGCCGCGTTTGCGCGTGGCCGGCTGTTGCAGAATCAACATCGCCTGCCGGACGCCATCGCGTGCTACAAGCAGGCGCTCGAACTCGACGCGCATCACACGCCCAGCTTCATCATGCTCGCGTTGTGCTGGATGCAGGAGGACGAAACCGCGCCCAAGTCCACTGATGCCGCACGCCGCGCTGTGGCCCTCGAACCTGAAAACGCCTTCGCCCGCAGCGTCTTCGCGCTCGCCTTGAACGCAAACGCCAAGGACGGCCAGACCGGCGCGATCAAAGAAGCGCTGAAACAGGCAGAGGAGGCCGTCGGCCTCGATCCTGACAGCGATTTCAGCCACGCCGTGCTCTCACGCCTGCATTTGCGACTGCGCGATTATCCCAAAGCCGAGGAAGCCGCCCGCGCCGCACTCTCGCTCGACACCGAGAACACCATGGCCGCCGAAGTGCTCTCCGCCGCGTTGCTGCTGCAAAAGAAGGACGGTGATAATAAGCACCTCATCAACTACCAGCTTCAGCGTAACGCCGAGGACGACAGCGCCCACACCAGCGCCGGTTGGCAAGCCGTGATGGAAGGCGATCACAAAAAGGCCAACCAGCACTTCCTGGAGGCCCTGCGGCTCAATCCCATGAACGAAACCGCGCGCATGGGCCTCATCGAGTCCTTCCGTGCCCGCTCGTGGTTCTATCGCGCCAACATCCGCTTCTGCCACTGGATGAATCAGTTCACCGAAGGTCGGCAGAACGTCATCATGATCGGCGGTTTCATCGGCTACAAGGTGCTCAGCGGCTACCTCAAGACCGTCGCGCCCTTCTGGGCCAATGTTGTCATCGGCGCATGGCTCGTCTTCGCCCTCTGGTCACACCTCGCCCGCGGTTTCAGCACCTTCTTCGTCACCATGGACCGCTTTGCCCGCCAGGCGCTCAAACCGCGTGAGTACTGGGAAGGCGTCGTGGTCGGCGGCCTCATTTTCCTGTCCATCACGGCCTTGGTGCTTGGTTATGCCTATGGTGAAGAAGGCGCAGGCTTTGTGGCGCTCACCTGCATCTTTGCATCCGTCGCCAACGCCGCCGCCTTCACCAACGATCACCACATTGGCCGCCATGTGTACAACATCGCCGCCGCCATCTCCGGCCTCGGTGCCGTGTACTCAGGCATCGCCATCTTCGCGCATCTCGATCTGCCCTATGCCGACCTCGCAGGCCTCGCCGCATTGATCATCGGCGTCGTCATCACCTGGCTGCGACCGTTTCGCGTGCTGTATGCTTAGCGCCAGCCCGCTTTGAAAAGCCAGTTGTTGGAAAAGCACTGTCATTGTATCCTCAAACCGTGAGCGCTCGCGCTCTACTCCAGCAAGTCAAAGCCCTGCCCCCCCCCGCAGAGCAGCGTCGCTTCATGGAGGCGATGGCTGATATCAAAACGGACATCCAGACCACGCCTGCCCGCCTCCGTGCGCCTGATTTTGATTCTTACTGCGGGCGACTGCGAGCCCTTGGCATGCCGGCATGGACCGCAGAGCAGACGGCGGGCCTTGATCGCTGGCTTGCGGGTGAAGAAGACGCCGCATGATTCCTTACGCGGACACCAACTGCTTTGCTTCAAGCGGCACCGCCCCTGCCCGTCACTTGGCTGACCGAACTGAGTTCATCATGCCGGTGGTGAGTCAAGGAGCGGGACTTGCCAAGTCCCGGCTTTCTTGAAGGCACTTGGCAAGTGCCTCTCCTTGAAATGCCTCACTTCTTCATCAAATACGCAAAGAAATCCTTCAAGTCCGCGTCGCTCATGCCGGTGGTAAGGGCTTCGGGCATCAGCGAGATCGGTGACGCCTCCAGCTTCTCGATGTCTGCCTGTTTGATGGGCGTTTTGTTGTTGGCGATGTCCTTGATGACGATGCCGCTGGCATCCTGCGCATCCATGAGGCCGGTGAGGAGTTGGCCGCTCTTGGTTTTCACGATGTAGGCGCCGAAGCCTTCGCGAATTTCCATGCTGGGGTTGAAGATGTTGTCGAGCCAGAAGTCCACGTTGCTGCGGTCATAGCCGGTGAGGTCGGGGCTGATGGTGCCGCCTTCATCGAACAGCTTGTGGCAGAGTGCGCAGCGGCCGGTGAACTGTAGTTTGCCTTTGGTGGCATCGCCGAGGCCGGTCTTGAGCACGGCCTTGATGCGCTCGGCTTCTTTTTTCTTTGCTTCAGTCGGGCCGGTGACAAGCAGGCCTTTCCAGTGCTTGTCGATGGCGGCGTCGATGTCAGCGTCTTTGTAAAGGCTGAGCTGGCGCACGATGTCGATGGTGAAGTGCTTCACGGGCACCTTCCAGTCGTTGACAAAGCTCACGAGGATCTGCGCCCACTCTTTGCGTCCGGCCATGACGCGCAGTGCATCTTCACGCAGCGCCTTGTCACCGGCGATCTGACCTTCCCAGCCGAGCAACAGCGCTTCGGGGATGCGTTTGTCGTCGAACTTGGCCGCAGCCTGCAAAATGCCGCGTTTGAGGCTGGCAGGGTTCGTGGCCTTCAAAATGGCGACCATCGGCATCACAGCCTCTTGCTTGCCGAGTTCGGCCAAAGTCTTCGCGATGGCGATACGCGCGGTGTTGCTGGCTTTGGTGTCGGCGAGCAGCTTCAGCGCGTCTTTAAGCGCGTCTTTGCTGCCGCTGCGCAGCGCGAGCGTGAGATCGCCGCCGGATTGCTTCGCCATGTAATCATTGAGTGCCTTAGAGAGCGAATCCGGCAGTTTCGGCATTTCTGCGCCTTCAAACGCGGCGGCGATGCCGCGAATGACCGGAGCGCGGATGCCCTCATCCGCCGAAAGCGAAAGCAATTCGGCACACGAATTGAAATTATCGTCTCCGCCAGCCAGTGCATAACGTTTGGCGAGCTTTTCGGCGAGGTGATCGCGAAAGAGCATTGTTTGGAGGAAAGCTGGATCGGATTTGAGGAAAGCAAAAACAGCCACGCGTTCTTTCTCGGCCTTCGATTCGAGCGCCCACCAGGCGAGGAGAGACAAATGCTCATCCAGCAGTTTCACATCAGGATTCTTGGCTTTTAGAATGTCTGGCAGACGCCCG
Organism: Verrucomicrobiales bacterium; assembly: GCA_043770175.1. GTDB lineage: Bacteria > Verrucomicrobiota > Verrucomicrobiia > Verrucomicrobiales > Verrucomicrobiaceae > Prosthecobacter. Next base: position 1,484 of record JAYVIO010000258.1, on the reverse strand, counting down.
AGCAGCCTGAAATCATCCGCGCTCACCAAAAGAGGTAGTGCGGCCTTTGCAGGCAGGCGTTTCGCGCTCGCAAGAATTTGAGCACGCACTTCGAGGTGTGTTTCTTCTTTGGAAAGGCGGATGAGGGCATCCGCACTCCGGTTTTGCTCGCCAGCGATCTTTACGGCCCAACGGCGGATGTAGGGGTCTTTGCTCGTGAAGGGAAGTTCGTCAGCAGCACCAAGTGCATCGAGCGCCCACAAAGTTTCGAGCGTTTGTGGCATCGCTTTGAGCTTGGGGGCGAGTTCGGTGAGGCCACGCCATTCGATCTCGTGAATCGCCTGCTTCCTGAACCATTCGTTCGCATGGCTCAGATAGCCGAGCAGTTCCTCACCACTCGCTTTGCTCAAATCAAACGCCTTGAGCTTCGGTGCGCCGCTCGCAGGACGCACACGGTAGATGCGGCCGCTGGTTTTGTGCCAGTCATCGACGGGGCTGACGTGGCTGAGGCGGGTGTCATACCAGTCGGCCATGTAGAAGCCGCCATCGGGGCCGACACCGGCCCAGACGGGGCGGAACCAGCGGTCGGTGGTGGTGATGAGCTGTTCTTCGTCCTTGGTGCGAAAGGTGGAGCCGTCGGCGATGCGCTCGCTGACATAGACGAGGTTTTGCAGGGCGTTCGGCGCGATGATTTTGCCTTCGTAGGCGCTGCCGAGCAGGCCGCCTTCATAAATGGTGAAGGCTTGGGGGAAGCGTTTGTTGTCGCCCTCGTGCTTCATGTGCTCGAACCAGCCGAAGGCATACGGATTGGTGAGCGGGCCGTGTTTGCCCCAGCCTTTGATGCCGTAGCTGCCCTGCTCGTAGTGCATGCCGCGTGTGGCACCGTTCGTGCCGGAGAAGAGGCGGCCTTTGCTGTCGAAGTCGAGGCTGAAGGTGTTGCCGCCGCCTTCGGCATAGATTTCGAAGGTCTTCTTTTTCGGATGGTAGCGCCAGATGCACTGGCCTTCCCATTTCACGTTCTTGGTGTTGGCGCTGCTGACATTGCCGGTGGTGGTGCTGCCGTTGGCTCCGTAAAGCCAACCGTCCATACCCCATTGCAGATTGGTGGCGACGCTGTGGGTGTCTTCGAGGCCGAAGCCGCTGAGCTCGACCTCGGGATCGCCATCTGGCAACGCATCGCCATTCGCATCGGGATAGCTGAGCAGGTAGGGCGGATTGAGCACCCAGATGCGGTTCATGCCGTGCAGCGCAGCGCTGGCGATGTTCAAGCCGGTGATGACGTCGGTGTGCTTGTCGAAAAAGCCGTCGCCATCGGTGTCCTCGAAGACGGTGATCTTGTCCGCGCCTTTTTCACCACGCGGCGGCGGCAGCGGCACTTTGTCGAACTTCGCACGCAGGTGCTGGTCGTAACTGACGATCTTCAAACCGGCCGGAAACTGATACTGGCGATACTGCGTGACCCACATGCGACCCTTCGAGTCCCAGCTCGCGTAAAGCGGCTGCTC
>JAYVIO010000257.1:0-30746 GCA_043770175.1 Verrucomicrobiales bacterium | reverse complement strand
CGTTTCAGTTCCGATGTGGATCGTTTGAAACGTCTCGGCGCTACTCAGGTCGTCAATGACGAGACCGAAGCCAGCCGCGCCATGGAAGACGCCGCGCTCACGTTGCAGGGTGCTTGAAACGTTCGGAGTCCCGGCTTTAGCCGGAAAACCGCTCGACAGCACCGAGGCGTGAACGATTCGCCCCACCCTCGCATTTGCCACGCTCTGCCGCCTGAAGGCGGGACTCCTAACAGCCGAGCATCGTTTGCACCGGCCTCCCGCCCGCCTAGTCTGGCGGCGAATGTCTCAACGCCTCTTCCTCCTCGATGGCATGGCGCTGCTTTACCGCGCGCACTTTGCCTTCATCAAAGCCCCCATCCGTACCAGCGATGGGCTGAACACCTCCGCGCTCTACGGTTTCGCCAACACGCTGCTCGACATCCTCAAAAATCAGCAGCCCACGCATCTCGCCGTCGCCTTGGACACATCCGCGCCCACTCCGCGCCATGAGATGTTCCCCGCCTACAAAGCGCAGCGCGAGGAGATGCCAGAGGACATCAGCATGGCCATCCCGCAGATCAAACGCCTCATGGAGGCCATGAACGTGCCCATCCTCGTGCGCGATGGCTACGAGGCGGACGACATCATCGGCATCCTCGCCAAACGGGCGGAGAAAGAAGGCATCGAGACCTTCATGGTCACGCCGGACAAAGACTTCGGCCAGCTCGTCTCCGAGCACGTCAAAATCTACAAACCGGGCCGCCAGGGTGCCGACACGGAAATCCTCGGTGTGAAGGAAGTCTGCGAGCGCTGGGGCATCGAGCGGCCCGAGCAGGTCATCGACATCCTCGCGCTCATGGGCGATGCCGTCGATAACATCCCTGGAGTGAAAGGCTTTGGCGAAAAAACCGCCACCGCGCTCATCCAGCAATTCGGCAGTGTCGAAAACCTGCTCGCCAACACCGACCAGCTCAAAGGCAAGCAGAAGGAAAAGCTCGAAGCCAGCAAAGACGACGCCCTGCTCTCCAAAAAGCTCGCCACCATCTTCGTGGACGCGCCTTACGATGCCGAAGTCGCCGATCTCATCCTCAAACCGCACAACGACGAGGCGCTGAAGGCCTTCTTCACCGAGTTCGAGTTCAACGCCCTTGGCCGCCGTCTCTATGGCGATGACTTCAAGGCTGGTCGTGGCCGCAAAACCGCTGCTGAAGCCGCGCCGAGCGATCTTTTCGCTGCTGCGGAAGTCGAGGCTCCTGTCGCTGCGAAACTCACCACCATCGCCGACACGCCGCACGTTTATCACCTCGCGCAGAGTGCCGAAGAACGTCAAAACCTCCTCGCCCAACTCGCCCAGCAGAAATCCTTCTGCTTCGACCTCGAAACCACCGGCCTTGATCCACGCGACACGAATATCGTCGGCATCGCTTTCTCATGGAAAGCGCACGAAGGCTGGTTCGCGCACTTCCCACGCGACAAAGCCGCCGCAAAGGCCGTGCTCGAAGAATTCCGCGACGTGCTCACGCGCGAAGGCATCGAGAAAATCGGCCACAACCTCAAGTTCGACCTCAGCGTGCTCCTCGCGCACGGCGTCGAGGTCACCGGTCCGTATTTCGACACCATGCTCGCGCATGCCTTGATCGAGCCTGAGCAGCGTCACGGCATGGACTTCTTGTCAGAGACCTACCTGCACTACACGCCCGTCCCCATCACCGCGCTCATCGGTGTCGAAAAGGACGATTTGTTCAGTCAATCGACCATGGCCGATGTCGCGGCAGAAGATGCGCGCAAAGTCGCCGACTACGCCGCCGAGGACGCCGATGTCACCTGGCAACTCGCCGCCAAACTGCGGCCCGAAATGGCTCCACATGGCCAGACGCGCGTGTTTGACACCATCGAGTCACCTTTGATCCCCGTGCTCACCAGCATGGAGAATTTCGGTGTGAAAATCGACGTGCAGGCCTTGCGCGAGTACGGCGTCGAGCTCGACAAGAAAGCCGCCGAACTGCAAAAGCGCATCCACGAGACCGCAGGTGGCCCCTTCAACCTCAACAGCCCGAAACAGATGGGCGAAGTGCTCTTTGAGCGCCTCAAACTCACCGACAAGCCCAGGAAGACCGCCACTGGCCAGTATCAAACCAATGAGCAAGTCCTCCAGTCGCTCATGGGCCTGCATCCCATCATTCAGGACATCCTCGACTACCGAGAGGTCACCAAGCTCAACAACACCTACGTCGAAGCGCTGCCGCATGCCGTTTCCAAGGTCACCGGCCGCGTCCACACCACCTTCCATCAGCTCATGGCCGCCACCGGCCGCATGGCATCGAGCGATCCGAACCTGCAAAACATCCCCATCCGCTCCGACCTTGGCCGCGAGATCCGCAAGGCCTTTGTACCCGGCTTCGAAGGCTGGGTGTTGATGAGCGCCGACTACTCGCAGATCGAACTCCGCGTCATGGCCGCGCTCAGCGGCGACAAAGCCATGATCGAAGCCTTCGCCCAAGGTCTCGACATTCACCAGGCCACCGCCGCGCGTGTCTATGGCGTCGAACTCGACGGCGTCCTGCCCGAGATGCGCCGCACCGCCAAGATGGTCAACTTCGGTATCATCTACGGCATCTCCGCCTTCGGTTTGAGCCAGCGCCTCGGCATTCCACGCGGCGAGGCCGCCACCATCATCGACAACTACTTCAAGCAGTTCCCCGGCGTGAAGCGCTTCATGGAGCAGATCGTCGAAGACGCCAAAACCCGCGGCTACGTCGAAACCCTCACCGGCCGCCGCCGCACGATTCGCGACATCACCAGCGGCAACGCCACCATTCGTGGAGCCGCCGAACGCGTCGCCATGAACACCCCCATCCAAGGCACTGCCGCCGACATGATCAAGCTCGCCATGATCCACGTCGCCACCGCCTTGAAACAAGCCGGCCTCAAAACCCGCATGCTCCTCCAAGTCCACGACGAACTCCTCTTCGAGATGCCCGAGAGCGAAGTCGATCAAGCGCGTGCGATCATTCTCGATGCGATGAAGAACGCGTTACCACTCGATGGCGTGCCGGTGGAGGTCGAAGCCGGGACGGGCTTGAACTGGCTCCAGGCGCATTAACGATAGGCACAGAAGAATCGTGTGACCTGTTAAATGATTTGCGGTTCTCATCTTTCATACTGAAATGTGACGTTATGAAACCGGCATCACATAAAAGCATTTGCTTGGCGGTGTATCTCTTGGGCGGAACATTGTTTTTTGCCCCCGCGCTTCAGGCTGTTACCACATATCAGTTCACAAATCTCGGCACACTTGGAGGAACGAGAAGCTACGCGCTGGACATCAACAACTCAGGGCAAATAACGGGATCCTCCGCCACAGGTGGCAACCTCCATGCGTTCTTGTATGCCGGGGGCGTAATGGTTGACTTGGATGGAGTCTCAGGCAGGGAAAGTGAGGGCTTTTCGATTAACAACTCCGGTCAGGTGACGGGTTGGGTTTCTTTCACCAGTCCAGGTGCGTTTTTCCCTCATGCCGCTTTGTTTTCTAGCGGCAGCATCAGTGACCTTGGAACGAACGGCGGCACGACAAGTTATGGTTATGGCATCAACGCCTCCGGGCAGGTCGTTGGTCAATTTATCGGCGCTGGTGCGTTTCATGAAGGCGCTGCAATCAACAATTCCGGGCAGGTAACTGGCGGTGGTCAGCTTCCAGGAGGAGGCACTGAGGCATTTCTATATTCCGCAGGGACCACAACCCTGCTTGGAACACTTGGGGGCGGTTTAAGCTCTGGCAGCGACATCAACAACTTTGGGCAAGTCGTCGGTTATTCCACCATCACTGGGGGCGCAATGCATGCGTTCTCATATTCATCAAGCAGCATGACCGATCTCGGCACTCTCGGTGGTTCTCAAAGTCTGGCGTTTGGGTTGAATAACAATGGTCAAATTGTGGGAAGATCGAGCATCACAGGCGACGGTGCCGAACACTCCTTTCTCTACGACAACGGGACGATGTATGACCTCAACACGTTGACTACGGGACTCAATGGTTACGTCTTGGGGAGTGCCCGAGCGATCAATGATAGTGGTTGGATTGTTGGCTTCACCGAGGACGGCAGCAATACCCAAGCTTGGTTACTCACACCAACAGGCACACCTCTGCCAGGTGGTATCCCAGAACCTTCGCGCACCTTACTTCTAGCTGGAGCTTCCGTGACGTTGCTGTTGAGAAGACGCAGAAATTTGGTGTGTGAAAATGACAGCGGCCGATAGCTGGCAGAATATGCCCTTGCCAAGGAATTCGAGGGCCGTGGAAGTGGCGGATCAGAACATATGCTTCGCCTCACCGATGCGCTTGTCATGCGGTGCGGCGTTGAATCCCGTGTCTGGCAAACACGGCGTCCACGCGGCGCTCAGATTCTTCGGCGGTGAGCAACTGGACCGTGCCGTCTTCGATCTCCTGCACCCGACGGTCGATCTCCGCATCCCATGCGGCTTCGACGGATGCCTCGTCATCGACTGGAGATGGCATCACATACTCATTTTGAAGATCACGCAGCAGCGTTTCGACATCCGAGGGATCGAGGCCTCGGATTTCCTGTTTGATGCGCTCCACGGTGGCTGTCATGACTGGATTCTACTTTGATGAGCAGGATTTGTCGAGGGGCTGAAAATCATCTGATTGAATAGAAGACACCGAAGACCACAAAGTTTCTGAAATCTCCGTTTTCTTTGCTGTCTCCTGTTGAACTCCGGAACGCCTGACTGAAACCTCCGCCTCCCCTTTTCGTGCCCTTTCGTGTGTTTCGTGGGTCTAGCGCTCTGCGGTCAAGCTGGCTTCGCCGTCAAGGAGTCAAGATCGTCAAGACGCCACCACGTTGACCGCTTGACCATTCCTTGACCTCTTGACTGCTCCCCTCTACCTCCCCCCCATGCCCCGCAACTACACGCTGCATCACGCTCCCGACTCCGCCCCCCGCATCGACTACAAGGCGGAGCTGAACGAGCAGCAGTATGCCGCCGTCACCAGTCCGCCGGGGCAGGCGCTGGTCATTGCAGGCGCGGGATCGGGCAAGACGCGCACGCTCACCTACCGCGTCGCGTGGTTGCTGGACAACGGCATCCCGCCGGAGTCGATCCTGCTGCTCACCTTCACCAACAAAGCCGCGCGCGAGATGCTGGAGCGCGTGCAGGCGCTCGTTTCGCTCGATGCCAGCCGACTCTGGGGCGGCACCTTCCATTCCATCGGCAACCGCCTGCTGCGCTACAACGCCGAGCGCCTCGGCTACCGCAAAGGCTTCTCCATCATGGACCGCGAGGATCAAAAGGATCTCATGGAGACCGTCATCGGTGCCAGCGGCATCGACGTCACCAGCTACAAGTTCCCCAAGGCCGAAGTCCTCGGCGACATCTACTCGCTCGCCGACAACACGCTCACCAAGCTCCCGGAGATCATCACCTCGCGTTATCCTTACTTTGAGCAAGTCGCCGAGGGCATCCTGAAGCTGCGCAAGCTCTACCAGGACAAGAAGCGCGAGACCAACTGCATGGACTTCGACGACCTGCTCTCGCTCACTGTGCAGCTCTTGGAGGAAAACGAAGACCTGCTGGAGCGCTACCGCCGCCAGTTCGAGTTCATCCTCGTCGATGAGTATCAGGACACCAACAGCCTCCAGTGCCGCTTCATCGAGCTGCTCACCGGCCCGCAGGGAAACCTCACCGTCGTGGGCGATGACGCGCAGTCCATCTACTCCTGGCGCGGTGCCGATGTCTCGAACATCCTCAACTTCGCCGAGCACTGGCCCCGCGCCCGCACGCATAAGATCGAGATCAACTACCGCAGCGTCCCCGAGGTGTTGAACCTCGCCAATGCCGCCATCGCCATGAATCGCGGCCAGGTGCCGAAGACCCTGCGCCCCGCCCGCGAGTCCAGCGGCACGCTGCCCGCGCTCGTCGCGCTCGATTCCTCCTCCGCCCAGGCCGCCTTCATCGCGCAACGCATCCTGGAGTTGCAGGACGAGCAGGGCCTCGACCTCAACGACATCGCCATCCTCTACCGCGCCCACTTCCACAGCATGGAGGTGCAGATGGAGCTCACCCAGCGCGGCATCCCGTTTCAAATCACCAGCGGTTTGCGCTTCTTCGAGCAGGCGCACGTCAAAGACGTCGCCGCCTTCATGAAGTTCGCCGTCAACCGCCAGGACGAAGTCAGCTTCATGCGCATGGTCCGCCTCATCCCCGGCATCGGCAACGCCAGCGCCGTCAAACTCTGGACCGACTGGCTCAAATCCGACGCCGCCAAGTCCGAAGCCATGCCCGCCAGCTTCTCCGCGATCCTGCTGCCGCTCAAAGTGCCGAAGAAGGCCAAGGAAACCTGGGATCAAGTCGCCTACGTGCTCGATGAGATGATCGGAGCCGAAGGCCGACCCGCCGCCCCTGCCCTAATGATCCGCAGCATCGTCGAAGGCGTGTACGAGGACTACATGAAGACCAAGTTCAAAAACTACGAACAGCGCCAGCAGGATCTCGAACAGCTCAGCAACTTCAGCGACCGCTTCACCGATCCCCTCGAATTCCTCAGCCAGCTTTCCTTGCTCAGCGGCGTCGATACCGACAACAAACCCGACCAGCAGCAGCAGGACCGCGACGCCGTCACGCTGACGACCGGCCATCAAGCCAAAGGCCTCGAATGGAAAGTCGTCTTCGCCATCTGGCTCGCCGACGGCATGTTCCCCCACAAACGCGCCATCGACGAAGGCGGCGACACCGCCCTCGAAGAAGAGCGCCGCCTCTTCTACGTAACCGTCACCCGCGCCAAGGACGAACTCTACCTCACCTACCCCGTTATCAACCACCAAGCCAGAGACGGCGACATCATGATGCGTCCCAGCCGCTTCATCACCGATCTGCCGAAGGACTTGGTTGAGGTGTGGAATGTGAAAAGCGGGTGGTAGTGCCAAAGCGTAGTGCCAAGGGCAAAGAGCGTAGAGTCCAGAAATCGTCCTCGTCCTCCTACTCGTCCTCGATCCTACCGCTCCGTTTCGCGTTTCAGGTTTCAAGTCGACCCCGAACATCCCTCTTGTCGCGCAGCCGCCCTCATGGCATTCTTGGCGTATTATGATCGCCGAGACACTCCCCGCCCTCACGGGCATGAGCATCGAAGACAAATGGACACTCGCCGTCGAGCTGTGGGACGAGGTCAGCGAACGTCAGCAGGAACTGCCAACGAATCAGGCCATCCTCGATGTGGTCGAACAGCGCTTCGCCGACTACGAGCGCGATCCCAGCACGGCGATGACGCTGGAGGAGTTCAAACGCAAGTTCCGCCTGCCGTGAGCAGTCATGAGATCGTCCTGCTTCAGGGAGCGCAAAGCGACCTGCTGAGCATCTGCGCGACTCAAGGCGAGCGAGCCTATCTGCGGGTCGATAACGCCCTCGGCATCCTACACCTCTTCCCCGAAGCCGGTCCCATGCATTACAAAGCCCGGATTCGCCGACTTGTTGTTACGCGGAGCCATTTCGGCATCTTCTACTCTGTCACCGGAACACGGATTCTCGTCGGTGCCGTGATTGACTTGCGTCAGTCACCCAAAGTCATCGAAGGCAGGCTCAGGCAGCTCTGAAAAGTCACGGAGAGATGCAGCTCCTTACAAAAGCCCTCATATCTGTCGGAGCCATCTTCGTCATCCTGAACTGGGCTTGCCTGATCACATCGCTCGTCACCAAGAAGTTCCACTCGATGGTTCCGCCTCTGGGTGGCCTCCTGATCTTGCTGGGGCTGCTTTTTGATCCCAACTGGCGGCATCTAGCTTGGTTGGGGTTGATCGTCGATGCGGGGTTCTGGGCTATAATTTTCGTCCTGCCTGAACTCATCCGCCAATTCCGCCGCTCATCGAAATCTGGGCTCAAACTTTCTCTTTCCGGGCGATCTGAGGATCTTGAGGTTCAACTACTCCTGTTTCAACCGGACTACTACGAGATCAAACTGACACGCTTACCGTCGTCGAAGCTTCTCGGATGGCAATCACGAGGTTCTCTCGGCACTTGGATGCGCAACGGCGACCGCATCGAACTGATTTCGCACACGAACAAACCCGAGCACCCATCACGAGCTGTCTTGGTACGCTCTTTGGGTCAAGACCACTACGAAGTCACCGAATCCACCTTTGCCGTCTCCGGTGTCCACGACGCGCCCGAACTCCCACCCGTTTCGTTTCAGTTAGGCGTGGATCAGTCCAAATGAGTTTAAAATGAAGTCTGTCATCCTCTTTGCGCTCACCACCCTCCTCACCCTCGCCTCCTGCGCGACCACCAAGACGCCCTACGTCTCAGACGCTCGCGAACCCGGCGATCTGCCACCGTCGCCCCGTTACACGGCAGTGCTGATGGCCCTATGCGATGAACTACCGCGACACACGGACATCGGCGAGTTTTACCTCAGCCAGAGTCCCGGACAGATCGCCGCGCTGCAACGGGATCTGCCCGGCTTCACGCTGCGGCATGCGTCCGAGACCTACACCGCCCCGGTGAAGGATTGGCCCGCGCTCACCTGGAGCCATCGCTGCTCCGACGATGCACTCGCCACCCGTGTGACCCTCAACATCGAGTCCCAAACCGCCGACACGATCACCACCGTCCTTTCCATCGGCCACCAGTCCCCCAACCTCACCCAAGTCCGCCACACCTTCCGCCGCCAAGGCTCCTCATGGACGCTGCTGCGACGGGAGAAAGGCCCGGAGATCAGGATTTGAAGTCTGGAGGTGTCCAAGAAGAGGTTAAACCGCTGATAAGACGCTGATTTGACGCTAATCCAGAGATCAGAACATCAGCGTCTTGTTAGCGTCTCATCAGCGGTTCATGACTTCTCCCAAAGCAACGACTGGCTCGATCATGCCACGTCGAACAAGGTCAGCGTGCGTGCCATGACCTCGTGGACAAAGCTGGGCGGCACCTTGCAGATCGGCTGCCATTTTCGTTCCTTCCAATGCTGTGAGCGCACATGGTCGCAGAGCACGACACCGGACACGGGCAGGCCCGCAGGCACGGCGAGTTCGAAAGGGTAACCTTTCACGCGGCTGGTGATGGGGCAGAAGACGGCGAGGCCGGTCTTTTCATTGTAGCGCGTGTGGCTCAGCACGATGGCGGGGCGGCGGCCAGCCTGTTCACGGCCAGCCTGCGGATCAAAGACGAGCCAACCAATCGTTCCAAGTTCCGGAACCGGCGGAGCCTTGGCTTTCATGCAGGCAGCACCTCCCGGCCAACATCCGCACCCCATTCCGTGGCAGAATGAAGATTCTCAGGAGTCACCTGTGCCAGCAAGTCATCCAGACTCGGACGTTTGGGCAGCGGCTTCACCGTCAGGCCGGAAACACCGACCTTGAGCGACACCGAATCGCCTTCCTGCACATGAATTTGCTTGGCGACTGGCAGAGGAATGCGCAAAGCCAAGCTGTTTCCCCATTTTTGAATCGTGGCTGTCATGTTTCTACAATGAGGCGACGCGGTGAAAGTGTCAACGGAGAGGTTTGCCACACCTTCCGCCGCCAAGGCTCCTCATGGACGCTCCTGCGAAGGGAGGAAGGCCCAGAGATCAGGATTTGAACTGAAGCGTTCTGAAATGCATTCCTCTGTGCCTCTCGGTGCCCTCTGTGGTTGATCCCAAGCTCCCGGCTGTCCACACCGTTGATTTCACCACAGAGGCCACGGAGGAGCACAGAGGTCTGAAGAGTGGTTCGGCTTTACCGCAGTGAGGCAGAGGAGCAGAGAGGGCAGAGGTTTCCATTCTCTGCGCCCTCTGCCTCTTGGCCCCTCTGCGGCAAATCCGTGAGCAGGACGGGCTTCAGGCACCGACAGCGACCGGAAACGACGCCCGACGTCTCCCATTCGCGATCCCGCCTTCTGAGCGGCGGAACTACCGGAAGCGCTGGCGTGGGTGAAGAAGTGCCTCAAGCATCCACCACACGCAGCGCGGACTCTGCTGACGCAGTATGCATGATTTGGCTGGTGAGGCCGACGATGCTGTGACGCCCTGTGGGCTTGGCTTGATCAAGCTCGTCACGCACGGCGATGTCCCATTCCAAATGGAGGTATTCGGCGATCACATTGGCAAGGCTGAGCTGGAAAAAGTGTCCCACCGCCGCCCACACGACGGAGATGTGGCCGCTGCAGCTCCCCTGCTCTACCGCCTCGCGCAAACGGCCCAGCACGCCTTGGTAGCGGGCATGCCGTGTTGATTTCAGCAGCACGGCCCCCGCTTGAATGCTGCGTGCGCCTGCCGCTGGTGAAAGGAGTGCGGTCAAACTGGCATCGGCAGCGATAAGATCCGCCACCTCACCCGCTTGAGCCGCCTGCCAGGCGGCTCTGAGCGCCGGGCCGATCTCGTCACGCAGCCGGCCTTCGGCGAACTCATTCCATGCGGCGGCAACCGGCTGTGTGGCGGTTTCGACGAGCAGCGCCTCCATCCGCGCGCGCACGCTGCCCAGCAGCCACTTCACCCAGTCGAGGCCACGCGCCCACTCCTCGATGATCTGCACATCCTCCGCCGTGTCATGCGGCGGTGGCAGGAGGGTGATGGAGGGCAGCAGATGAAGTTTCATCACGACAACAGCACGCACCGCAGCAGGGGGCGGCGGACTTCAAACCTTCGTTGCAGGAACCGATTCATCGCACGAACTATGCCTCCCGCGCCCGAACGTGCGAACAGAATACTTTTCATGCCTGCAGCCTCCCCGCTTGACACCACCACGCCTTATTATGCCTGCCAGCGCTGCGGCAACTGCTGCCGCTGGCCCGGCGACGTGCGGGTGACGGACGATGAGATCACGCGCATCGCGACGTTTCTGGACATGCCGCGCATCGACTTCGTCGAGCAATGCACACGGCTGAACGCCAACCGCACCGGGCTGAGCATCATCGACAAGCCGAACGGCGAGTGCCTGTTCCTCGAAGGTGTGAATGTCTGCCGCATCCAGCCGGTGAAGCCAGCACAGTGCGAGGGATTCCCCAATGCGTGGAATTTTCCCGGCTGGCGTGAGAAGTGCGAGGCCGTGGAGGTGCCACGCACCGTGACTCAGGCCTGAGCTAGGAAGCGGCGGCATTCGCCTGTGCTGCCTTGTCAAAGACGATGGTCTTCGTGTAGGCGTAGGGTTTGCAGAGCACGATCTTGCTCACCTCGGTGCGGATGACGGCGAATTTGTGGTAGTCCTCCGTCTCGCAGTATTTGCGGTAGTAAGCCTGCGCCTTGCCGGCCATCTGGTCCCAGTAGCGCTTCGCCGCATCGCCTTCGATGAGCCGCGTGTGACCGGAGAGATAGACGATGGTTTCCATCGAGGGCGAGGCAAACATCCATTCTGCCTGCGGATTGCCACGCAGGATGGCGGCTTTTTGCGAAGTCGGAGCCGTGATCGAGACAACCTCCTCCAGATCGCTGGTGACCTGAGTGGTCATCCAAGCGGAATGCGGATGACCGCTGGAGTCTGAGGTGGCCAGCACGGCGTTGCGACACTTTGCCACCAACTGCGCGGCTGTTCGCGAAAGCTCATTGTCGATTTTCATGCTGCAACAAACGCCACATCTCTCGTGCCGGCTCCGCGTGCCTTGCCAGTCTGTGCACCATTCTTGAAGGCAAACGGGTGCACTTCGCTGGACAAGCAGCGCATCCCATGACATCTCCACGCGATGAAGCAGCAAACCATCGTCACCCTCGACCTCGAAGGCGTTCTCGTGCCTGAAATCTGGATCGCCTTTGCCGAGAAGACCGGCATTCCCGAACTGCGCCGCACCACCCGCGATGAACCGGACTACGACGTGCTCATGCAGAGCCGCCTGAAGATTCTCGACGCGCACGGCCTCAAGCTGCCGGACATTCAGCAGGTGATCGGCACGCTGGCACCGATGGAAGGCGCAAAGGTATTCCTCGATGAGCTGCGCTCCATCACGCAGGTGATCATCCTGAGCGACACGTTTGCTGAATTCGCGCAGCCGCTGATGCGACAGCTCGCCTGGCCGGCGATCTTCTGCCACCAGCTCGAAATTGCCGCCGATGGTCGCATCGTGAGCTACAAGCTGCGCCAGCCGAACCAGAAGCAGAAGTCCGTGGCGGCCTTTAAAGCGCTCAACTACCGCGTGATCGCCGCTGGTGATTCCTTCAACGACACGACGATGCTCGGCGAAGCTGATGTGGGTTTCTTTTTCCACGCTCCTGCGAGCATTCAGGCGCAGTTTCCACACTTCCAGGCCTTCGATGCCTATCCTGATCTGCTGAACGCGATTCGTGCTGCGCTTTGAAGCGCCGTTGCCAGCGGGCGCATTTGCATCCAGAATGCGCGCTCGTTTCCCGCCGCGCATGCCCCAGCTTCATCTTCAGCCCGACTTCGCCACCTTCCAATCGCTCGCGCAGAAGGGTAATCTCGTGCCGGTGATGGCGGAACTCGCCGCCGACTACGAAACGCCGCTCTCGGCCTTCCAAAAGATCCACGACGGCCGCTGCGGCTTCCTGCTGGAGTCCGCCGAACTCACGCAGCACTCGGGACGCTACTCGCTGCTGGGCAGTTCGCCACGCATCATCTTCACCGCACGCGGCCGCGAGATCGAAATCGAGGAGCGCGGAAAGAAGCGCAGCTTTACCACCACCGGCGATCCATTGACGGAGTTGCAGACACTGATGCAACCCTTCCGCCCACTCGAAGCGCAGCCGCTGCCGGTGTTCCATGGCGGGGCGGTCGGCTACCTGGCCTATGACATGGTGCGCTTCTTTGAACCGACGCTGTCCGCGCCAAAAAAGGATGAACTCGGCCTGCCGGACATGGTGTTCATGATCACGGACACGGTACTCGTGTTTGATCACCGCACGCGCAGGCTTTCCATCGTCGCCAATGTGCACACGGACGAGCATGCGACGCTGGAGCTGGCCTATGAGTGGGCACGTGAGCAGATCGCAGGCGTGATTGCCAAACTGGAGCAGCCGCTGGCCGCCAAGCCGCTGCAAACCTTCGCCCCGGCCGGTCATGACGCATTGCCAGCTCCGGTGAGCAACACCACGCGCGAGGAATACGAAGCGATGGTGCTCAAGATGAAGGAGTACATCGGCGCTGGCGACATTTTCCAAGGCGTGCCGTCGCAACGCTTTGAAACCGACTACAACGGCACCACGCTGGATCTGTTCCGGGCGCTGCGGCATGTGAATCCCAGCCCGTACATGTTCTGCATCGACTTCCCCCAGGGCTTCGCGCTCGTCGGCAGTTCACCGGAGGTGCATGTGAAGTGCATGAACGGTCGGATCGACATCCGCCCCATCGCCGGCACACGCTGGAGAGGCAAAACCGCCAAAGAGGACGATGCGCTGGCCCTGGAACTGCTGAACGACCCCAAAGAACGCGCCGAGCACATCATGCTCGTCGATCTCGCGCGCAATGATGTCGGACGTGTGGCCGATTACGGCACTGTGCGCGTCAGTGATCTGATGATCATCGAGCGCTACTCGCACGTCATGCACATCGTCTCTAACGTCGATGGCCGCCTGCGTGCTGACAAGACGGCCTACGACGTGATGCGCGCCACCTTCCCCGCCGGAACAGTGAGCGGATCGCCAAAGGTGCGCGCGATGGAAATCATCAACGAGTGCGAGAAGAGCAAACGCTGCGCCTATGCGGGGGCGGTGGGCTACTTCGGCTTCGACGGCAATCTCGATTCCTGCATCGCGCTGCGCACCTGCGTGGTGAAGGATGGCAAGGCCTATGTGCAGGCCGGCGCAGGTGTCGTGGCCGATTCGATTCCTGCCAATGAATACCAGGAGACGGTCAACAAGGCGACGGGCATGCTGCGGGCCATTCAATGGGCACGTCAGCTTGGTGCCGAGTGAATGTTGTTCGCGTGTTGCTCACAGACTAATCACACACTTGCTCACATTGATTCAACGCACTGACCTAGAAACAGAGAACCCTCCGGCATGCGTAGCCGGAGGGTTCCGTAGCGATCCAGCAACCAACAACGATGGAGGACCGATTGGCACGAAATGCGGAGCTGAGGAAGCTTGCAAGTGTGGCCCGCGAGTTGCCTCACGGACGCGCCCATGATAAAAAGTTTTGCCGCCTCCGTCAACCCACCCCCCCTTCTTTTGCAAAAAGAAACGCCTGAGTCGCAATCTTGAGAGCCTAAAACCCCCAATTCTTCTCAAACTTTTAGCAAAACGACCCTTGACACCCCTTGCGCCGATTTTGCCGACCTGATCGATCGACGCCTAATCCTCTGAACAGTATCCATCATGACCTCCTCCCGCCAACTAGGCCAGCTTCTCCTTATGGGCGTTCCCGGCCTGGAACTCACCCCTGAAACCGCAGCCCGCCTCAAGAAACTCCAGCCCGGCGGTTTTATTTTATTCGGACGTAACATCCAGACACCACAGCAGCTCCGCAAGCTCATTGACGACCTGCGTGACATCTCTGACATCGAACCTTTCATCACGATTGATCAAGAAGGCGGTCGAGTGTCGCGGCTTCGCCTCATTGGCGAGGAACCACCGAACGCCAAGGCGCTGCGCGACAAGGGAGACCCCGCACTGATCAAGCAACATGGCAGGCTTACCGGCCAGATTCTGCGTCATTTCGGCTTCAATCTCGATCTCTGTCCCGTTCTCGACATCTCGTACGATGATGCGGCGGACAATTCCCTCAAAGGTCGCACTTACGGCCGCAATCCACAGCAGGTGATCAACAACGCCGGCATCTTTAATCGCGCCATGCGCGCGGAGGGCATCCTATCCTGCGGCAAGCATTTCCCCGGCTACGGCCCCGCTGATTGCGATCCGCATGAATTCCTGCCCGTCATCACCAAGAGCCGCGAGGAAATGGAGCGCAGCGAGCTGCTGCCCTACTCGGCACTTTTGCCGGAACTCGACAGCGTGATGACCTGCCACAGCAACTACACCGCGTACGATCCCGATCGTGGACGCTGGCCCGCCAGCCTGTCTCATAACATCGTGACGAAGCTGCTGCGTCATCAGTATGGCTTCGACGGTCTCGCCATGACCGACGATCTCGACATGGGCGCCATTTTGAATGAAGTCACCTTTGAGCAGGCCATCCAGGAGGCCGTGCGGGCCGGCAACGACCTCGTCATGATCTGTCACCGCGTTGAAATGGTCGAACTGGCACGCCAGCACCTCGAAGGCGTCGAAGATTCGGCGCTTCATGATGCTTTGGTCCGCATTGAGCAAACCAAGAAGCGCCTCGTGAAGCCGGACAAGTTTGATCTCGACCGCTTTGCCGCGATCAATCGCGACATCTGGGATCTCCGCGTTGCCACGCTCGGCGAAGAAGGTGCTAAAAATCTAAGTGTCGAGGACGGCAAACGCTCACCCGTTGAGCTGTATTGATCCTGGCCTTGAAAGCTGTTGTCACAGGCTCTTGTCGATCAGCAGGGAGGCTGAACGGCGAGGATTCGGATGATAACCGTTCATCGCGGCGCGAATGCGTTTGGCGCGATCCACACAGGCTTCGGCTTTCTGGAAATCGCCGGAGGCTTTGTAGACAGCTCCGAGATTGATGAAGGTCTGGGAGAGGTCGGCGGGATCCATCTGGCTTTCATTCAAGTTCTGCCGGATGGCCAGCGCCCGTTCATGCATGGCCTGTGCACGATCCACATCCATGCTGCTGTAGTAGAGAACGCCGAGATTGTTGTACACGGAGGCGACTCGGGAGCTTTGCTCACCATCAAGACGCTGGAAGGTTTCGAGCGCCTCGCAGTAATATCGCTCCGCCTTGTCGAAGTGGCGGAGTTGCTTGAAGATCATCGCGAGGTTGTTTTTGATCGTGGCCACCTTGTCGGTGTCAGCAAGGCCGTTATCGGCGCTGATGTTGAGGGCCAGTTCGTAAAATTCCGCCGCCTTGTCCATTCGACCCCAGCGATCATACAAATGCGCAAGCAGGGAATAGATTCCGGTGAGCAGATCGGGGTCTTGTCTGCGCAGTTCCTGGGCGCGGAACAGCGCCTCACGATAAAGAGATTCCGCCTTGCGAAAATCTCCCTCCTTCTGGCGCAGATCGGCGAGAACGCTGATCTGCTCCACCAAAGCGCCGACACGGATCGGATCGTGGTACGCAAGCCGCCGCGCCTCCTCGACACTGCGGGAGGCGGAGGCAATTTGGCGCTCCAAGGCGGTATCCACGTTGGGTTAGAGGTTGGTCGTCGTGATCCTGAGCCGAGTTGTCGTCTGAGTCCCGGCTAGCTGGCGTCGCGGTAGGATTGGGCGAGATTAACGATGGTATTGCGCGCATGCGCCATCATGTCACGTGAGACGCCGTTGTTTTCATACCAGTGCGTGTAGGCATGGTTGTCGAACATGATGTCAAAATTGGTGATAAGACGCTCAAATACAGCGGCGATGCCGGTGTGATTGACGAGAGCAAGACCGCTGGAGGCGAAGCCTTCTGGCGCGGTCTCAGCCACTCCGATCTTGACGCCGGTGGGGACGTAGCTGGCGAAGTTGAGGCTCTTGCGGATGGCGGCCATGTTTTCCTCAACTTCCTTGGCCTTCACGTCACCACGGAACAACGCACAGGCGGAGAGATAGACACCGTTGGTCCAGTCGATGGCGGCAGTGAAGTTGTCCTGCGAGAAGGTTTCACGCGCAATGTCGGGGAAATTGATGCGCACCTGTCCCTCCTGCCCTGGGGCACGCATGGGGGCGAAGGATGCGGTGAGGAAATGATTGCCGGGGAATGGCACCAGGTTGGTCACAAACTCGCTGAGGTCAGTGTTGAGCTTGCCTGGGAACCGCAGGGACGCCGTCACCGAACTCATGATGAGTGCGATGATGTGATTGAGGTCCATGTAGTTCGGGCTCCGGTGCAGCTTCGATTTCGCGATACGGAACAGCGCCTCGTTGTCGAGCAGCACGGCGGCATCCGCATTGTCGAGAATGCGCTGAAGCGTAAGGACAGCGTTGTAAGGCTCGACGGCAGAGTCGGAAATCAATGGCGAAGGAGCGACAGAGAAGGTGAAGATTTTTTTCTTCGGATAAGCCTGACGCAGACGCTCCAAAATGAGCGAACCAAGGCCGGAGCCAGAACCGCCGCCGATGGAGTGGGTCATGAGGAAACCCTGCAACGACTTGGTCTTTTCTACCGCAGCGTCGATCACATTCATGATCTGGTCGATGATACGCTCACCTTCGACGTTGTAACCGCGCGCCCAGTTGTTGGCGGCACCTGGGATTTTGCGGATGATGCAGCTTTCGTCAAAGAGCTGTGCCATGTCGCCGCCTTCGATACGGGCGATGACGCCGGGTTCGAGGTCGATGAGGACGGCGCGTGGAATGTATTTCCCATCGCGAACCTTGTGGAAGAAAATCTCCAGGTTGGCGTTCGCGGCAACGTTGGTGCTGCCATCTTTGGGCGTGCCGGCCTCGGTCAGGCCATGCTCACGAAGCACCAGCCGCCAGAAGCGGTCGGCGATCTGATTGCCACATTGTCCTACATGAATGCTCAGAATCTCTCTCACGGGTGTTCCTCCAAACTGTTGTTTAACTGCTGCCTTTGATTTGATGTGTTATGCGCGACGACGATCGACAAGATCACGCAGGCTCATACCGCTGCGGCTGTCATCCGCACTGGCATTGCCACGCGGAATGTCGGCCGCACTGTCCTGCACCTTGGCCTTGGCACCGCTTTCTTCAGCGACCTGGTAGCTCTGGATCAACTCCTGGGCAGAAGCGCGGAGTGCATTGATCTGCTCCTCGGACATGCCCTCGTTGAGGTACCAGTTGGCGAATGCTTTGCGCTGCCAGAGCTTGTCAAAGTTATGGCAGATCCGGTCAAGTACGCGGGCAATCTCAGTGTTGTTGGCAAGCAGCACCATGCTCTTGCGATGCGAGATGCCAGGCTGCTCGACGTAGCCGATTTTGAATGCGGTGGGAATCCAGTAGGTGAGCGGAAGTTGCTCCCGCATGGCGGCGAGGGCAGCATCAGCGAGCGGTTTGTCGTCCATGATGCCACGATAGAGCACGGCGGTGCTGAGGAAGCGGCCTTCCATCGGCGAACAGGCCGCGAAAACGGAGCCGTTGTCGAACAGACTGCGAATCATGTCCTCGACACCCATTTCCTCGAACTTGCTGCGATCCGGCGGCGTGAGTGGCGCAAAGGCACACATGAGGAAGTGCAGCGAGGGCTGCGGCACGAGATTGGTGAGCAGTTCGCGCAGGCTGATTTCAACGGTGAGGAAACCGCTGAAGCGCATGGAAGCGGTCAAACCGGCCAGCGCCTCAGTGATGAGCAGGTTCAGGTCATCTACCGTGGGGCTTTCGATGTTCCATTTGCGATGCGCGAGTTCAAACAACGCTTCGTTGTCAAAGATTAGACAGGCGTCGGCGGAACGGCGCAGCGTGTTGAGCGTGAAGACAGTGTTGTAAGGCTCGGTGACGACCGAGGAAACCTGAGGAGACGGCAGCACCGCGCAACTCAGCACCGGGAATTCGGGATATTTTTCTTTGACGGTTTCAATGAGCAAGGCACCGAAGCCGGAGCCGGAGCCGCCACCCGTAGCATGCAAAACAATGATGCCGCCGACATTGTCACACTTGTCGATTTCAGCATCGAGGCGGCCCATGACTTCCGGCAGGACTTCACGACCAGCGCCGAGATAACCGACGGCAAAGTTACCACCCGCGCCTTCGGTGCGGCTGATGAGGTTGCCAGGATTGAACAACGAACCAGAGGTGGCTTTGATGTTATCGATCACACTGGGCTCAAGATCGATCATGACGGCACGCGGCACATAACTGCCGGAGGACGATTCACCGAGCTTGGAGAAAAAAGCGCTCCAATTGCCTTTGGGAGTCTGGCCTTGGGCGGTCTGACCTGTCTGCGAGTCGATACCGTGCTCCTGACAGATGGTTTTCCAGAAAGACGCGGCAATTTGATTGCCAGCCTGTCCGATTGATACGACGATTGTGTTGTTGACCTTCATCAGTCTCTCCTAGTTTGCGCGGTTACTAATGTGATGTGTAGCGTTCGATGATTCGAATGGTGAAAACGGCCTGTCACGCCCTGCCGCCGATCCTTCATCCGGCATGCCCCGGACTTCACTATCAAGGCGGCTTCGTTTGCAGCACACATTTCCAACGCAGGTACTTTTACCTGTGAGTGCGCCGTGAGTCCAAGCAAATTCCGCCCTTTCGTGAGGATTCCCACGATTAAACTGGTGCGATATCGAAATGCGGGCGGCGGTGATGATCACGGGTTTTCTTTGCGTTTCGGCGGCAAAGGCGATGCGGTGGAGAGATCGGGCACTTGCCCCGTTCTGTTTTCGACGTGGCCCTGTTTCATACGATCGATCTCCTCCTTGGTGGGAACGATGGCACGGCGAATGGTGATTGGATCTGGTTCAGGCTGCTTGACGGCAGGGACTGGCGTCTTAGTAGCATCAACTGGTTTCCGGTCATCTGCAGCAGGCGACACGGCGGCGTTTACAGCCATCGTTTCGACAGGCTTTTCCACAGCAGGCTTCGTCATCGGCTTCACTTCACCCACAAACGGGGCTGTAGGCTGCTTGCTGTCGGGATTCGGCACAGCCACCGCAACAGCCGTGGACATTTTGGTGGTAACAACAGCGGACGGTGAAGTCTGCGGTTTAGCGCCTGCCGGTTGATCCGAACCTGACTTGCTTTGGGCAACTGCATTCACAGGCTGTTTCACGGTGGGCGCCTTTTCAACAGTCTGCGGCGGATTGAATTTGGTGCTTGGAGGTCCTTCGGCTGATGAAGAAGAAGCGGCCACTTCCGGCCTCGTCGGCTCCTTTCCTCCCATGAACATCCATGCACCAACACCAAGAATCACCGCAGCAGCGGCGGCCAGAGCCCCCCATGGCTTTCCGCGCTTCTGATCCAGCAAGGAATTAAAATCATGTGTCTTGATGCCGCGCTTGATGGGAGAGATTTCAGCGGTTTCCAAATCGCCAGTTTCTGGAGCACTCGTCCCCCAGTCGTCCTCGAAATCGGAAACGGATCCGGCGCTTTCCATCTCCTCAATCGCCACAACATTGCCACGCAGGCGCGTGGCCAGATCGACCGTCGGCGCAGAAAGCAGGCTGTCGAATTTATCGATGAATTCGTTTGGGGAGGGGGTTTTGCCCACCCGTTTGGTCAGTTCCATGCATTCACGCACATAGGCGGCCGCTGCATCGGGAACAGATTCGGGAAACTGTGGAACTCCGCTGCTCTGCCGCTCCCCCGTCAGCAAATAGACCGCAAGGGCGACGAAAGAACGATGACGAAAATCTCGATCCTGCAGGTGCTCCTCCTGCAACTGCCCATCAGTGATGTCCATGTCCACAAGGAGCGGCTCATATAGACTGCGCATCGTCATGTGCGGGCGCAGCTTCACCACAAACGACGGCCATGCGTCGAGCCGCTTCTGCATCAGGCGTTCAAGCTCACGAGCCAGCAAAGGTCCGTTTTTCCCTACGCGGAGCAGAATATTAGAAGGGTGCAAATCCACGCGCTGCACACCACATTCCACCGCCTGATCCAGACCGGCACGGATCTGGCGCATCAGCACCGTAACCTCGGCAGGATTCAGCGTGATACGCTCCGCCATGAGACGGCTCAGGGCAAAGCCAGGCTCACGCTCTTCGGTCAGGAAGGTCCAGTCCGGACTTTCCCACAGACTCAGGGAGCGCAGGATGTTCGGGTGCCGTTCAGGATTGAACCGCCACATCTGCAGCGGCACCGCCTCATAGCGTGACTTTTCTACAATTCGCGAAGGTGGCAGCAGATGAACTGTGACAGCCTGCTCCGCTTTTGTATTGATCGCTGGGATTGAGAATGGATAGCGGCGGGTGTGATCAGCATCCTCAACACGAAAGCGCGTTCCCAAAATGGTTTCAACTGGGACGCTTTCGAGCAGAAGCTCCTGCAACTGCGACTGCGGCAGCAGCGAGGCGTTCACCACGAGGTGTTTGCGGAAATTGCGCGCCTTGATGTTGCTTGAGAGGGCGCTGAATGCCTCGCGCACATCATCGCGCAGCTTCTCGATGGACGCCGGAGCATTCGCAGGATCGGAGAGTGCGGCTCTAACCGCAGTGCGCAAGCTCATGGGAAGCTGCGTCAATGCAGGGAAACGATCCGGATTTTCGCCAGCATATGGCTGCCCGGTGAGCAGAAGGAAAATCAACCGGCAGGCTTCCACGACAAGCCGGACACCACTCTGCTCCTCGTTCCCGGCATCCAACTGCGACAGGCCGTAATCAAACACTCTCAGTTGCAGGAAAGTGTCTTCCAGAGTCGTCACCAGCACGCGGTCCAAATGCATGCGTGAAACCAGACGCTTAAACCCCCGCAGTTGCAAAAGATCGTCGAGCAGTTGGTAAACCATCGCCAGAGAGGTTGCTGGCGCCACCGCACCACGTCGCTTGACGTAGTCCTCCACAAACTCACCATCATTAAGGTTGCTGGTATAATAGACCAATCCCTGATCCTCACCCACTTCAAGAATCCGCATGAAAGCATGACCGCGAATCTCTGAAGCCTGGCGCGCGCGATCAAAGGCGGAACGCTTCATTGCCGCATCCAGCGTGCTTCCACCTCGCAACACATGCAATTCCACCAATCGACGAATCCGGTTGTCAAAGGCCAGAAAAACCACTTCATCTTTGGAACGCACCAATTCTACCGGTGCGCCACCGGTTCGGTGCGCCACAGACAAACTGCCAAATTGCTGGAGTTCCTCAATCATAGAGAAATAACTGTATCATGCTGCCAGATCGCCTCCGCGTAAAGATATCGGGCAACGACCATTTATTCATGTTCTGAAATCTAAGGGTTGTGGCTCAAAAATGCAAAAATATTCTGAAAAATCTAGTAATTTCATGATTCTAAAACATCTGGTGCGGCAGTTTAATTTATCTGGAGCCAAGTTATTTATGGATATTTTCAACTCGTCCAGAAGAGTTGACGAATTTTTTTGAGTTTTGGGATCAACTATTTACAAATCGGCCCATTACGTTGATTTTCCCATAAATGATACCATTTCGTATTTTGACTCTCGAAAATAGTCTGGGAATGATTCACTGATTGATACTTGATGCAGCTGCGCTTTTTAAATCAGTTTCAGATTCTGCAATTGCGCGCAAGCGTCTTTTTTCTTCAGCGTTCCATTGAAAAGATGCGTCATCCAGCGCTTCGCGGGCGACGTTTTTGATCTCATCCGCATTCGCTGAGCCAGGATAAGTCAATTCTTCCCACAGTGTAATGGCATCCGCTTTTACCCTCTCCAGCAGGAGTTTGGAAACGCGCGTGCGAACCTCGGCATCCCGCGGGGGGTCCAGATGCAGCCACACCAGAAATTTCATGTACTGTGTGCTTTCGTGCGGCAGTTCTTGGCTGTGTCCGGAGAGCACCAGTTCATTATCCCGCCAACCGCTTGATTTTGCCAGCGCTTGTTGGGTCGCAAACTGCGCCATGTCATCAGCCATTCGTTGCAGATGCTCCTTTCTCCACACTTCCATCTCTGCCGGAGTTTTAATCACTTTAGCCGGACTTAACGCTGTCAGGGCCGCATCCGAAGACACCGGGGAGGGTGATTCTGATGCTCTAAATGTGGTCAACACCCGATAAACTTCGTCAGGAGGCAGCCACAGCACCGTGAACGCCGTTGCCATGGCTCCACAAACCCAGCCCAGCACAAATCGTGCAGATTGTCCGGCTTTGGGATAGGCAGGTTGCGCTTGGAGCTGTTTATCAGGTGCGGAGACGGCTTCAGAAAAAATGCGCTGGGGAAAAACGGGTTTCTCTTTTGGCGCTTCAGCCGGTTTCGCCACCGTGGCCAGTTTTTCCTGTTGCTGAGCACATTTCATCGCCAGATCCCACCAGCACGCCGGCAACACTGCTTTGAACAGATCCGCGCCCTCCTGATTCGTCATCAGGCGTTCGGACAAACCATCCAGCGCCCGCCGCTCCTCCTTGCTCTGCCACGGCCACGCAGTTTTGGGTTTTCTTAGCCGCACATCCCAAAAATCACGCTCCTCCTGTGAGGCGCTGCACACAATACGACCCGCCCCCAGCCAGCGCCGGGCGTCAGCCAGCACTTCCTGATGTTCCTCTCCCGCCAGCGGCAGCGCAGCGTTGTAAAGCTGTTCCGCACGGGAGAACCGCGTCACCGCCAGCGTGGCAGCCAGCGCCAGCATCACCTCGACCGCGCAGGTGTTTTTTGAGGCATGCGAAGCCACAATCGACTCTGCGAGCCTGGACAAACGATGCGTCTCACCTCGTGCGGCCCAGCGTGAGGCCACCATGCAGGTCACCGTGGCCTGACCACTGCCCATTTCGATCACGAGGTCAGGAATGCGCGCCAATTCCGCCAGTTGATCTTCATCATGATCAAACAGCTCCGCAATCAACGGACTTGCCGCCGCCGCCCATTCCGGTTTAGAAAAAGCCTGGCCGCAAAACGCATCAAAATGCTCCGCCACGGCGACTTTGGCAGAAACCGCGCGCACCAAACCGCGGGCGCTCGTCTGCAGTTCCGCCGGAAGAGCGGTGGCAATCATGGATTCAATGTCAGAGAACCCATCGCCTGGGGACAGTTCGGTCACGGCACCAGGAGGCGCTGCCAGCGCACTGCTGGCGGGCGTCTTCACGGCAGTCATTGTGGCGCTCGTTCCCATTCTGAACGCCATTCATAGGGCGAATCGAGCAGGATGCAACGCGCGCCTCGCACCTAAATCAAATCCATCACGTGATGATCTCCTTCGCCACCGTGCCATAGACATCGGTGAGGCGAAAATCACGGCCTGCGTAGCGGAAAGTAAGTTTCTCATGATCCAACCCCATGAGCGCCAGCACCGTCGCATGCCAGTCGTGGATATGCATCTTGTTCATCACCGCTTCGTAGCCGTAATCATCTGTCGCACCGTAGTTCATGCCGCCTTTGACGCCGCCACCAGCCATCCACATCGTGAAACCCTTGTTGTTGTGATCGCGACCGTCATCCCCCTGCGAGTGCGGTGTGCGGCCGAATTCACCACCCCAGATGATCAGCGTGTCCTTCAGCAGGCCGCGTTGCTTGAGATCGGTCAGCAATCCGGCGATAGGCTTGTCGATCGCGCCGGTGTTGCGCTCCAGGGAGGCCTTCAAATTAAAATGCTGATCCCATGTGCCATGCGTGATCTCAATGAAACGCACTCCTGCCTCGACAAACTTGCGCGCCATCAGGCACTGCTTGCCAAACGTGTCAGTCTCCTGCTCGTCGATGCCATACAGGGCCTTCGTCGCCGCCGTTTCCTTGCTCAGATCCATCACCTTCGGCACCTCAGCCTGCATGCGGAAGGCCAGTTCATAGGATTCGATCACGCCTTCCACCTCAGCGCTGACCCCACCACTCTGCTGCATGCTGGATTTGTTCAAGGCCTGCACCAGATCAAGCTGTGTGCGTTGTTCCTCGGTCGTGTAACGGCCGTTCTTGATGTTCGCCACGGTCGCTTGCTCCATGCCGCCAAAACGACGCCCAGCGGCACCGCCACCGGGCAGACCATTGCCGCCGATCTTCGTGCCTTGGTAAATGGCGGGCAAGAAAGCACTGCCATAGGTCCGCGTCGCATTGCCCGGCGGATTGACCGTGATGAAGCCCGGCAAATTCTCATTCATCGTGCCGAGACCATACAAGGCCCACGCGCCGAGCGAAGGGCGCACAAACTGCGTCGTGCCGGTGTGAAGTTGTGAAAACGCCTGCGGATGCGCCGGCAGGTCGGTGGACATTGAATTGAGAATGCACAGTTCATCCGCATGCTTGCCGAGATTGGGGAACAGCTCAGAAATCATCAGCCCGCTTTTGCCATTACGATTAAATTTCCAAGGCGAAGCCATCAGCTTCGCCGTGCCGTAGCGCCCGGCCATTGAGGGAGCCCCCTTCCCCGCATCCGCGATCAGCTTCGGCTTGTAATCAAACGTATCCACATGCGACGGCGCACCCTGCATGCAGAGGAAGATCACATGCTTCGCACGCTGCGTGAAATGCGGCGCCTTCGGTGCCAGCGGACTCGATGCGGCGCCAGGATTGGCCCGCAGCGCCTGCTGCTGTGCGAGTGCTGCGAAAGCGAGGTAACCAAAGCCGTTTGAACCGGTTTTTAAAAACTCGCGGCGTGAGAATGGGAGCGTGTTCATGACGGTGGAATGTGGGAGGTGAGTTAATTGAGATAACGAAACTCGGCGCTGGCGATCAGGCTCTGGCAAAAGGCGGACAAGGCCGCGAACTCCGCCTTCTCTTTCGCATCCTTACTGCTGCCGCTGCTTTTGGCGATCTGCTGCGGGAAACGCATCCAGAAATTGCCAATGGCCGCCTTCTCCTGTGCTGTTGGCTCACGGCCGAAAGCCAGTTGATAAGCATAACTCAGACGCTCCGCCGAAGTGCCCTGATATTTGGCGATGCGGACCGCAAAAGCATCCGCCGCCCCCTGCGCCGCCTGGTTGTTCATCAGATAGAGGCTTTGTGATGGAACGTTCGTCGTATCGCGGTCACCATTCACCAAACTTGCATCAGGGTAATCGAAAACGGAGAGCATTTCGGGAATCTGATCGCGAATAATGGGAATGTAGATCGAACGGTAGGTGTAGGATTTGCTCGCCAGTTCACCACGGAAGACCGCGATGAGTCCCTGCCGACCTTCACCGGCACGCGCGACAGGTGATCCATCAATCGGATACAGATTCAGCACGCCGCCCACCGCGAGCATCGCATCACGGATCGCCTCTGCCTCCAGACGGCGCTGGTTCATGCGCCAATGATACTTGTTGTCGGGATCAGCGGCAAAGTTCGCGGCATCGTAGCCCGATCCCATCTGATAAGCGCGGCTCATCATGATCTCGCGGATCAGTTTTTTCACTGACCAACCATTCTCCATGAACGACACCGCCAGATGATCCAGCAGTTCGGGATGTGAGGGCTTCTGGCCCATCGCACCAAAGTTGTCCGGCGTCGCCACGATGGCGCTGCCCATCAGCTTCAACCACACGCGGTTCGCCATCACACGTGCGGTGAGCGGATTGTCCTTCGACGCGATGAAATAGGCCAAATCGAGCCTGCCGCTGCCGCTTTGCGGGCTGATGTTCAACGGTTCGCCTTTCGCGCATAGCACTTCCACCAGACCCCGCGGCACCACATCGCCAGGCTGCTTGATGTCACCACGAATCAAAATTGGGCTGTTAAAAGGACTCGCACGATCCAGCATTCCCATCGCCAGCGTGCGTGGGGTGCCGTCTTCATAAAAGAGATCCATGTCGGCTTTGATCTCTTCCGCACGATCACGCGCACCGCGAATGCGCAGGAAACTTGCTGCACCGATCTTGTCACGATCCTGCTGGCGCATCGCAAAAATCTCACGCTGCGCCTCGGCGGCGGCGGTTTGTGCTTTTTGATAGCTGCCCTTGAGTTCGGTCACTTCGGCGGGAGAAATTTTTGCTAACGCAGCCGTTTGTGCTACGGTGCGCTCCAGTTCGATCAACCCGGAAGGATTGTTGTTTTGAAGCTGCTCGTAGGTGCCATACAAGGTCTCGCTGCTCAGGAAAATGCCCGCCAGCGCATAGTAGTCGCGCTGCGTCACCGGATCGAACTTGTGATCATGGCAGCGGGCACAGGCCAGCGTCAGGCCCAGCATTGACTGCGACACCGCATCGATCTGCTCATCCACGAGATCCATCGCAAACTGGCGACGATCGCGGTTATTGTGACCTTTCGATCCAATCGCCAGAAAGCCCGTCGCCACGATTTTGTCCGCCTGATCACGCTTGCCGTCGAACTTCAGCAGATCACCGGCGATCTGCTCCTTCAGAAACTGGTCATACGGCTTGTCCTTCTTGAACGACTCGATCACGTAATCGCGGTAACGCCACGCATGCGGGTAGAGCACGTTCGTCTCCTTGCCACTGCTCTCACCGTAACGCGCCACATCCAGCCAGTGCCGCGCCCAGCGCTCGCCATAGCGCTCGGAGTCGAGATACATGTCGATCACGCGCTTTACCGCCTCCGGCGATTGATCCGCCACAAAGGCCTTCACCTCATCCGGCGTCGGCGGCAGTCCCGTCAGATCAAACGCAATGCGGCGGATCAGCGTTGGCCGGTCCGCATCACGTGCCGGGTGCAAACCATTCGCCTCGATGCCGGCGAGAATGAACTTGTCGATGCCCGTCTTCGCCCAGCCTGCCGTCTTCACTTCCGGCGGCGTATGCTTCACCGCCTTCTGGAAAGCCCAATGCTCACGCCCCTTGTCCATGTCGATCACCCGCTTGCCACCGCTCGCATTGACGACTTTGTTCTCACGCGGGTCAGGTGCGCCCATTTCGATCCACTTCTTGAAATTCGCGACCACATCATCCGGCAGCTTCTGCTTCGGCGGCATCTGATTGTCCTCGTTCTTCCATGTCATCGCCTCATAGATGCTGCTCTGCGCGATATTTCCTGGCGTCACCCCCGGATGGCCCGATTCTCCGCCCAGGATCAGCCCCTGCTTCGTATCCAGTGTCAGTCCGCCCTTCACTTTGTCCGACTCCGCCGAATGACACTTGTAGCAATGCTGTACCAGCACCGGGCGGATGTTTTTCTCAAAGAAGTTCAGTTGATCAGCGGAGATGCCCGCATGCGCCGTCTCGACGGCATCCGCCGCACGCAGCAACATCGGCGAAAGCAGGAAAAGGGTGAAAGCCAGTGTCTTCATGGGAGGTTGAAATCGGAATGATTCCTTCAACTCAGTTCAAAGACAAAGGTTGCGGCTAACACTTCATTTCGTTAACGCTGAAGCGCTTTGCTTCACCGCAGCGCCTTGTGCTGATCGATCCATGCGCGTGTGACCTTGGGCTGGAAATCAAAGTCTGGCAGGCGGCGCTCCACGACGGCCAGCAGCGAGCCAGCCAGCGCGATCACCACCTCGGTATCGCCCTGTGTCTGAAAGTAACCCACCGACTCATTGTAGCCGGTGATCTTTTCCCTCATCACCTTGAGCGCTTCATCGTGCCGTTTGCCCGCTATGCCGCGAATATCCGCAGCTTCCTTGCGATACATCGCCGCGAGACGCGGGTTGGGACCTGTAAGCGGACTGCCCACGGTTTCGGTCTTGTCCGCGAGGCGTTCTTTCGCCGCCGTCTTCATCTCCGCCTGGGCCAGATCTTTCTGCGCCGCCACCAGTTCGTGCTCTTTTTGAAACAGATCGCGGATGATGAAGATGAGCGCCTCCACTGCTCGTTTGGACATCCCTTCCTGCGTCTGCGCATACGCCGTGAGCCGCTTCACCGTTTCCACCGCGTCCGCCAGCACCGGCTGCGGCGTCAAAGTGAGCGGGCGCAGGCACAATACCACCGCTGGTGAGGCCAAGGGACTGCCCGCCCGTTCCGGTGCCGCATGCAGCACGCCGGCACACAGCGCCAGACAGAACAGAGCAAAGGGTTTCATCTTCATACGATGTCATAACCTCATGGGCCTGTTTTCGTGTCGAAAAAACTTCAATCCTCCATGACGCAATGCTACCAGCGGGATCTCCCTCACCGCCGCCGACGCAGCACCAGCGTGAACAACCCGAGCACCAGTTGCAGCATGCGTCCCGGTTCTGGCACGGCCATCAGCGTGTAGCCGATGAGTTCCATCGCCCGCAAATCCGCATATGTCACACTGCGGAAGGTGCCATAGCTGAGGTTCGGGTCCATGAGGCCGATCAATTGTCCGGTGAGTGCATCGTCCTTCCAATGACTGGCCTGCGAGCCATCGCCATCTGTGACGCCGGTGGCGAATGAGTAGGCGTTCACCGAATCGCTGAAGACACTCTCCACGCCGGGGCGCATCTCACGCAGTGTCGTTTGGAATTCCTCGAAGTTGATCGGTGCATCGGCGGAGGCAAAGCGGAACAGGTCCAGCGTGGTGAGATTGGTCGATGCATAGTCCGCGTCGAACTCGTCCACGTCCGAGAGAAAGCCCAGGATGTGCCCCAGTTCATGCGCGGCCACGGTCTGGAAATCCATGGCATTAAACGTCACGCCGTCCGCACGGTCGTAATCGAAGTTGAAGGCCGAGTTGAAGGTGATCACGCCGTCAGCAAGCGTGTCGGTGCCGTCCAGCAGGCCCAGCACGCGCTGATTGGCACGCAGGATACCCACGGTGTCCGTCAGAATCGTGCTACCCAAAGGTGACGTTGCCATGCCGGCCAGCGTCGAGGGCAGGTAATTGAGCACCGCATTGCCGGATGCTGCGCCATGCACCACCAGTGCTGGACGCACGACGGATGTGTAGTTCAAGTTGAGATCCGAAACATCCACGGTGTAGGTGGTGGGACTGGCACCCCCGATGGTGTTTGGATTGCTGAAATTACTGCTCAAGTCCGCGTCCACATACACCGTCACGTCGTTCGCGAACCGCGACGACCACTCCACCGCCGCACGATTGAACGCCGCCAGTGCAGCGACGTTGCTGGACAACCCGGCGCCTGGGTTGATCTGGATCGTAAACGCCGCATGAACCACGGGAGCTCCCGTCGCCATAAAACACGCCAGCAGCAGCGGGCGGGCGGTCTCTCTCCAGAACAAGCAGCGGAACAGGTCAGTCATGAAACAGCAAGGCGATGCAAAATCCGGTCCAGCATTTGCCAGCAGTTGCACTTTGTCCAGTCAGCAACACCACGGGTTGAAAACGCAGACAAAAAAAGCGCCAGGCCTGCGCCTGACGCTCGAATTGGGTCCGAATGAGTGCCGATGTTATTTCGGCGGGATGGGTGCCGGAGCGGCAGGCGCTGGCGCTGGCGCCGGTGCAGCGGGTGCTGGTGCGGCAGGCGCGGGAGTGACGGCTTCCTTGGCTTTTTTGGCGGCCTCTTCGAGGGCCTTGGTGGCTTCGGCGGCCTTGGCGGCGGCGGCCTCCTTGAGTGCGGTCGCTTCTTTTTCAGCAGCAGCCTTCAGTTCGGCAGCTTTCTTTTCAGCAGCAACTTTGGCGGCTTCCAGCTCTGTGGTGACCACCGCAGCATTGGATTTCGCGGCCTGTTCGACAGCTTCCACGGCCTTTTTGGTGTCCTGACTGGCTTTTTCCACCTCTGTGGATTTTTTGCATGAGGTCATGCCGCCCGCGAGCAGCCCGATAAGAATAAGTTGGTAGAGTTTCATAGGACTTTAGGTTTAACGCGGGAGTGCTCGCTGACAAGTGAATAGACACTGCAATAATTGTCTGACCTTGAAACTCCACTCACCGTCATTTAGGCGCGGTGGGTGCCGGGGCAGCGATCTCCTTGGCCTTTTTGACGGCGGCTTCCTTGAGTGCCGCAGCCTTGAGTGAGTCGGCCTCGTTTTGCGCGGCGATTTTTTGATCAGCGGCGGCTCGTACAGCGATGGCTTTTTGATCAGCCGCAGCCTGCGCGGCGGTCTTGACGACATCTGCCTCTTTATGGCACGCGAAGATACCGCCAGCGAGCAGGCCAACGAGGGGAAGGTGTTTGCGTTTCATAGGCAGGAGACTCCACGCGGTGTGAACGGATCACAAAGCACGCCGCCGTGAGAGCACTGCCACCATGCCGTGCTTCATCAGGGTGCGAAAGGTAGGACTACACCCCATGGCAAGATCCTGCAGCATGACCGACGATCTGACATCAACTCACCAGCCGTTATGAAGACATTCAAATTCCAAGGTGACTGGAACCTCACCAAGTTCCGACTCAAACAGCAATGGACCCAACTCACCGAGAGCGATCTCCAATTCGTCAAAGGTCGGCAGGAAGAGCTGCTGGCTTGGATTCAGCAGCGCACCGGCCAGACCCGCGCCGCCATCGAACAA
>JAYVIO010000256.1:0-10705 GCA_043770175.1 Verrucomicrobiales bacterium | reverse complement strand
GTAGGAGTTGTAGTTGTGGTTGATCGAGTTCACCGCATCAAACATCGCCCCTCCCATCATGCCCATCGTGCGGGAATTCGTCGGCGGCGTGGCGGTGGAACCTTGGTCCGCGAAGGTCAGATTCATCAGGGCATTCCATTCTGTGATCACATCCGCCCGCAGGCTGGAGAGACTAAGGCAGGCCAGTGTGGCGATGAGTTGGGCGGTTTTCATGGCGCGAGCACGACTGTATCTATAAATGTGTGTAAATAATATATTTACCATAATATTTCAACAAGTATTATTTTCGGCTCTTTTATCTATCGGCGGATAGGCTGTCCCCATCCGCACTGTCTAAGTCCTGCCAATCACCATCAAACATGCGTTCCCCCACTTTTTTACCCTGCTTTGTCAGTCTTTTGCTCTTCTGGAGCCTCGCTACCTTTGTTCAGTCGGCAGAGCCAGCCAAAGAGCCTGCCGCCAAGGCCAAACGTGCGCAGAATCCAGCCATGGACCCGATTCAGGATGTCGCGGGCCTGCCCCGCGTCCTGCTGATCGGCGATTCCATCTCCATCGGCTACACGGTGCCGACCCGGAAACTGCTGGCGGGCAAGGCGAACGTCCATCGCATCCCCACCAACGGCGGTCCGACGAAAAACGGCGTCGCGAACATCACCAAATGGCTCGGCACCGGCAAATGGGATGTCATTCACTTCAACTGGGGCATCCACGACCTCAAATACATGCCCGATGGCAAGCGCCAGGTCGAACCCGCCGACTACGAGGCCAATCTGCGCAGCCTCGTCGCCACCTTGAAGGCCACCGACGCAAAGCTGATCTGGGCCACCACCACGCCCATCCCTGACGGCGATCTCAACCCGCCGCGCAAATTCGGCCAGGTGCCGGAATACAACGCCATCGCGGCTAAAGTGATGGCGGAAAACGTTGTCGCCATCGACGACCTCAACGCCCACATCACTCCAAAACTCGCCTCCATGCAGAATCCGCGTGATGTTCACTACACCGGCGCGGGCAGCGAGTATCTGGCCAGGAAAGTTGCCGAGGAGATCGGCAAGGCGCTCGCAAAGTAGGCGCATCGGGTGCTTGTGCTCGTAGTTCGGGCTTTCATCCTTCGCAGTCTTGCTACGGAGAACGGATCAGGCCGTCTGGGAGGTATCGCCGGAACGGGCTGAAGCCCGAACTACAAGCGCGCGCGGGTTGCGCAGGCGTGATTCCCGCTTATCTACGCGGCCCGCTTATGCACAGCTTCCGCTACCACCAAGGCCAGTTATTCGCCGAAAACGTCCCGCTTCAGTCCCTTGCCGAAACGCACGGCACACCGCTGTACGTTTATTCCAAGGCCACCATCACCGGCCATTTCACCCGCCTGGACGCGGCGCTGGCAAAGCTGAACCACCTCATCTGCTACGCGGTGAAGGCGAACTCGAACCTCGCTGTGCTCAACTCCATCGCCAAGCTCGGCGGCGGCTTTGACATCGTTTCCGCGGGCGAACTCTACCGCGTCATCAAGGCCGGTGGCGATCCTGCGAAGTGCACCTTCGCTGGCGTCGGCAAGACCCGCGATGAGATCGAATACGCCCTCAAGGCCGGCATCTACTGCTTCAACGCCGAGTCCGAAGCCGAACTGCACTACATCAATCAGGTTGCCGGTGAACTTGGCCTGAAAGCGCCCGTCGCCGTGCGGGTGAACCCGAACGTGGATGCCAAGACGCACGCCAAGATCACCACCGGCAAGAGCGAGAACAAGTTCGGCATCGATTTCGACCAGATCCTCGATGTCTATGCCCGCGTCGCTGCTGACTGCCCGAATCTCATCATCAAGGGCCTGCAGATGCACATCGGCTCGCAGCTCACCAATGTGGATCCCTTCCTCGAAGCCGTGCAGAAGGTCATCCCGCTCGTGAGGCAGGTGAAACAGAGCTACGGCATCGAATTCTTCAGCATCGGCGGCGGTATTGGCATCAATTACCGCCAGAGCCTCGACTCCGGCGATGCTTCGTGGTGGCAGGACAATGTCGAGACGCATCCGCTCACCGTTCAGGCTTACGCCGAGGCCGTTGTGCCGCATCTGGAGCCGCTCGGCCTGCGCATCCTCTGCGAACCCGGCCGCTTCATGGTCGGCAATGCCGGTGTGCTACTCACCAAGGTGCTGTACGAAAAGCGCGGTGGCGCCAAGACCTTCAAGATCGTCGATGCCGGCATGAACGACCTCATCCGCCCGACGCTCTACGAAGGCTGGCATCAAATCGTGCCCCTCAAGCAGCCCAAGACGAACGCGCTCGAAAAAGTCGATGTCGTCGGCCCCATCTGCGAATCCGGCGACTTCCTCGCCCAGAACCGCGAAATCCCGCATGTAGCCGAAGGCGACTACCTCGCCGTGCTCAGCGCGGGTGCGTATGGTTTCACCATGGCTTCGAACTACAACACCCGCCCCATGCCCGCTGAAATCCTCGTCGATGGCGACAAGGCCACCGTCGTGCGTGAGCGCCAAACGCTGGATGATGTTCTCAAAGGCGAACACCTCGCGTGAAACAAACCGCGAACTGAAAACAGCGAACCGAGAACCGAATTAGATGCACATCGCCGACATCCTCCAAGCCCAGCGTCCCACGCTGTCGTTCGAGTTCTTCCCGCCGAAGTCTGCGGAAGCCTTCGAGGCGCTGTATCAAACCATCGGCGAACTGGAGGCCTTCAAGCCCTCGTTCGTCAGCGTCACCTACGGTGCCGGCGGCTCCACACGTGAACTCACGCACGATCTTGTCGTCCGCATCAACACGACCACCAGTCTCGATGCCGTGCCGCATCTCACCTGCGTGTGTCACAGCGAGGCCGACATCGCCTCCATTCTCGAGCGCTATGCGAAGGCCGGCGTGAGCAACATCCTCGCCCTCGGTGGCGACCCGCCGAAGAATCTCGCGAACTACGACCGCGCGAAAGACGCCTTCCAGCACGCCGCCGATCTCGTGGCCTTCATCAAGAAGTTCAACGCCAGCGGTGCGCATCCCGACAAGCGCGGCTTCGGTATCGGCGTTGCCGGTTTCCCCGAAGGCCATCCCACCACGCCGAACCGCGTGCTGGAAATGGACTACCTCAAGGCCAAGGTCGATGCCGGTGCCGACTACATCTGCACCCAGTTGTTCTTCGACAACCACGACTTCTACGACTTCCGCGAGCGCTGCCAGCTCGCTGGCATCAACATTCCCATCATCGCCGGCATCATGCCCATCACTAGCGCCTCTGGCATGCGCCGCATGGCCGAACTGGCCGCCGGTGCGCGCTATCCAGCCAAACTGCTGCGCTCCATCCAGCGCTGTGGCAAGGACGAGGACGCGGTGCAGAAAGTCGGCATCCACTACGCCACCGAACAGTGCCGCGACCTGCTCGATCACAGCGTCGATGGCATCCATTTCTACACCTTGAACAAATCCCACGCCACGCGCGAGATCTATTCCAGCCTCGGCATCCGTGACTCCGCTGCCGTGCGGCCGCAATCATGAGCGGGGAACTGCCACTCATCGCCGCCATCGAAGCAGGCGGCACCAAATTCGTCTGCGCTGTCGGCACCGGGCCGCATGATGTGCGTGAAGTCACCCGCATCCCCACCACCACCCCGGAAGACACGCTCGCCGGCGTGACCCGCTTTCTCTCCTCGGCCAAATCCAAATACGGCTCCTTCGCCGCGATTGGCATCGGCTCCTTCGGTCCTATTGATCTCGACAAAAACAGCGAGACCTACGGCTACATCACCTCCACGCCCAAACCCGGCTGGCAGTTCACCAACATCGTGCCAAAGTTGAAGGAGCGTTATCACGTTCCCATCGCCTGGGACACCGATGTAAACGCCGCCGTGCTCGCTGAATTTCTCTGGGGCGCTGGGCAGAACACCGATCCGCTCATCTACATCACCGTCGGCACCGGCGTTGGCGGCGGTGTGCTCATCAACGGTCAGCTCCTGCACGGCCTCCTGCATCCCGAGATCGGCCATCTCATGGTGCCGCCGCCGCAGAACTCGTCTGCGATCCAGCAAGCCTGCCACTGCCCGTTTCACAAGAGCTGCGTCGAAGGTTACGTCAGCGGTGCCGCCCTTGCCACCCGCTGGGGTGTCAAGGCCGATGCCCTGCCGCCCGACCATCCCGCGTGGGAAGAAGTCGCCGATGTCATGGCCCACGCCCTGATGAATCTCACCCTCAGTCTCTGCCCGAAACGCATCATCCTCGGCGGCGGCGTCATGAGTCAAGAGCACATCCTGCCCTTGATTCGCGGTCGCCTCCTCAAACTCAACAACGGCTACCTCCGCGTCCCCGAACTCGGCCGCAACATCGACGACTTCATCGTCGCGCCCGGTTTGGGCGCACGTTCAGGTCTGCTCGGTGCACTGGCGCTCGGGAAGTATGAGCTGGACCGGCATTTAAATCAGAGTGTCGATCCTACTGCGTCATAATCCCATTCAGAATGCGTAATCGCTTGGCAATAATTGGACTCGCAATCGGTATCCTTGCCGTTGGCCTAGCGGCGTTCCGGAACAATTTCATTTACCAGAACCCAACGCCTGACACTGCAAAACCCACCTTGAAGGAAATCGCGGGCGAAGCGGCCAAGAAGATTTTGGAAGAGAAAATTCTTCACAAAAAGCCTGTACCACACAACCCAAGCATTGAGGATTCACAACGCCTTCCGCTGCATCCATACCAAATGGTTTACACTGCATTGGGACTTGTGGCGCTCATACTTGGAATCGTTTCATGGTGTCGCAAGGACCATATCAGACTTGCCGGTGCTGCAACATCGCTTGGCCTAATGGCCGTGTGTTGGGAGTGGGTGCTTATTGGTGTTTGTATCGCTGTCGTGGTCTTGATATTGGCGAACCTTTCAGCATAAGATTTTCAGCATACTTCAACCCACGTTTTCACCCAAAACGTCAGCGTCTTCGGTGATTCAGCCTTTTCACCGATCTCCTTCCACACAAACGTCGCCTGCAACTCGGGATGCTTCGCATAGCCCTGGCGGCGCCAGAAGTCATCGAGCGGACGATAGTCTGCGGGACGCAGTGGATGATCGGCAGGGCGGTCCACGGCGCAGAAGGTGCTGAGTTTCATGCCCAGCGCTTGAACATGAGCCTCGCGACGCGTGAAGAACTCTTTGCCGATACCCTGACCGCGATAGTCGGGCAGCAGGATGGATTCGCCGAAGTAGCAAATCGTCGAGAGATCGTACCCAGCGTTCACAAAGGCCGCCTGAAACTCCGGGCCTTCATCGAGCATCGGCAGACAGGTGGTGGCACCGACGACGCGGTCGTCATCGAAGGCCAGCACGACGAGGCTGTCCTTCGATTTGAGGTAGGTGCGCAGGTACTCGCGCTCATACTCCAGACTGCCGTCGTAGAGATACGGATACTCGCGAAAGACGGCGATGCGCAGCGCTCCGAGACCGTCGAGATGCGGTTCGAGTTCGGGGCCGTGGAAGTTTTGGAGACGGAGCATTGGGCAGTCGTTTGCCGTAGATGGCGGTTGTTTGCAATGGTTTGCGATGGCCGAAAGGCCGTCTGCGAGCTCAGCATCCATTGCAAACAACTGCCAACCATTGCCAACGACAGCAAACCTCAAGCGACGGCGGCGCCGCTCCATGTCACCGCCATCTCGCGAATCCGCTTCCGCACGCTCGCGAGGCCGTTCAATCGCGTCGGGGACAGCATTTTGGTGAAACCGCAGCCTTCCCAGACTTTCGGCTCGATGACAGCGACCGCTTTGGGATCGGAATCGGTGTAAATCTCGCACAGCAATGCGGCGAGGCCTTTGACCATCGGCGATTCGGCATCGCAGGCGAAATGGGTGCGGCCATCGACGACATCGCCATGCAACCAGACGCGGGAGACGCAGCCGGGAACGAGATTGGCCTCGATCTTGTGCTCCTCAGCCAATTTCATCGCTGCACCGCGTGACACGACGGCGTTCAGTCGCTCATGCAAATCATCAATGATGTTCAGATCGTCGATGAGCGACTGCTGTTTCTCTGCCAGACTCATTTCAGCTTCGCGAGACGTCCTTTGCTCCAAGTAAGCCCGGTCTGGATGGCATCATCGTTGGCGATGGCGACGGCGAGTTTTTCCCAGATGGCGACAGCGTTGGCAAAGGCGGCCTTGGCCTCGGTTTTTTTGCCGGCAGCTTCACTGGTGTGGCCCAGCGCGCCATAAAGCTGCGCAAGCTGGCTGGCCCACATGCGGCGCTCCGGCGTGAGTTTTTCCGTGGCCGGTTGTGCCGTGATGAGGGCTTCGAGAGCTTCCACGGCCTGCTTCGCAATCGGAATGGCAGCGGTGGTTTTGCCGTTGTCTGCCATCAGTTCGGCGTATTCACCGCGCAGCTTGGCCAGCAGAAAGCCATAGCGTGCATTGGTTTTGTCATCGGCGAGGATTTCATTCACCATCTCGATGGCGTCCTGCTTTTTCTTGCTGGCTTCGGCCGGGTTGCCCGCGTCACGCGCCAGCCCTGCCAGCGCGCCGTAGTTGCGGGCGAGGAGGTATTTCACCTCGGCCCATTCAGGCAGCAGCCGGTTCAATTCGAGCAGGATCGGCAGCGCCTGATTGTGCGCTTCCTTGGCATCAGCACCGCTGAAGTGACGACCGATGAGTTCGGCCAGCTCCGTGTAGGCCTCGGCGAGCAGCAAGGCCTGATCCTGATTGCGCGGACTGCTGCCGAGCACGAGTTCGCCCATGTCCTTCACCGAATCGATCAGCGTGTTGAGCGCGTCCTCGATCTTGCCTGCGTCACGCTGGCTGATGCCTTTGGCAAACTTCGCCCGGGCGAGGATGAATTTTTCTTCGTTGAGGAGATCGTGACCGATGAGCTTCGGATCGAGAATCGCCGGCACGCGTGCCATGGCCTGCTCGGAATCGGCCACGTCGCCGTTGCGCAGCGTGCGCAGGCCGTATTCGAGCCAGGCACGGGCGCATTCGTTGCGGGCGAGACGATTTTTCGGATCAGCGGCCAGGCCTTTGTCGAGATTCAACGTGGCGTCCTTCAGCAGCGCGAGCGAGTCCACATGACGGCCCTCGCGGCCGCGAATGTCGGAGAGCAGCAGGCTGTAGCGGCCCAGCCACTGCTGGTAGAGCGCGATCTGCGCGCCTTCACCGGCACCTTTGGCGATGAGTTCCATCGCCTGCTCTCGTGCTTTGGTGAGATACGTCACCGCCTGCGTGCTGTTGCGCAGCTTGAGGTGAAGCTGGCCGATGTTGCCATACGCGCGCAGCCGTTCGACCCCGAGCGTGGGCGTCTGCTCCAGCGCCGGCAGTCCGCGCATGCAGTAGGCCAGGGCGTCATAGAGCTGCTCCTTCTGAAAGCCCGCCTCCATCTCGTTCCCGGTCGGTGTTTGCAGCAGTTGCGTAAGGAACTGGTCCACGGCGTTTTGCGAGTTCTGCAAATTCTGATCCGCCACGGTCTTGGCGCTGCGCGCGATGTCACGCTCGCTCGTCAGCGAGGTGATGCGCCCGTCGAGCGCATCCGTCAGAATCTTGTGGTTTGCGCTGATGTTGTCGATGGTCTTCTCAGCCTTCTGCGCCCGGCGCAACGTGACAAAGGCATAGATGAAACAGAAGACAAAGATGGTCAGCAGCGAGATGGCGGCGGTTTGCAGCGTGAGCACCCTCTTCGCCTGCTTCTGCCGCTCGCGGGCCGTTTGGGAGCGTGATTCTTCGAGCAGGTAGTCGCTTTCGAGCACCTCGAACTCACGCACGACCTCGCGCATGTCCGCCCAGCGCGCGGCGGGGTTCAGGTCAAGGGCGCGCTCGATGATGTTGTGGCGGCGCTCTTCCCATTTCGACTGCGCCGCTTCCGCCCAGACGATCTTGGGCTGCGCTTTGACTGCAGCGAGCAGCGCATTGCTGTCGATCTGCACCGCCAGACCCGAGGCCGCCTGCTGTCGGGCACGCTCGACTTCTCTGGCCCACATGTCCGCACCACGCGGCAGCACGCCGTTGAGCAGGCGATACGCCAGCACACCAAAGCTGTACACATCCCACGACGGCCCGTAGCCCGCGAACACGCCGTCCGGATTCTCCGCCTGCTCGGGGCAGAGATGCACAAAATGATCCGTGAGATCGAGATGATGAATGCCGCCGACCCAGCCCTGCGCGATGTCGGTGAGGCGGATCGAGGACTCCGCGTCGTCTTCGAGCAGCACATTGGCCGGGCGCAGGTTGCCATGCGGGATGCCGTGCTTGTGCAGCCATGCCAGCGCGTCGGCCACTTCGTAAATGTGCCGCCAGGCCTGCTCCGGCGGCAGGCCATTGCACGCGGATTCGAGCGTCGGCGTCTGCCACAGGCGGCGGCCGTGGCTGTCCTTCGTCATCACCCCGACCAGCGGCATCACGCAGTAGTAGGGCGTCTTGTCAAAGCTGTAGCTTTCCACCGGCAGCACGCCGCGATGATGCGGCATCTGCTGCAACGCGCGGAACGCGGTGTTCAGCGCCTTGCGGTTGATCGCCATCGAGCTGAACACCTTTACCGCGCAGGCCTTACCATGCGTGGACACCGCCCGGTACACGGCCCCACAACTCCCGCTGCCGACCAGGTCCTGCAATTCATGTCCGGCGATTTCTGGCAGACTCATGCGTGCTTTGGTTGTCTCAAAAAGGTGAGGGTTGAACCCAGATGCCTCGGAAAAACCGGTTGGAGCGCATGCAGGGCACGTACGATGGGGGCGGAATGCGAAATCTCAAATCTCAAATGCCGCTTTGCAAAAATCGCGTGCCACAACTGCCAGCACGGCCATGCTCATTGCACGCCGCATGAAAAACCCCAAGCCCGACCATCGCCCCGAGATCGAGGCCATCTATGCCGAACTGGAGCGACGTCCCCTTCCCCGCCAGTGCGAAATGCGCACCGGTTGCTGCCATTTCCGCCTCGCCGGTCACACCCCGCTGCTGACAAAGGGCGAAGCGCTTTATGCGGCCCAGGGCGTCCGTGCCAGTGGGCGCAAGGCTCTGAAACCGCATCCCGACGGCGCCTGCCCGCTGCTGGGCCGCGATGGCCGCTGCACCATCTATGCGCACCGCCCCTTCGGCTGCCGCACCCACTTTTGCGCCGAAGCTGGCGGCATGTATCCGCGTAAACACGTCGCCGATCTCATCCAGCGCCTCGAAGCCCTCGACGAACGCCTCGGTGGCAGCGGTTCCCGTCCGCTCGAAGGGGCGGTCAGTGCGGCGTTGGCGGAGAGGTAAGACCATGGAGTGAGCGAGTAATGGGATGAGTGGATCGGCCAACACTCCAGGACTCCACCATTCCATCACTCCGGGTTCCCTCTCACGGCGCAGCGCAATCCCGCGCCAGCTTCTGGCTGGCCTCGGACAGCTTCGCCAGCGGATACGCCACTTCAGAGGCATTCGCTGGCATGCGCAGCACGACGTTTTCGCCTTCCAACCGCACGAACCCGGCCTTGATAGTCTTCCCCTCGGAATTCGTCCAGCTCATGATCGGCGGCAGCACCTTTTTCGCCGCCACGGGGGCCAGCTTCGGCGCATCTTTGTCAAAACTCGCGCCTTCCGTGATCCATTCCGTGATCTTTTTGATGTCACTGGTGGAGAGCTGCTCGTCCGGTGGCATGTGGTTTTTGCCGTCATTGACCATGATTTCGAGGAAATGGCTCTCCGCCGGTTTGCCGGGCCGGATTTGCGCCACGTCGTTGTCGGCGATGTCCAGCTTGAAGGTTTCCAGGTCATCAAACACAAAGCCCGCCTTCTTCTTCCCGGTCTTCACGCTGTGGCACTCGTAGCAGTTCTTTTCCAAAATCGGCTGGATGTCCTTTTTGAAATCCGCCGCACTGGCGGTGTAGGCGGCCAGAAGTGAAATAAGGAGGGTATGGCGAGGCAGGGACATGGGCGCGCGTTGGGGTCGGAGGAGAACGTGCCATACCGCTTTTCCTTAGCCAGCAACTTCTTCCCGTGGCATGAAGACCCATGCCCGAGCAACACACCGTAACCGAAGCCGCCGAACTCCTGCCCTTTCTCTTCGAGAACTGGCCGGACATGAAGCGCACCCGGCTCAAGCAGTGGCTCAAATTCGGCAGCGTACGCGTGAACGACCACTCCGTGACCCGCCACGACCACAAACTCAAGCCCGGCGACAAAATCACCATTAAGGTCGAGCGCGCCCCGCAAAAAGCCGCCAAGCCAACGCCCGCCGGACTCGAAATCATCCACGAAGACGAGGCCATCATCGTACTGAACAAAGGCTCCGGCTGGCTCACCGTCGCCACCGACTCTGGCAACGGCCGCACCGCCTACGCCGCCCTCACCGACCACGTCCGCGCCACCGACGCCCGTAACCGCGTCTGGATCGTCCACCGCCTCGATCGCGACACCTCCGGCCTCATCGTCTTTGCCAAGACCGAGTCCTACAAGCGCGTGCTCCAGCAAAACTGGCATCGCTTCGACAAAACCTACCTCGCCATCGTCGAAGGCGTCATGAAACGCGATTCCGGCACCCTGCGCTGCCACCTCAACGAAGAATTCTCCCTCCGCGTCCGCAGCGTCCCGCCCGGCGACGACACCCGCGAAGCCATCACGCATTTCAAAGTGCTCAAGCGCACACACAACACCACGCTCGTCGAATTGAAGCTCGAAACCGGCCGCCGCCATCAACTCCGCGTCCACCTCTCCGACATGGGCCACCCCATCGTCGGCGACGCCCCCTACGGCGCCAAAACCGACCCCGCC
>JAYVIO010000255.1:0-30873 GCA_043770175.1 Verrucomicrobiales bacterium | reverse complement strand
CTGTCACGCTTTGGCGAGCTGGCGCCGCAATTCTTCACGAACACGCAGGAGCATCTCATCATTTACTGCCATCACGGCATGCGCAGCCAGCGTGCGGCACAATGGCTGCGGCAAAATGGCTTCGCCCATGCGCAAAGCATGCGCGGCGGTGTCGATGCCTGGGCGGACATGGTGGACCCGGAACTGCCGCGCTATTGAGGAACGGAATAATGGAGAGTTGGAGAGTTGGAGAGATGGGGTGTTGAAGCGGGGCGGTCTGGCATTTCTCCAGCACTCCAACAATCCACCACTCCCGTCCTGTTTGTTCTGGCGCTTGTATGCCCCGTGACTACGGTTCGCGCCCCCCACCCCCGCCCGCATGGTTCGACTTCTCACACAGCAAGGACAGCTCATCGACTGGAACGATGAAAAGACGCGTCCATTCCCGGACAACCTCGTTTTTCTCGATCTGTTGAATCCTGGCCGCGCCGAGGAGCTCGAAGCGGAAAAGTGGCTCGAATACCAACTCCCCACGCGGGAAGAAATGCAGGAGATCGAGGAATCCAGCCGGCTCTACATGGAAAAAGGCACGTTGTACATGACCGCCTGGCTGCCAGTGGGCCTCGACACGCCTGATCCTGACAGCACCGCCATTTCCTTCGTGCTCGCACCCGACTGCCTCACCACCGTGCGCTATGCGGACCCGATGGCATTCCGCGTGCTCGTGGATCAGGCGCGCCGCCAATGCAGCACGCCGCTCAGCAGCGATGCCGTCTTCCTCCTGCTGCTCGAACTCATCGTCGCCCGCATTGCTGATGCGCTTCAGGGTGTCGAAGGCGACATGAAAAAAGTCTGCCGCGACATCTTCCGCCTCGATCCGCACAAAGCGCACGCCAGCGTGGAAAAAGACCTCAGCGACGTGGTGAAGCTGCTCGGCCGCCGCAGCGCCCTCGTGGCGAACCTACGCGAGAGCCTGCTCAGCCTCAGCCGCATGCTGCAATACTTCCTCAACAACGCCGCCACCTGGATGCGCGGCGACCTCGCCAGCCAGTTCCGCAGCGTCATGCGCGACATCAAGAGCCTGGACGAATACACCGGCCAGCAGATGCAGGAGATGACCTTCCTGCTCGAATCGACCCTGGGCCTGATCAACATCCAGCAGAACCAGATCATCAAAATCTTCACCGTCGCCAGCGTGCTGTTCATGCCGCCCACGCTCATCGCCAGCATCTACGGCATGAACTTCGAGCACATGCCCGAGCTGAAAGTGTCATGGGCCTATCCCGCCGTGATCCTGCTGCTCGTAATCTCTGCCGTGCTGCCGATCATCTGGTTCAAGCGCAAGCGGCTGCTCTGAATCAGAACGCGCACTCACCTGCTGACACAGAGCCGACTAGAACTGGTAGCTGATTCGCAAACCACCGAAGTGCGCCTGCAGGTCCTGGCGAAAGAACTGGCCCTGATAATTCAACTGCATGCTGAGGGTCGGACTAAACTGGAAGCTCACACCCAGACCAGCCACCAGGTAATCCTGCCCGGGGGACCGGCTGTTGCTGGTGGCCGAAAACGGCTGATTGATCAGGTTCACGCTGGTGCCGGCGTTGTTGCTGATGTTCTGGCGTTCGTAGCTCAGACGCAACTGCGTGGTGATCGAGCCAATGTCCGTTTCAATTCGTTTGCTCACACTCCAGCCAATGCGGGTGACCAGCGAATCGATGCTGCGCCTGCCGTAGGCGAGTGCGCCGATGCCACCGCCGGTTTCGTTGTAACTGTCCACCGCGACATTCAGGTAGTCCACCCCGGCAAACGGACCG
The DNA here is from genome assembly GCA_043770175.1 of Verrucomicrobiales bacterium. Lineage (GTDB taxonomy): Bacteria > Verrucomicrobiota > Verrucomicrobiia > Verrucomicrobiales > Verrucomicrobiaceae > Prosthecobacter. Next base: position 29,080 of record JAYVIO010000255.1, on the reverse strand, counting down.
GTTACCAGTGTGTCGTCCTGGAACCGGAAGTTCCAGCCGCCGTTGATCTGCACCGCATTGGTCCAGGCGGTCGTGGCGCCCATGGCCACGGGGAAGCCGACGGCATTGCGCTCGGAATTGAGCTCAAAACGGCCCAAACTGTACAGGACATCCACCCAGAATGACCTGCTCACAAAGGAGGCATAGGCGGAGGCGGCGACGCCTTCGCTGTCGAGCGTGCCAAGGCTGCCGGTATAAGTCTGGTGGCTCTCAAGCAGACTCATCGCCAGACCGACGGCGACGTGGCGTGAGACATGACGTTCGATGCCCACGCCCGGCGCCCATGTATAGGACTCCACCCCCGCCTGCGTGCCGATGGAGTTAAGCTGGACATTGGCGTAGTTCACTGTGGTGAAGACCTCCCATTGCCGCGAACGCAGCACTTTTTTCGCGACGGGACCGTCCCCCGGACCATCGCCTTCGCCTTCAATGACTCCTTCCTCGATTGATTGCCCGATGCCGCCGGTCATCTCCTCGCCCCCCCCGGCGCGGAGGCTAAAAAGACGGCCGTTGACGTCCCCCATTAGGCCCTGCACGCCGCTCATCACACTCTGATCCTGTGCTCCAGAGGTCTGCAGGCCGGAGCTGACATCGATGACTTTGAGAAGGCCGGAGTTCTGGTCAAAATTCGCCACCTGATTGGGCGTGAGCGCCAAAGCGCTGGTGTCGAGCCCGAGAGTGCCGGTGATTGTTCCCGTACTGCCATTGAGATTAACAACCTGCCATTGATCACCACCAGAGACGACAATCGTATTGGGATTGCCGATCACCAATGCGCCCCCGGCTGTGGCATCCAGTGTCCCGGTGAGATTGAGTGTGTCAGCGATGCCCGTGGTGGTGAAGACGTCCACGGCGAGGAAACTGCCGAGTCCCATCATGATGCTGCCGGCCCCCGAAGTGCTGACCGAAAACGTCGAGGCCACCGGCGAAACGAGATTCGGATCGCCCACGCTGAGGATGCCGTTGAGAAACACGAATTCATTGACGGCGGTGGTGACGGAACCCGCATCACCCGCAATGGCGGCCCCGGAGGCAACCGTCACTGCGGCACCACCGGTGAGAGAGCCGTTCACCACGAGGACTCCGGCATTGACGTCGGTGGTGCCGCCGTAGGTGCTCGCGCCGTTGAGGGTCAGCATGTTGGCCGTGTCCTTGACCACGCTGCCATTGGCTCCCGTGATGGCGCCGCTGCTCGTGCCGCCGCTGACCGTGAGCACCGTCGTGCCAAGGTTCACCGTGCCGCCATCGAGCGCGCTGATAGAACTGGTGGCACCGTTGAAATTGACCACACCGCTGGTGAGTGTCGCAACGGTGGCGACGCCGCCCACCGTGGTCGCGCCGCCGGTCACGGTGGTAATATTGGCAGCCCCGGTGATGGCGTTGGTGCCACCAGCGACCGAACTCGCGATGAGCGAACCCGCATTCACCGTGCCGCCGGAGATGTCTGAAGTGAGCAGTCCTGCGACCCCGATCGTGCCCGTCGTGATGCCACCCGTGGTGACCGTGGCATCACTACCAAAGGTGGTGCTGCCGACACCGGTCAATTGATCGATCGTGATGGTGCCGGTGAGAGCGGTGAAATGAAGACTGTCCGCCGCCGTGTTCAGATTGCTCACGGTTCCGAGATTCTGGCCAACGTTCGCGAAAGTGGCCGTGCCCGAGGCTCCGACGTTGAGATCGTTGCCGCTGTTGAGGCTCCCGCTGCTGCCCACCGCCAGCGTTCCAGCGCTGACGGTTGTAAGACCGGCATAACTGTTGGCTCCATTGAGCGTGAGCGTTCCCGCCGAGAGCTTGATCAGACTGCCGCCGCTGCCGGTGATCGAACCCGATGTGGTGCCATCACTGACGCTGAGTGCGGTCGTTGCCAGATTGACCGTTCCACCGTTGAGAGTGGTGATCGCACTCGTCGCGCCGTTGAAGTTTGCGGTGCCGCTGCTCAGGGTTCCAATCGCCGCCACGCCGTCAACCGTCAGGCTTCCCGTGTCGAAAGCGCCGGTGATCGTCAGGTCATTGGTGACGTGGGTGTGACCGGCCCCGGTCAGTGAACTCAGGGTGGTGGTCCCGGTGGCTGCAGTGAAATTGAGGCTGTTGAGCGCGGTGTTCGCGTTACTCACCGCAGCGAGGTTCAAGTTGGAACCTGAGATGGATGCGGTGCCGGACGGGTTCAGGGTGAGCGTTGCGAGCGGGTTGTAATCCACGGCGTTCAAATTCCCGCCGTTCACGTTAATGGCACTGGTGCCTGCCAGCGCTCCGCTGGCGGCGCTCAGTGTGCCTGCGGTGATGGTCGTCGTACCCGTGTAGGTGTTCGCGCCGTCCAAAGTCAAAGTCGCCACCGCATTGTTCAGCGTCACCGTCTTGCCGCTGCCGGCAATCACACCGCTGAAGGTGCTGTCTGAAGCACTCGTGTAGTTCACACTGCCGGTGATCGTGCTGGTGGCGTCCGTGCTGGCAATGCTGCCCCCCGTCGCGTCCAGCCCGCCGTTCGCCGTCAGGTTCGCTCCCGATCCAATCGTGAACGTGCCGCTGCTTGAGGTCGCCAAGCCGGTCACGCTGCCTGCGCCATTCCAGTTGCCGCCTGTCACACTCAGCGTGCCGATGGTGCCCGAGGTCAGGTTGATGATCCCGCCGTTCACGCTCGCATTGCCGCTGATCGAACCGCCGGTTCCCGTCAGAGTGCCATCGCCCACGGTGAGGTTGCCGGTCAGTGCGCCATTCAGAGCCAACGCTGCGGAACTGGCCAGCGTCACGCCATCAGTCGAGGTCGCCGTGCCGCTGAAAATGTTTCCAGCGCCGTTGAAGGTCGTCACACCGGTTAGCGTCAAGCCCGTACCGTTGATCGTTCCGCCGGTCACTCCCGTCGTGCCGCTAACGGAGCCTGTGCCGGTCAGCGTGCCGTCTCCCACTGTCATATTGCCGGTCAATGCGCCATTCAGAGCCAGCGCTGCCGAACTCGCCAGCGTCACGCCATTCGTGGAAGTTACGGTGCCGTCGAGCACGTTGCCTGCGCCATTGAAAGTCATCACACCCGTCAGCGTCAATCCTGTGCCATTGATCGTTCCGCCGGTCACTCCTGTCGTGCCGCTCACCGATCCCGTACCGCTCAAGGTGCCAGCGCCCACCGTCATGTTGCCGGTCAAGGCTCCATTCAGCGCCAGAGCGGCCGAACCCGCCAATGTTACGCCATGGGTTGAGGTCACCGTGCCGCTAAGGATGTTGCCTGCGCCGTTGAAGGTCATCAGGCCGGTCAGCGTCAAGCCTGTGCCGTTGATCGTGCCGCTGGTGACTCCAGTCGTTCCATTCACTCCACCGCTGCCACTCAGCGTGGCACCCGAAGCAACCGTCAGTGAATCAGCCAAGGTCCCATTGATCGCTAGAGTGCCGTTCGCGGCGAGCGTTGCCGTCACGCTGCTCGTCAGCGTCGCTCCTGCACCGATCGTGTTGCCGGTGCCGGAGAACGCAGGCGCTGCCGTCACCGTCAGATTACCTCCAGCCACTCCCGAAGTAATGCGGCCGCCATTCGAAATGAGAGACGCCACCGTGTTGCTCGAACCATTGAGGGCGAGTTCTCCGTCCGAGTTCACGATCACCGCCGAGGTCGTGGCGATCTGATCGTTCTGCAGCAGTTTCAGGATCGCCGAACTCGCGGCACCAATGGAATCCCCCACGGTAACGTCTCCGCGGATGGCGAGACCACCGGTGGTGTTGAGATCGAGTTCACCATCGTTGATCGTGGTCAGCCCCGTGTAGGTGTTCAATCCGCTCAGGGTCAGCGTGCCCGTGCCGTTCTTGGTCAACGTGCCGGTGCCGGTTTGGATCGCTGCGCTGATGGCCGTATTGCCAGCGCCGTCGATGATCAGGTTTCCGGTACCTGTCACGGTGGCACCGCTGATGGTCAGCGCGCCGCTGCTGACGTTGGACCAGGTCTGGCTGCCGTTAAGGGCGATGTTCGCGCTGATGGTGTGTGCGGCGCTGGTGCTGGAATCGGTGATGCCACCGGTGCCGATGGTCAGCACGTTCACACCGATGCCGTTGGCGATGGTCACATTGCCACTATCTGCGGCCGTACCCGCTCCTGAGAAAATGATGCCGCGAATGCTGTAGCTGCCATCCAGCGTGGTGGTCAGCGAACTCGCCGAGTTCGCCGTCATGTGGACGGCCGTTCCCGAACCGGGCAGGGTTGCCGTAGTCGTGCCTGCGGCGGTAGTGTACCAGTTGGAGGTGGTGGCGCTGCCTGCGCCCCATGAACTGTCCACAGAGCTATTCCAGAAAACGTCCGGATCGGCGAGGGCGACGATCTCAAACTGGCCGCCCAAAGCCACCTGCAGACCTCTACCAACAAACGCACCGGCATCATTCGTGAAGGTGAAGGCTGACAACGTCGTGTTCGCTGCGAATCCTGGATCATTGTTAAACACTAGGTGATCCTGCGTGAGGCTGCCGTTGTCGATGGTGTCGGTGATTGAGTAAACCGTGCCGGTCCAGCCCTTCACCAGGATCGTGTTTGCGGGAACACCGCTCAGGCTGTCGAAGATCACGCTGTTGGTGTTGCCAGTGCCAAAGTTCACCGTGAAGGCCCCTCCGACCGTGAGAGCGCCGAACGTCTGCGTGTTGCCCGAGAGCGCATCCGCGAAGCTCAGCGTTCCGCCCCCTGCCCCGACCGTAAATGCTGCCGGTGTGCCAGAGTTCACCACATTGTTGGTCGCGGATGAGATGAGCAGGGTTCCATTGTTCAATGACACGCTGCTCGTTCCATCCAGCGAACCGCCTGTGGCGATCTCAAGCGTGCCTGCGTTGATGGTCGCCGCTCCCGCGTAGCTGTTGGCTCCGGTAAACGTCGTGGTGCCGCCACCCGCCTGCGTGAAGGAACCCGTGCCGCTGATCGCGTTGGCCGCCCCGATCGTGAACGCATCACTGCGATTAATCGTCAGGTTGCCGTTGTTGATCACCAAACCGCTGCCCAGCACGCCGCTGGTGCCGCCATTGCCTATCTGCAAGGTGCCCGCGCTGATCGTTGTCGTGGTGCTGCCGTTGCTCGCTCCTGTGAGCGTCACTTTGTCGGATCCCACCTTGGTCAACGCGAAGCTGCCGCTGAGGTTGCCGCTAAGGACGATGTCGCCGCTATTGCCGCCGATGCTGCTCGCGCTTTGAAGATTCACCGTGCCCGCCCAGGTCGCCGCAGTGCCGCTGCTGTTGGTCAATGCGCCTGCGGTTGCCGTGGAGGTGCCGTTAAGGTTCAATCCCACCGTGTTTGCCGTCGCGGTGACACCGTTGAGATCGAGTGCCCCACCATTGCTCACTGTGACGCCCGAAGTGTTTGAGCCCCCGCTGCCCAGCGCTCCGGTCGAACCGAGTTGCAGCGTTCCAGCGCTCACCAGCGTCGCTCCGGTGTAGGTGTTGGTGGCGTTCAAGGTGGTCATGCCGGCGCCAGCCTGGGTGATCCCGCCCGTTCCGCTGATGCCAGCGCCGTTGAAGTCCGTGCCCTGCACCACGGCATTGCTGCGATTGATTTCGAACGTGTCGTTGTTGGTGATCACGCTGCTGGTGGCAAGCGTTCCGGTCGTTCCACCGTTGCCCAATTGCAGCGTTCCCGCCGTGATCGTCGTCGTGCCGGTGTAGGTGTTGGCACCATCGAGAATCAGCGTCGCCGCGCTGTTGTTCATCGTCACGGTCTTGCCGCTGCCAGCAACGACTCCGCTGAACGTGCTATCTGAAGCACTCGTGTAGTTCACACTGCCGGTGATCGTGCTCGTGCTGCTGCCGCTGGCGATGCTACCTCCCGTCACGTTCAATCCGCCATTCGCCGTCAGGTTCGCTCCCGATCCAATCGTGAACGTGCCGCTGCTGGAAGTCGCAAGCCCCGTGACACTGCCCGCGCCGTTCCAGTTGCCGCCAGTCATGCTCAAAGTGCCGATCGTTCCCGACGTCAGATTGATGATCCCGCCATTCACGCTCGCATTCCCGCTGATCGAACCGCCGGTTCCCGTCAGAGTGCCATCGCCCACGGTGAGGTTGCCGGTCAGTGCTCCGTTCAATGCCAGTACCGCCGATCCTGCCAGTGTCACGCCATTGGTCGAGGTCACCGTTCCGCTGAGAACGTTGCCGGTGCCGTTGACGGTCGTCACGCCGGTGAGGGTCAAGCCTGTGCCGTTGATCGTTCCACCGGTCACTCCCATCGTGCCGCTCACTGAGCCCGTGCCGGTCAGAGTGCCATCGCCCACGGTGAGATTGCCGGTCAATTCTCCGTTCAATGCCAGCGCTGCCGCACTGGCCAACGTCACGCCATTGGTCGAGTTCACTGTGCCGGTGAACACGTTGCCGCTGCTGTTGAAAGTCGTCACGCCAGTCAGCGTCAATCCCGTGCCGTTGATCGTGCCGCCGGTGACTCCCGTCGTGCCGCTCACCGATCCCGTGCCGCTCAAGGTGCCTGCGCCCACCGTCATGTTGCCGGTCAATGCGCCATTCAGCGCCAGTGCCGCCGAGCCAGCCAAAGTCACACCGTTGGTCGAGGTCACCGTTCCGCTGAGGAGGTTCCCGCTGCTGTTGAAAGTCGTCAGTCCAAGCAGGTTCAATCCCGTGCCGTTAATTGTGCCGCCGGTCACGCCCGTCGTTCCATTGACAGTTCCGCTTCCGCTCAGAGTCGCCCCTGTTCCAACGCCCACCGCACTTCCTGCGGCCAGCGAACCATCCACCCGCAATGTGCCCGCTGTAATCGTCGTCGCGCCGGTATAGGTGTTGACTCCGCCCAACGTGAGTGTCGCGACAGCGTTGTTCATCGTCACCGTCTTGCCACTCCCGGCAATCACGCCGCCAAAGCTGCTGTTTGAAGCACTCGTGTAGAGGACGCTGCCGGTGATCGTGCTCGCGCTGTTGCCGCTGGCAATGCTGCCGCCCGTCACACTCAGGCCACCGTTTGCGGTCAGATTGGCCCCGGCCCCGAGCGTGAACGTACCGCTGCTTGAGGTGACGAGGCCCGTGACACTGCCCGCGCCGTTCCAGTTGCCGCCGGTCACGCCGAGCGTGCCTCCGATGATGCCGGGATTGGTCAGATTGATGATTCCAGAGCCGGTCAGCGTCACATTGCCATTGATCGTGCCGCTACCACTCAATGTGCCTGCCGTGCCGATGTCCACCGTGCTGCCTGAGGCCAGCGAACCATTCACCTGCAACGTGCCTGCCGTGATCGTTGTTGTGCCGATGTAGGTGTTGGCGCTGCTGAGCGTCACCGTACCGCTGCCTTGTTTGGTCAGGCCGGTGGTGCCGGTGATGCCCACACTGCCGGAGGCGTTGGCCACGGTGTAATTCACCGCCGAGTTGTTGAAGAGCACCGAGGTCGGGCTCACGCCTGCGGCTTGGATCGTCACGGTCAGGTTGGTCACATTGGATCCGCTCACCGCATTGACGTCCTGGAAAGTCACGCCGACGCCGTTGACGTAGTTCGTCGCACTGCCCACGCCGCTGCCGTCGGCCCAGTTGCTCGACCCGCTGTCGTTCCAGCTCGAATCCACCGCACCGTTGCCAAAGCTCTGCCCGGTCCAGGTCAAAGCCACCGGGGTAGTCACATTGATCTGCTGCGCCGTGGCGGAGTTTAGCAGACTCAACGCATACGCCGTGCCGCTGAGGCTCACCGTCTGTTTCGTCAGGCCGCTGGCGAACTGGAACGTGCCGGTGAGCCCCTGGTTCGCAGTTATCAGATTGTAAGTCCCATTGCTCAGGCTCGAACCCAGCAGGTTGAGATCGATGATGTTCGTGCCGCTGACGACGGCTTTACCCACGCCAACCGCGAGAAGGTCCGAACCGCTGCTGCCGAGGTCAAAGTTCAAGGTCGCTCCGCTGATCGTCAGCGCTGTGACCGCCGCGCCGAAGCTGGACTGCTGCTGAAGATTGAACGTGCCCACCGCTCCGTCCTGCATCGTAAACACCGTTCCTGATCCCATCGTCAACCTCGCGCCTGCAGAGCCAGCCGTCGAGAGACCGACATTCACGCTGCCTGAACCCGTCAGCACGGAGAAGACGGTGGCCGCATTGCTGACGGTGATCGCCGTGTTGCCCAGCGATGCGGTGCTTGCCAAAGTGAATCCACCATCCGTCACCGCAGTGGCTCCGGTGTAGGTGTTGGCCGCATTCAACGTCGTGGTGCCGCTGCCAGCCTGGGTGAACCCGCCGGTTCCGCTGATGCCCGCACTGCTGAAATCCGCACCCTGTGCCACCGCATTGCTGCGGTTGACCGCAAACGTGCCGTTGTTGGTGATCGCGCTGCTGGAAGAGAGCGATCCGGTGGTGCCGCCGTTGCCGAGTTGTAGCGTGCCCGCGCTGATTGTCGTGGTGCCTGTGTAGGTGTTGTTGCCGGTCAGCACCCAGGTGCCGACGCCGGACTTTGCAAGAAAAGTTGAACCGGTGTTATCACCAATAACGGCGGCGATGGTGTTGCTGCCGGTGTTGGAGCCGATAAGACTGAGGGTGCGCGCGCCAGTCTGGCCGTTGAAGCCCATGCTGCCCGTGTTGGTGAAGTTCACTGCACCTGTTCCTGACGAGTTCAACGTGCCGCCACTGCTCCCGATGCTGAAGAGCCGGTCGGTGCTGGCTGCTGCTCCCGTGTATTGCAGCGTGCCACCATTCAAGACAAGATTGGCCGACGAACTGGTCGCCGAACCTATCCCGCTGCCTGTTCCGCCGTTGGCAAGAGAGGAAACACTGAGCGTTCCTGAATTGATGACGGTGGCACCCGTATAGGAGTTGGTGGCGCTCAAGGTGGTCGTGCCACCGCCAGCCTTCGTGACAGTTCCTGTGCCGCTGATGGTGTTGGAGACGGTGATGGCATCAGAGCGGTTGATCATGAGGTTGGCGTTGTTGGTCACCGCTCCTGTTCCCAAGGTTCCCGTCGTGCCGCCAATGCCGATCTGCAACGTTCCCGCACTGATCGTGGTGGTTCCAGAGTAACTGCTGTTCCCCATGAGTTGTATTGTCCCGGTTCCCGCCTGTGTGAGCGAGCCGGTGCCGCTGATGGAAGACGACACAGTCACGAGATCCGACCGGTTAAAGACCAGGCTGGCATTATTGACAATGCCGTTGATTCCTACCAAACCCGTCGTGCCCCCGTTGCCCATCTGCAACACGCCCGCATTGATCGTGGTGGTGCCCGAGTAGGTGTTGGTTCCCGTCAGCGTGGTCGTGCCGGCACCCGCCTGGGTAAGAGAACCAGTGCCGCTGATGGCATTGCCGATAGTGATGTCATCAGAGCGATTGATGACGAGAACGCCGCCATTGAGCGTAACATTGCCGGTGCCAAGCGTGCCTGCGGTGCCGCCATTGCCAATCTGCAATGTGCCGGCACTGACCATGGTGGTGCCCGTGTAGGAGTTTGTTCCGGTCAGCACCCAGGTGCCGGCACCGGACTTTGTAAGAAAGGTTGAACCGGTGTTGTCACCAATGACGGCGGCGATGGTGTTGCTGCCGGTGTTGGATCCGATAAGACTGAGGGTGCGTGCTCCAGTCTGGCCGTTGAAGCCCATGCTGCCCGTGTTGGTGAAGTTCACTGCACCTGTCCCTGACGAGTTCAACGTGCCGCCACTGCTCCCGATGCTGAAGAGCCGGTCGGTGCTGGCTGCTGCTCCCGTATATTGCAGCGTGCCGCCATTCAAGACAAGATTGGCCGACGAACTGGTCGCCGAACCTATCCCACTGCCTGTTCCGCCGTTGGCAAGAGAGGAAACACTGAGCGTTCCTGAATTGATGACGGTGGCACCCGTATAGGAGTTGGTGGTGCTCAAGGTGGTCGTGCCAGCGCCAGCCTTCGTAACAGTTCCAGTGCCGCTGATGGTGTTGGCGACGGTGATGACATCCGAGCGGTTGATCATGAGGCTGGCGTTGTTGGTCACCGCTCCTGTTCCCAAGGTTCCCGTCGTGCCGCCAATGCCGATCTGCAACGTTCCCGCACTAATCGTGGTGGTTCCAGAGTAACTGTTGTTTGCCATGAGTTGTATTGTCCCAGTTCCCGCCTGTGTGAGCGAGCCGGTGCCGCTGATGGAAGACGACACAGTCACGAGATCCGACCGGTTGAAGACCAGGCTGGCATTGTTGGTCACCGTTCCTGTTCCCAAGATTCCCGTCGTGCCCCCGTTGCCGACTTGAAGCGTGCCCGCATTGATCGTGGTGGTGCCCGTGTAGGTGTTTGTTCCGGTCAGCGTGGTCGTGCCGGCGCCCGCCTGCGTGAAGGAACCAGTGCCACTGATGGCGTTGGCGATGACGACCGCGTCAGAGCGGTTGATCGTCAAATTCGCATTATTGGTCACGCTGGCAGTTCCCAAGGTGCCGACGGTTCCACCCGTCCCGATCTGCAGAACGCCAGCGCTAATCGTGGTGGTGCCAGTATAGGTGTTGGCACCAGCGAGCACCCAGGTGCCTACGCCTGATTTTGTCAGCGAAGTGGCACCGCTGTTGTCGCCAATGATGGCAGCCAGGATGTTGCTGCCGGTATTGGTTCCAGTGAGGGTGAGCGTGCGGGTGCCTGTCTGACTGTTGAAACCCATGCCGCCGGTGTTTGTAAAGCTCAAAGCCCCCGTCCCTGATGCGTCCAGTGTTCCGCCACTGCTGCCAATGCTGAAGAGACGATCCGTGCTAACGGTCGCGCCGGTATACTTCAAAACAGCAGTGGCATTGTTGAGAATTAGGTTGGCGGCGGCGTTGGTCGAGGCACCGATGTTGCTGGCGCTGCCACCGTCGGCCAGAGAAGAGACGCTCAAAGTTCCTCCAGTGATGGTCGTGGCCGCCGTGTAGGTGTTGCTGCCAGACAAGGTCAGCGTGGTCACCGCCCCCATTTTCGTCAGGAACATGCTGCCAGTGCCCCCATTCTGGATAACGCCGCTGAATGTCGTGCTGATGTTTCCGCTAACGGTCAGTCCAGAGTTGGTGCTGCTGCCATTTTGCACGATCCCTGAGCCGGAAAGCGAGCCGACCGCAGCCCCCAAAGGCATCCCGTTGGTGGCAAGTGTGCCACCACTGTTGACGGTCATGGCCGAGTTGCTGCCCAATCCACTCGCTACCCCAGCCGCCAGAATCCCCGCATTCACCGTGGCACTCCCCCAGGCATTGCTCAGGCCGCTGAGGGTGGTGGTGCCGGTGCCATTCTGGATTAAAGCGCCCGTACCGCTCATGACGTTTGAGATGGTGATGGCGTTGGAACGGTTGATGATGAGAGTTCCGTTGTTGGTAACCGCCCCCGTTCCCAGATTGCCAACAGTGCCGCCATTGCCGATCTGTAGGATGCCCGAACTGATGGTGGTGGTGCCGGTGTAAGTGTTGGTCCCGGTCAACATCCACGTGCCTGCGCCGCTCTTGATCACCGCCGTCGTTCCCACGTTGTCACCGATCACCGCCGCGAGGCTGTTGTTACCAGTGTTTGTTCCAGCCAAGGTGAGAGTGTGAGCCGCCGTGGTCATGAACCCCATGCTGCCGGTATTGGTGAAGCTCAATGCCCCGGTGCCGGAAGCGTCGATGGTTGCCGATACCCCAATGGCAAAAAGACGGTCGGTGCTGACACCTACCCCTGTGTATTTGAGCGTGCCGCCGGTAATTTGCAGATTGGTGGCCACGGAGGTGGATGCGCCGATGTTGCTGGCGCTTCCACCATTGGCCAGCGTGTCCACACTGACCGTTCCGGCAGAGATGCCCGTGAAGCCGGTGTAGGTGTTAAGCCCGGTGAGCACGGCGGTGCCTGCCGCATTGCTCAGGGTGCCAGTACCGCTGATGGTTTGTGACAAGGTGAATGTGTCTGACCTGAACAACACCAGGGTGGCGTTGTTCACGATGTTTCCAGTGCCAAAGGTTCCACCGGCGCTGCTGTTGCCGATTTGCAGCACGCCAGTGCTGACCGTCGTTGTGCCAGAATAGGTGTTCGCGCCTGTGAGCACCCATTTGCCAGTTCCTGTCTTGGCCAGGGATGTGGCACCGCCATTGTCGGCTATCACAGCTGCGATGATGTTGAGTCCAAGGAACGAACCAGTAAGCGTCAGAGTGCGCATCCCCGTCTGACTATTGAACCCCATGCTGCCGGTGTTGGTGAAATTCACCGCCCCCGTGCCGGAGGCATCCAGCGTGCCACCACTGGTTCCCACGCTAAACAAACGGTCCGTGCTGGAAGCTGCCCCCGTGTATTGCAAGGTGCCGCCGTTGAGAACGAGATTGGCGGCGGCATTGGTCGAAGCGCCAATGTTGCTGTTGGAGCCGCCGTTGCCGAGTGTGGAGACAATCAAGGTTCCCGCGCTGATGGTCGTCGCCCCCGTGTAGGTGTTCGTGCCCGTGACACTCCAGGTGCCAGCCCCGGTCTTCGCCAATGATGTCGCTCCACCATTGTCGCCTAGGGTGACGGCCAAGGTCGCGCCGGCTCCGTTCACACCGGTGAGTGTCAGAGTACGCGCGCCGCTCTGGCCATTGAAGCCCATGCTGCCGGTGTTGGTGAAACTCACTGGTGAACCACCTGAGGAGTCCAGCGTGCCACCGTTGGTCGTCACACTGAACAGCCGGTCGGTGCTGGCGGTTCCTCCGGAGTATTTGAAGACGCCGCCGTCCAGCACCAAATTCGTGGCCGCATTGCTCGAAGCCCCCATGCCGCTGGCGACTCCGCCATTCGTCAGGCTTGTCACCCGGAGAATCGCCGTTCCCGACACCGTCGTCACACCCGTGTAGGTGTTGGTTCCCGACAACACCGAAACCCCGCTGCCGGTCCGGATCACTGACGTGGCTCCACCGTTGTCGCCGATGACCAACGCCACCGTGTTGTCCAACGTATTGTTACCAGCGAGCGTGAGCGTTCGCGCACCGCTCTGACCATTGAACCCCATGCTGCCGGTGTTGGTGAAACTGGTTGAAAAACCCGTGCCGGAGAAATCCAGCGTGCCGCCGCCTGTCCCCACGCTGAACAGCCTATCGCTGTTATTGCCGCTGCCCGCGCCGGAATAGCGTAGCGTACCGCCATTGAGCACGAGATTGGTTGCCGCATTGCTCGCCGCACCAATGCCACCGCTGGTGCCGCCATTGCCAATGGAAGTCACATTGAGAACCCCGGCGTTGATCACGGTGGCACCGGTGTAGGCGTTCGTGCCGCCGAGCGTGGTCGTGCCCGCACCAGCCTGGATGAGGGAGCCGGTTCCGCTGATGGTATTGGAAACGGTAATCGCGTCCGAGCGGTTGAAGGTCAGGTTGCCGTTGTCGGTGACCGCCCCGCTGCCGAGTGATCCAGAAGTGCCGCCGTTGCCTATCTGCAACACGCCGGCGTTGATCGTGGTCGCACCGCTATATGTGTTCGTTCCGTTCAGCAGCCAGGTGCCTGCCCCTGACTTCGTCAGCGTGGTGGCTCCGCCATTGTCCCCAATCGCAGGTGACATGGTGTTGTTTTGAATGTTGGTGCCGCTCAGGACGAGCGTTCTCACCCCAGAACCGCCACCAAACCCCATGCTGCCTGTATTAGTAAACAGGAGTGCTCCGCTGCCGGAGGCATCAATCGTGGCCACCGGATTGGCCGTGCCATTCGGGATTTCAAACAATCTGTCTGTCGAAGCGCCCGCTCCGGTGTAGCGCAAGGTTGCCAAATTGGTGATGGAAAGATTACCCGCTGCAGAACTGGCGGCGCCGATGTTGCTCGCGACGCCACCATTGGCGATGCTGGAGATGCTCAGCACGCCGCCATTGCCAAGCAAGCGCGTGACTCCTGTGTAGGTGTTGTTGCCGCTCAGAGTCCATGCCGTGGCAACATTGCTGGTCACGCCACCTGCGCCGCTGATGATTTGCGATAGGGCGACGGTGCCTGTGCGCGCCACGAGGAGCGTACCGCTGTTGATGACGATGTTGCCGCTGCCGATACTGCCTGTGCTGCCGCCGAGAGTGCCGATCGAAAGCGTTCCACCATTGATCGTAGTGGTTCCAGAGTACGTGTTGCCGTTGTTCGTAAGCCGCACCGTGCCTAGTGTATTCGACTTCACGATGGAAGTCGCCCCACCATTGTCTGCGATGACACTGCCCAGCTCAATGATGCCTCCAAAAACGCTGTTGCTGAACGCGAAGGACAGCGTTCGTGCGCCAGCCTCGCCATTGAATCCCATGCTGCCCGTGTTGGTGAAACTCAAGGTCGCCGCCACCGGCAGGCTGATGGTGCCCCCAGCAGTTCCCACACTGAAGAGGCGGTCCGTGCTGGCTGTAGCGCCCGAGTATTGCAACGTGCCACCATTGAGAACCAGATTGGCGGCGGCGTTGCTGGCTGCCCCAATGTTACTGCTGGTCCCGCCATTGGTGATGGAGGTCGCATTAAGCATACCAGCGTTGATCGCCGTCACACCCGTGTAGATATTAAGACCGGAGAGTGTCAGCATGCCCGTGCCAGCTTTGATCAGGCCGGTGGTGCCGCCGAGTGCTGCACTGACCGTGGCTGTAGTGTTGGCCGTGATCGTAGAATTGGAGAGCGTGAGAATGTTCCCGCCATCAGCAAGGGTGTAGGCAGAATTGAAGGTCATGTTCCCGACGGTGACTGCACCTCCCAGCGTGACTGTGCCCGCCGTGCCGCCAAAAATGGCGGCATCCGGCGTGGCGCTGTTCCAGGTGGTATCACCGGCACCAGTGTTCCATTTGCCAAGGCCATCTGTCCAAGTGCCTGTGCCGCCGGTGATGGTGGCACCATCCCCTGCGGTGATGTCCCAGGTCAATGTTGCCGCATGCGATGACTGGCCGGCCTGCCAGACGCCGAAAAAAACAACGATCCTGGCGGTGGCTTGCGCACTGGAATAAAAGGGCGCGATTTGACGCGCGTAAAAATTTCTAATGACGCGGAAAGCATGGCGAAAACACGTCTGGCTGACGGCAGGTATCATAAAGCGAGTTCTGGCGTGAAATTTGATGGCTGAAGGAACGGTTTGAACGCAAGGAGAACAGGAAGAAGGCGCGTGTTAGCGCTGAACAGCAAAGTCCTGCCCGTGGCAGGTCGTGAATCAGCGCATAGAAACGCTTTGGCACCGTATGCAGGAAGGCAGAGCGTCGGCGCGAGCTTTCCTTTCGGCTGCTGGGTGCATCACGCGGAACTCGTCGTGACGTAACCAGTGGTTTTTATGAACCCGAAGACGGAGGCGCAAGGGTGGCTGACGTTGTTCATAGTCCAATATCACTGGGCTTACTTTAATGGATTAATAGCAAGCTAAGACATTGGATTATATCACGGCAAGAATAAAACCTTGCCGCAGACGAAGACGGTCACGTTTTTGTGTCCTTGGTCAAAACACCGGGCAATTGGTGCCCTCTTCCTTACACCCGACAACCGTTTGCGGTTGCAAACCGTGCTGGCACGGCCCTGAGGTGAATCTCATCTTCCGTTAAACGAACGGGAGACTGCCTCACGCACGCGTGCGCTCCTACTGATCCAGCGCCGCCATCGGAAAATCCGCGCTCGGCGTGTGCTGCGAAGCCATGATCGTCTTCATTTTCGCGATGAGATCGGGATGCTCGGCAGCGACGTTTTTCGTTTCGGCGGGATCGGTGGCGATGTTGAAGAGTTCTTCGGTGATGGTGGCCTTTTTGGCCTTCGCCTTGCCTTTGGCGGTGAGATTGCGGCGCACGAGCTTCCATTCGCCCAGGCGCAGCATCTGCAGGCCGCCGTAGCCGGGGAATTCACGGTACAGGAATTCGCGTTCGGGCTGTGTTTCGCCCAGCAGCGTCGGGGCCAGGCTGATGCCGTCGGTGTTCGGCGTCTGGTCCTTGGCACCGGCGAGATCGAGCAGCGTGGGCAGCCAGTCTTCGAAGCCACTGACGCGGTTGCTCACGGTACCGGCTTTGATCGTGCCCTTCCAACGCACCACGCATGGCGTGCGGAAGCCGCCTTCATAGAGCGTGCCTTTGCCATCGCGGCGGTCTTCGCTGGAGTTGAAGAAAGCGCAGTCGGTGCCGGCAAGGCCTTGATGCGTGCCGCTGACGGGACCGTTGTCACTGGAGAAGATAAAGATCGTGTCGCCATCGAGGCCGAGTTCGGTGATGAGAGCCATCATTTTGCCAATCTCGCGGTCCATGCGGGTGATCATGGCGGCATACGCGGCCTTGGGCTTGAAGTGCGGCAGGTAGCCTTTGCCACCGGGATAGGGCGGGTCGTCGAACTTGCCGAGGTACTCCTGCAACGAGTCATCCGGCACTTGCAGCGCGACATGCGGCACGGTGGTGGGCCAGTAGAGGAAGAAGGGCTTGTCCTTGTTGTCGCGTGCAAACTTGAGCGCCTGCTCGGCGATGAGATCGGCGGAGTATTCGGTGCCCTTGAAGCGCTGATAGCTTTGCGGCTGCGTGGGATCTTCGCCCGGCTTGAGTTTATCGACGGAAGGGAACTTCGGGTTTTTGAGATCGATTTTCTGGTCGTTGTCCCACAGGTAGGTGGGATAGAAGTTGTGGGCGACACCCTGGCAGTTGTAGCCGAACCAGCGGTCGAAGCCCTGCTTCAGCGGTTCGCCCGTGGTGCCGGGGCCACCGAGGCCCCATTTGCCGAAACCGCCGCTGGTGTAGCCGAGCGGCTGCAACACTTCGGGGATGATCACTGTCTCACTCGGAATTGGCAACTGGCCTTCGGGCTGGATGCTGCGGTTGTCGCGTATGAAGGCATGCCCTGGATGCAGGCCGCTCATCAGCACGCAACGGGACGGCGCGCACACGGCGTTACCGGAATAATGCTGCGTGAGGCGCATACCTTCCGCCGCCATGCGGTCGAGATGGGGCGTCTTGATGTATTTCTGCCCATAGCAGCCGAGATCGCCGGGGCCGAGGTCATCGGCGAGGATGAAGATGATGTTCGGCTGGCGGGCGCGGGCGGTGAGTGCGCACGCAAAGACGAGAAGGCTGGTCAGGAGCTTCATGGTGGGGTGGGAACGGCGGCGGGAGGCGTTTCTTGTTTCGGTTTGCGCTTTGGCAGCGTGTCGAGCTTCCAGTTCAACCACAGCGTGAGCAACAGCATCGCGGCAATGAGCAGTGCGATGACGTAAAAACCGGGGCGGGAGAGAAACTTCATGGGAAGGGCGAAAGAAGACGAAAAAAGCGGGTTTCACAGCGATTGAATCACAACTCCCATCCTATGAAACGGCTTTTGTTCCTCACTCTGCTGCTAGGCGCTCTGCAACCTGTCCGCGCACTCACCGAAGCGGAAATTCAGCGCTTCATTGATGAGGCGATCAAGGCAGGCGGCGGTGAAGTGGTGATTCCGCCCGGCGTGCATCTCATCGAACGCGGCCTGATGCTCAAGGATGCGAAGAAGCTGCGCATCATCGGCCTGGATGCGGAGGAAACCGTGCTCAAGCTGCCGCCCGTGGCCTATGCCGTCGCCGCAGGAGCCACTGCGGCAGGCGCGACCAAGATCAGCGTGAAAACGCAGCGTGGCTTCAAGCCGGAGATGCGTTTGAAGCTCGAATGCGATGGTGAATTGGATTCCTTCACGAAGAAGCCCAAGCCCTACCACCTCGCCATCGTGAAAGCGGTGGAGCAAGGCGTAATTCAACTCGATGCACCGCTGAAATTCCCAGTTCCCGAAGGAACGATGATTCGACACGAAGACGCGCCGAACCTCATCGAAGTTCGCGGTGCCAGCGAGGATGTGCGCATCGAGAAGCTGACGCTCGATGGCGGACGAGTGGAGGGCGATCCGCCGGTGCGCGGCCATGCACAGTTATGCGGGGTGATGGCATCCGGTGCTTACAGCTATGAAAACGGTCCGACTGGACCACGCGTGAAGAATTTGAGCATCAAGCGCTGCTTCATCCAGAACTGTCATGGCCGCGGCATCGCACTCTACTCGGTGGAAAGCGCCGAGATCGACGGTTGCACGATTCGCGACACTTCGGACGAGGCGATCGATTTTGATCACTTCACGGTGAAATCATTCGCCACGCACAATCACATCGCCCGCAGTTTGATCGGTGTGGAATTGAACGACGCGACGGACTGCCTCGTGGCGGGCAACGATTTTCGCGAATGCGCCACGGGCATCAATCTCTGGCGCTGGTGCAAGCAGTCCGGCCTCAACGAAGGCAACATCATCGCGCAGAACGTGTTTGAAGGCACCAAGGGCAACACCGTGCAGATCGCCACCGGCACGCAGCGCAACACCATCGCGCAGAATCAAATCAACGGCAGTGGCAAAAACGGCATCATCCTCGCTGGTGAAGGTCAGATCGTGAAGGCGAATCAAATCAACGGCAGCGGCATGAAGGCCATCGCAATCAACGAGGGGAAGCACGAGATCGACGCCGCCAAATAAGGGGGCGTTTTATGCATACAGCCGCTCCACCAGACCCACGGCACGTTCTCCGGGCAATGCGCCGATTTCCATCTGGTTCATGACGTAGGCGAACGAGATGCCGTTCTCCGGGTCGGCAAAGGCGAGACTGCCGCCGGCTCCAGGATGGCCGAAGGCGAGCCTGCTGGGGCCAAAGTGACGACGCAACTTGCCGCCGTCGGATTCGGGATCGGTATTGAGCGGATCCTGCATCATGCCGGTGGAGAAGGCGATGGGGGTGAGGAGCACGGAGTCGTTTTCCTGGGTCAGCGTCTGCTCGAAATGCCGCACGACGGACTCCGGCACGAGCTGAGCACCGTTCCAGCGACCACCTTGCGCGAGCATGGCATAGAACTTCGCGAGGCCATGCGCGCTGCCGACGCCGCCCATGCTGGCGTAACCGGGCGCCCAGGTGGAGCTTTGATTGAAGTCGCTGACGGCGTTCAAACCGAAGGGCGAGGTAAACGTGCGCTGCGTGAGCGTGCCGGCGGTGTTGAAGGCTTTGATGAAGGCCTGGTCGCTGTTGGCGATGCTGATCTTGCCGGGATAGATCGGCGAGACGCGATCCCATTGAGTGCTGGGCAGACCAATCCAAAAATCGAGCGCCATCGGGCTGCCAAAGACTTCGCGGAAGTATTCGCCGAGCGATTCCGTCTCAGCGAGACGGCGCACGATTTCGTCCATCAGGAAGCCGAAGGTGCGGGCGTGGTAGCCTTGCCGCGTGCCAGGTTCCCACAGCGGGCGCTGGCGTTCGAGCGCCTCGACGACGGCGTCGTAGTTGTAGATCGGCGTGGGCACATCCAGCGCGCACAAACCGGCGGTGTGCGTGAGCAGGTGAATAAAAGCGACGTTGGATTTACCACCGCCGACAAATTCAGGCCAGACTTCCGATACCGGGCAATCGAGCGGAATGCCCGCTTCTGCGAGCGCGAGCATGCAGCACACGGCGGCGGGGCCTTTGGTGGCAGACCAGACGGGAACCAATGTATTTTGATCCCACACCCGCGTGCGGGCACGATCACAATGGCCGTGTGAAAGGTTCAGCACCTCACGGCCATGCTGCCAGATCGAAACGGAAGCGCCCATTTCCCAGCGGGTACTGAAACTGCCCTCGAACCATGCGGCGACGGCCTGGAGATTCGCGGAGCTGGCAGGAGTGCTCATGCGTGATGGGACTCCAATTGAGCACGGAGACAGTCGAGATCGTGATCCTTCTTCGCGTGCAGACGCAGCGTGCCGTCCATCTCAAACGCCCGCTCCAGATAGGTGAGCGATTTGTCGAAATGGCCGAGGCAGGCGTGGTAGCAGCCCATGTTGTAGTAATAGACGGGCTTGGTGCGCAGCGTGGCGGGGCCGCGGGAGAGGACATCGACCGCTGCGGCGGTCTGGCCGAGTTCATGCAGGCAGAACGCGGCGTGGATGAAGCCGCCCGGCTCCACTGGCTCCTGCTGGCAGAGCCGCGTGGCCAGCGCCAACGCCTCGGCCCAGCGGTGCTCGCCCATGAGGCAGAGCAGCGTGATCTCGATGACATCCACGCGGCCATGCATCTCCACCGGCAGCGGCGACAGCTCCTCGCGGGCCTCCGCATGGAGTCCCAGCTCCACGTAGCCCTGGGCGGCGATGATCCTGCGTTCGGCTTCGGTCATTTTTTAGTATGATGGAGGAAAGAGAACGCAAAGCGTGCGCAGGAACAAGGTTTTTCATTCATCCGGGCAAAAAGCCCGCGCTCAGCCCCCTTTGGCCGCACGCAGCTTTTTCGCCAACTCCATGCGCGAAGTGATCTCCCAGGCGCTCCAGGTGGCGACGTAGCTGATGAGGGCTCCAAGAGCCCCCAGAATGATGCCACCGACGAGCATGACGGGCGCATGCTCCTTCAGAACCATCCAGGCATCGACCATGGACTCCGGCAGATGCTTGGGAAACGGCGTGGTGGGAACCTGGGTGTAGAGCGCCAGGAACCATTTGCCGATGGCATACTCCAGCCAGGCGATGAACGGAATGGTGAACGGATTGCTCAACCAGCACAGCGCGATGGCGACGGGAATGTTCACGCGAAAGATGGCGGCGAGAATCGTCGCCGTGGGCATCTGGATCGGCAGCAGTTGCAGCGTGATGAACATGCCGACAGCGGTGCCACCTGCGAGTGTGTGCTGCGTGGGCCGCCACACATGCTTGTCGAGGAAGTGGCGGGCAAACCAGCGCATGACCGGGCGCTGCCGCAGTTTGCGCGGGTGCTTGAGGAAGCGGATGGTTTTAAACACCGAACGGCGGAACCAGCCGCGTGCCATCGTAAGCATGGTCAATGTCCTCCTTGGTAAGCCCACACCAGCAACGCCGTGCCGAGGGCGATGCGATACCACGCGAAGCCGTTGAACGTGTGCCCCTGCACGAAGCGGATGAGCCACTTCACCACGATGAAGGCGGAAATGGCGGAAACCACGGTGCCGAGCACGACCATGGCCCAGTCTTCGTTCCCCGCCTCGCCATCCTTGATGGCGGAGAGGATTTTATACCCGCCGGCAGCCATCAAGGTGGGAATGCCCAGCAGGAATGAAAACTCCGTGGCCGCCGGCCGTGCGACACCGAAGGCCAGTGCCATCAGGATGCTCGCGCCCGAACGTGACGTGCCAGGGAACACCGCCGCGAGCAACTGCGCCAGCGCCACGGCAACCACCACGGTCCAAGTGATGTTGGCCGTGCCGGTTTTGCCTTTGTGCAGAAATTCCAGCACCAGAATGATGAAGCCGCCGATCAAGGTGGCCCACGCCACGGGCGGAATCGTTTCCGGCAGCTTGATGCCAAATTTTTTGATCAGCAGGCCACCGAGCGCGGTGATGAAGAAGGACACAAAGAGCTTCGCGAGGTAATCACGCGTGCTGGCATCGCCAAGCGTGGTTGCCAGATGTTTCAACTTATGAGTGAAAACGGCCAGCACGGCCAGCACCGCGCCGCTTTGGATCACTACGTTGAACAGATCGCTTTTCGCCGGCAGCAAACCGAGGTTTTGCGGGATGAGCAGATGCCCCGTGGAGGAGATGGGCAGGAATTCGGTGACACCTTCAATGATGCCGAGGAGGATGATCGCAAGCCAGTCGGGCATGGGCGGGGTTGGGGGCAGAATGGTTCAGAACAGGGGAGAGATGACTGTCGGGCGTGCCGCAGTGCATTGCAAGCACGCCGCGCTTCACTCGCTGCATTCGATCTGGAAATTTCGTGACTTCGGGCCGTCAACCGCAGGCCGCAGCTTTTCAAGCTGGCCTTTGCAACGAATTCGGCTACCATCGCGGCCCCTTCCGGCATGCCAACCAGTGCCCCCAACCCCTCTGCGCCTCCTGTGCGCCGCCATCCTTCACGGTGGCTGGCAGTGCTAGTTGCATGTGCCGCGCTGCTGCCCGGGTTCGTGCCGCAGGCCGCCGCCCAGTCCGGCTCGACGATGCGTGTGCGCCTCGCCGACGGCTTTGATTTTCCCGTGGGCAAGCCAGATGCGGCTGGCTACTACAAATTTCGCGGCTACTGGCCCAACGGCCATCTTGGTGAGGACTGGAACGGCAATGGCGGCGGTGACAGCGACCTCGGAGCACCCATTTATGCGATCGGTCGCGGTGTGGTTATTTTCACCCAAAACATCGGCGTCGGCTGGGGCAACTGCATCATCGTGCGCCACATCTTCCGCGAGGCCGACGGCAAGATCGCGATGGTGGACTCGCTCTACGCGCATCTGCATGAGCGCAAAGCCAAGCTGCATGATCTCGTCGAAAAAGGCCAGCTCGTCGGCACCATGGGCGGCAACAACGGCATGTACGCCGTGCACCTGCACCTGGAGGTGCGCAAGAACCTCCACATCGGCATGAACCGCAGCCAGTTCGCCCGTGATTCATCCAATTACTACAGCCCCACGCTGTTCATCAACGCACGTCGCGTCCTTTCCTCCAGCATGCAGAAATACGACGTGCCGGTGAACAACTTCGCGCCCTATGGCCGGGCGCTCGCCGACACGAACAGCGGCGGCTCGCGCACCGCCAGCGTGGATGTCCCCGCGTTCAAACCCAGCGATCCCGACAAATCCAAGGACGAGCCGAAGCAGGATGATGATTTCTGGTCGCGCCTGAAGGCCAAGATGCGCAGCGGCCAGGCCACCAGCGGCACTGACGAGAAACGCTGAGCTGCTCTGCCAAAAGATGCACCCGGTGAAAAGCTCGTCTTGACGATCTCACGCCAAACCTACGAGACTGCACCCCGCATGAAGCGCTCATTCACCTCTCCCATCGTGCTGCTGGCCTGTCTGGCAGTTTTTTCCACTCTCAATGCCCAACAACCCGCCGATCAGGGCATGAGCGAGGAGGACAAAAAGCTGCTCGCCGAGATGGAGAATGTCGGCTGGATTCGCGAAGGCGCCGGCGATCTCGGCGGCATGGCCAAGGTCACCATTCCGAAGGGCTACCGCTTCACGCACGGCAGCGCCACCAGCAAGGTGCTCGAGCTGTTTGGCAACCTGCCGATGACCTCCGCCTCCGGCATGCTCACCACCGAGGGCTTCGGCCCGTGGATCATTTTCAGCTACGACGACGCCGGTCATGTGAAAGACGATGAAAAGGACAAGATCGACGCCGATGCCCTGCTGCAAACCAAACGGGAGCAGGTGGTGGCCTCCAACGAAGTGCGCAAAGAGCGCGGGCTGAATGAACTCGCCCTGGAGGGCTGGGCGATTCCGCCACGCTACAACGACAAGACCCACACTCTGGAGTGGGCCTTGAAGGTCAAGAGCGTGAACTCCGGCGGCATCTCCATCAATTATGAAACACGCCTGCTCGGCAGAACCGGCGTGATGGAAGTGCAGTTGGTCTGCGGCCCGGATGAACTCCAGCCCCTCTTGAATGAGTTTCAGCAGATCATGGGCGGCTTTGACTATGTGGAAGGCCAGCGCTACGCCGAGTTCCGCGAAGGCGACAAGGTGGCGAAGTACGGCCTCACCGCGCTCATCGCCGGCACTGGGGCGTTTGCCGCCGCGAAAATGGGCCTGTTTGCGAAGCTGGGCGTGTTTTTTGCCAAACTGGGCAAGGGCGCGATCCTGCTCGTCGTCGCCGTGCTCGCTGGTTTGAAAAAACTGCTCGGCAAACTCTTCGGCGCACGCCAGCAGCCTCCTGAAGCCTAGTGCATGACTGACGGCCAGACGCTGTTCGCAGTCTTCGCGCTGCTCTATCTCATCGAATGCCTGCGCCTCATGCCATCTGTTGCATGGATGGCCGCAGGCGCGGAAAAATCGCACTGGAGCACGCTCCGGCCGTGGTCACGATTTCAAATCAGCGGCGGCTCACCGCTGCTGCTCGCCGCGCTGCCGCCCATGCAGGCACACACCCTCGCACTGCCATGGCTGTTCGTGCCTGAACACCAGGCGCTCCGGGTGCGGTTGAGCGACAGCATGAGTGCAGGCATCACCTGGGACCAACTCAGCCTGCGTGTCGATGAAACCACGCTGTATCTCGATGCCAGCACCAGCGTGCGGTTGCCCACACACACACTGGCGAAAGTCTGGCAGCAACGCCTCATCGAATGGTGCGGCATGTCACCGGATCAACGCCGCAGCGCGTTTCTCAAACACGCACGCACCTCGCTCGACACAAAAGCTGCGGCGAAGACCGCCAGCGAAGCCGCACAACTCACGCGTTCAATGCGCAGGCTCGCCACAATTCATTTCATGTGGTGCTTCGGTGTCATCAGCGTGGTCTATCACCACTTTGGCGACAGCCTGCTGGTGCTGGGCGCCGCCGCAGTGCTGCTGGTGCTGCAAATGGTGCAATCATGGCAGTTCCTGCGCACGACCCGCCAAATGAAGGTGGTCATTCCGTATCGCCGCTGGCGTGCACTTGGCATCGCGTTGCTGCCGCAGCTTGCCATGCGCGCGGCGGATGCGGCGAGCCTCACGACCGATCAAGAACCGCCGCATCCGCTCGCATGGCGTGGATTGCTGGAGGAAACAGCCTGGCTGCAGACCGCCCGCAACTTCTGGCGTGAAACGCGCTACATTCCTGGCTGGTCGCAAATTGAGGTGCTGCCACTCGAAGCGGAAGCGTTGCAGGCCTTCTTCCGCCACGAAAAAATCAGCGACAGCGAGTACGATCCGCCATCTCTCGCGAAACTGCCCACCTGCCCGCGCTGCGGCGCTGAGTTTCAAACCGGCATCACCGTCTGCAACGATTGTGGCGGCGTGGAGCTGCGCCTGTAGGGCAATCGTCCCGATTGCCGGACTCGGACCGCAAGCGGGACGCTCACGCTACGGCACGTAGCGCAGCAGCCACTCGGCCATTTCCGCATAGATCGGGAAATCGGTGATGAGCACGTTGTTGTGATCGGCACCGGGAATTTCAAGCCAGCGCTTTTCAATGCTGGATGGCAGTGCTGCATACAGACGGCGGCCACATTCCATGGGAATCACGCGATCCGCCGTGCCGTGCGCGACCAGCGTCGGACAATGCAACGAGGAAACAAGCGCGATGGAGTTTGCGGCGTTAAGCGGCATGCCCGTTTTCCCTGCAAACAATCGACCGGTGAGGTGTTGCCAAACGGAGCCGCAGGTTTCGCCAACAAGGCCCGATGCTTGATGCTGCACGACGTTTTCCAGCACATCAAACGTCGAAACCAACACGGCGGCACGCCATGGAGCATCTTTTTCAGCCGCAGCGCGGATGCTGACGGCTCCCCCCATCGACAGACCCATGATGCCTGCCGGTTTCATCTCAAAGCCAAACTGCATCGCCGCTTCATATAACGCCAAGAGTGGCAGATAAGACTCCGTCACGCCGTAGCAGGCCACGGTGCCTGGATGATCGCCATGCGCGGGCAGATCGGGCAGAATGCAGCGGAATCCGGCGGCGCAGAAGCGCTCTGCGATGAGCAGGTAGTCTTCTTTTCTGCCACGACGACCATGCACGAGCACCAGATTGCCAATGATGCTGCCCACTCGCGGCAACGTGAGGTTTTTCTTCAGCAACTGCTCTCGAATCAACAATCCCCGCTTTCCCAGCGTGCCGTGCGGATCTGGCTCGCACACAAGGCCGGGCGTGCCGTCGGCGCAGGTGAAGGATTTCAACACCACGCCATGCGCCGAAGGATCAGCGAGAAATTCACGATGAAAATCCTGCAAGGGCCGTCGCGGTGGATGCACGAGCTCGTCGGCGGCCCACCAACTGGCCGCAAACGGCAGCAGAACAACGATGCCGGCGATGATATAGCGTCTTTTCACCAGCGGATCATTGCCGTGATTGTGCCGCGTGCCAATCCGGTTATGCTCGGCAGCAGCCGTTCATGAACACCTCCGCGCTCCTTCGATTCTTCGTCATCGCCTTGCCCGCCCTGCTGGCAGGTTGCGCCAAGCCAGCCTATCAAGCACGTGGCTACGCCTCGTATGTCGCGGATCAATATGCGGGCCGTTACACCAGTTCGGGTGCTATCTACAACCCGCAGGGCTGGACCGCCGCGCACAACACGCTGCCCTTTGGCACGCAGTTGAAGGTGAAGAACAACTACAACGGCCGCACGGTGAACGTGACGGTGAACGACCGCTTCCCATACTACCCGAACCGCGTCATCAATCTCTCGCGTGCAGCAGCCGAGTACATTCAAATCCCGAACCATCGACTCAGCGATGTCACGGTAACGGCCAAAACGATTCCCGGAGCGCAGCCGCAGCAAGGCGGCCCCTTCAGCCAGAACGCACCCGCACCGACGGCGAGTTACGGTACGCCACCTCCATCGAACTACAGTGCACCTCCTCAGTCGAGCTACCGAGCGCCGCCTTCGAACTACGGCACCCCGCCCGCAGGCTACGGCACTAAGGCACCGCCCTCGGGTCTGCCACCGCCGCCTCCGGGCTATCCAGGCGCGCGGTAAGCCGGTCGGGGACGTCGATTCCTTGAAAATTTCTGCCACACTCATGCTCCCGGCGTCCATATCCAAGCTGCATGACTCTTCCCTCCAGCTCCGAACCGCCCACCGATGCCTCTTTGGCAAGACTCGTCGAGCGCGGTGATGAAGCAGCGTTCCGCACGCTGATGGAGCAGCATTTGCAGCGGCTGCGGTCGTTTCTGGCCCTCCGCGCTCCCGTTCCTGACCTCATCGACGAGGTGGCGCATGACACTTTCGTCTTCGCGTATCAAAACCTCGGCGATTTCACCGAGGGGTCGATGCAACCGTGGCTGCGCAGCATCGCGCACAATCTGCTGCGTGACCGGCTGAAGGCGTACGCGCGCGAATCCATCAAGCATGAGCGCTACTCTGAGATGGTGCGCTGGGAGATGGCGCTGGGAGCTGCGGACAAGCCGGTGAGCGACGAATCGGACCGCCTCGCCGCGTGCCTCGAAAAACTGGGCCCTCACCAACGCACGGTGCTGGACCTGCGCTACGAGTTGCAGCTCAGCAGCGAGGAGATCGCCCAGCGCACCGGACGCAGCACGCTGGCGGTGCGCACGCTGCTCATGCGGGTGCGTCAGCAACTCCGCAAATGCATCGAATCCCAGCTCCAGCAAACCCCGGTATGAACGACGACGAAGCCATCGACAAGGCCTTGGAGGATGCCCTTTCCAACGACGAGTGGCAGGCGCTCGCGGCCGATCCGGAAACGCTCAAGGAACTGGAGCAGCAGCTCGGCATGGACGCGCTGCTGCGGGTGCATCTGGAGAAGATCGGCACCCCGGCGGCGCTGGCGGAAGCCATCGAGGCCAGCGTGGGCGCTTCTCCAGTCGAGGATCTCATGCTCAGCATCGAGGCGGCGACGATTGGCGCGCGCAAACAGCGGCGCTGGTTCACCGCGCTGCCGCGCTGGACCACAGCGGCGGCAGCGCTGCTCATCGGCTTCATCAGCGGCACGCTGGCATGGCCGGATGTGTTTCTATGGCTCGATCTCGGCCCCACCGTCGCCCAGCGCACCGGCAAGCGTGTGATCCTGCACGGCCACATCATAGCGAATGCGCCGAAACCCGTCCCTGCCATCACGTTTTCATTCCCATCGTTCAAACCAGCCCCAACGGCACCGCCGGTGAGCGAAACGCCCAAACCGGGCCCGACACCGGCCGCAGCGATGGTTGTTGCCCCGGCACCGGCTCCACCACCCGCAGTCGTGGAGAAAAAGCCGGAGCCCCCTGCCCCGCCCGCACCACCCGCGATGGCGCAATCCACGCTGCCACCGCCGATGAATCTCGCTTCCAAACCCACGGGCGACATGACTCTGGTCATTCCCGCCGCTGGTGAGAAGATCGATTTTGAAAAGCATGTGCTGCCCATCTTCGAGCGCTCCTGCTTTGAATGCCACAGCGGCAAACTGAAGAAGCCCAAAGGCGGCGTGCGTCTCGATGACCTCGAACTGATCCGCGAAAAAAGTCGCTCGGACAATCTCGTGCTGCCGCACAAGCCGGACAAAAGCACGCTGGTGAAATCCATCTCGCTCAACAAGGACGATGACGATCTCATGCCGCCGGCAAACGAAGGCAAACCGCTGAGCGCGGACGAAATCGCCCTCATCCGCCGCTGGGTCGATGAAGGAGCGAATTTCGGCTCGTGGACCTCGATGCGGGCCAAAGAAGTCATCATCTCGACGCAAAACGAGGCCGTGGATGTTTCCAAGCTGCAGGCCGTGGCCGCGCGCATTGATCAACTCATTGAAGCCGACCTGACCAAACACAATCAGGAACCGCGCCCACTCGCCAGCGACGCCACCTGGCTGCGCCGCGTTTACCTCGACCTCGTCGGCCGCATTCCCTCCACGGATGAAACGAAGCGCTTCTTCAACGCGAAGGAACCCGACAAGCGCAGCCGCTTGGTCAACGAGCTGCTCGCCTCCAACGGCCACGTCAGTCATATGTTCAACTACTGGTGCGATTTGCTCCGCGCGAAGGACGCTCTCGCCGAAGGAGTGCAGGGCGATTTTTATCTCGCCTGGATCAAGCAGAGCATCCGCGACAACAAGCCCTTCGATCTCTGGACCCGCGAACTGCTCAGCCCCGAGGGCTACGGCTGGCGGGCGCCTGCGGCGGGTTATTACCTGCGCGATGGTGAAAACCGCGCCGCGAACATCGAAAGCACCGCCACGCTCTTTCTCGGCACGCAAATTTCCTGCGCGCAATGCCACGATCATCCATACAACCGCTGGACGCGCAAAGACTACCACCAGTTCCTCGCCTGGACCTCCGGCATCAAGACCGCCTCCAAAGAGGATGCCGTCGGCACCGTCGAAGCCGAAAAAATCCGCGAAGCTGCGGAACGTTACGACCGGCTGGCGATGGCTGGCATGAGCTACGAGCGTCAGCAGAAGTATGAACGCATCAAGGAAGCGCTGCTGGCCCTCCAGCGCGCGGCGGGTGGCGCAGGTGTCGTCAATGGCATGGGCGACCCCGCCGTGCTGCCGGATGATTACCAGTATCCCGACGGCAAACCCGGCGATGTCATCCCCGCCGCCGTGCTCTATGGCGAACCACCACCCGCAAGCGCACGCCCGGCGGAAACACTCGGCAATTGGGTCACTGCACCGCAAAACACGCGCTTCAGCCTCACGCTCGCGAATCGTCTCTGGGCCAAACTTTTCGGCCTGCCCTTCGCCGGACGCATGGATCAGGTGCGCGAGATGACCGACTGTGCGAATCCTGACCTCGCCCAGTATCTCGTCCATGTCGTGCGCGAGGCAAAATACGACGTGCGGCAGATTCTGCGCATCCTCTGCCTAACCCGTGCCTACCAGCGTGAGGCCGGACTGCCGCCTGCGGACAGCGAAGT
>JAYVIO010000254.1:0-30882 GCA_043770175.1 Verrucomicrobiales bacterium | reverse complement strand
CACGGCTGAGACAAAACGCGCCGCCGCTGAGGCAAAACGCGCCACGGCCCTGGCCGCCAAGCTGCGTGAACTCGGCGTGGACCCGGACAGCATCGGCTGATGTCGGCACAGCCCCATGCTCACCGACTACCACACGCACACGCCGCTCTGCCTGCATGCCGAGGGGAATCCGGTCGATTACGCGCGACACGCGCAGAAGATCGGCCTCGTGGAGATCGGCCTCTCGGATCACAACCCGATGCCACACCATTTTGATGACTGGCGCATGCCACTCTCCGACCTGCCGCGTTATTTTGAACTCGTAAACGAGGCCCGCGAGGCACTGCCAGGCTTTCCCATCCGCCTCGCTCTCGAGTGCGACCACATCGACGGTTATCAGCACTGGATCGATGAAACCGCCGGCATGGCAGAGTGGGATTACCTCATCGGCAGCGTGCATTACATCCACGACGGCATCGCGGTGGATGATCCGAAGCATGTCTCGCGCTGGAAGACGGCCACAGACATCGAGCACATGTGGGGCATGTACTGGAAGCTCTACGAGCAGATGATCCGCACGCAGCAGTTCGACTTCCACGCGCACCCCGATCTCGCGAAACGCTTCGGCCTGCGGCCGGCGGGTGATCTGCGGCACTACTACGAGCCGGTGATTCAGGCCCTCGTGGATACCAACGGCATCCTCGAAGTCAGTACTGCCGGCCTGCGCAAAGACGTGCGCGAGATTTATCCCGCCCGCGAGATGCTGGAGCTGGCCTTCAGCGCCAAGGTGCCCATCGTGATCAATTCCGACGCGCATGTTCCCACCGACGTCGGCGTTGATTTTGACAAGGCACTCGAATTCGTCCGCAGCGTCGGTTACACGACCACCGTGCGGTTTGAGAAGCGCCAGCGCAAAGAAGTGCCGCTGCCGGAGACGTGGCCGCTATGATCTGGCACGCCCGACAGCATCGCATCGAGTTTCCACGTCGCCCGCTGGTCATGGGCATCGTGAACATCAATGACGATTCATTCTGTGGCGACGGCACACTGGATCCGACCCTGGCGCTGGCTCAGGCGAAGCAACAACTCCTGGATGGTGCCGACATAATCGACATCGGCGCCGAAAGTGCGCGCACGAATCGCGGACCGATCTCGGTGGAAGAGGAAATCGCGCGACTGCTGCCCTTCATCGAGCAATGGCCCGTGCTGCATGCGAATTTCAATGCGCCGCTGCTGTCCATCAACACCTGGCGCAGCGAGGTTATCGCTGCCGTTCTTCCGCATGGCGGGGACATCATCAATGACCTCAGCGCGCTGCCAGATGCGACAAATGCTCGACTGTGTGCCGAGTTTGGCGCGAGTTTGCTCATCATGCACAGCGTCGGCCAGCCGAAGGTGCCGCACACGCATGTGCAGTATCCGAACATCATCGAAACGCTCGTCGATTTCTTCACGCAGAAGCTCGAACTCGCCGAAAGCGCCGGCCTGCCGTACAAAAACATCCTCATCGACCCAGGCATCGACTTCGCGAAGCAACGCGATGACAATCTTGCCATCTACCGGCATCTGCGGGCGCTGCATCGCTTCGACCGGCCGATTCTACTGCCTGTCTCACGCAAAACGGTCATCGGCGATGTGCTGGGCATCCCCGCGCTCGAACGCGATGCTGGCACCGTCGCTTGCATCGCAGCTGGCATGACGCGTGGTGCGCACCTATTCCGCGTTCACCACGTCAAAGCAGCCGTGCAGACGGTAAAGATGCTGTGGGCCGTTCAGCGCAGCACTTCACCCTTGGTGACATCACCTTTGTCATCCAGCGCCATGATCTGATTGATGGTCTTGAAGCGGCCTTTGTCCTCGAAAGCCCAGACGACTTTCTTGTCAGGTGCGATTTCAAAAAACTGCGCTTGTTCACCAATGTGGCCGTGGCCGAGGTAGTTGGCGAAGATCGTGTTGCCATTCGGCAGGCGATGACAGCCGGCCATGAGGCGCAGCGTGTTGCCGGGAAGGTCGTTTTCGTTGAGTTCCCACACGGTTTTGCCGGCAGGATCGACTTCGACGACCTTGTGACCGTCGCCGCAGGTGATGATGAGGTTTTTGTTCGCCAGTTGTACGACTTCATGCGGATCACCGGCGACGGGGACTTCACGCAGCACTTTGCCTTCGCTGTCGAGTTCCACGATTTTACTCTCACCTTTGAAACAGACGAGGTAGTGGCCGTCAGCGGTCTTGCGCGTGCCACGGAACTGGTTGTGCAGCTTCACCTCAGGCTTTGTGACCAGTTTGATCTCCTTGGCGATCTTGCCCGCACGATCGACCTCAATGATGCGGCTGGTGCCGCATTCAACGACGAGCACGTTGCCGTCCGGCAGCGGCTGGCAGGCGTGGCACTCGACTTTTTCAGGAGCCTGGTATTCCCAGACGACTTTCTGATCTCGCGTCACTTCTTTGGCTCCGCTCACATGAGCGAAGAGGATATTTCCATTCGGCAGTTGCCAGCAGTCCTGCGGATTCTTGGCCTCCACCTGCCATTCGATCTCGCCCGTGGCAGAGAGAATGGTGACGCGGCCGCTGCCATAGTCACAACAGAGGATGGGACGTGCGGCGAAGATGCTGGTGGCAAACGAGGCGCTGAAGACAAAGGCAGAAAGGAAGGCGAACAGCTTCATAAAATGCCTCGGGCAGTTCAGTCTTCGCCTTCTTCTTCCGCTGCGGCAACGACTGGCGCGTCCTCGGCAACATCCGCAACCGGTTCTTCGGTCACAGCTTCCTCAGTGGACTCCTCAACGACAGGGGCTTCTTCAGCAGCGGCAGCTTCAACAAGTTCGGCCGATGCATCGGCAGCAGGTGCGGCGGCTTCAGCGGAAGGTTTGGCAGTTGGCGCTTCTTTCTTGGCCGCGGCTTCGCCTTGCACACCGAGGAAGACCATGCCGTCGCTGTATTCGATGACGTAGCCTTCATTGGCGAGCCAGCGGATGTCCTTTATGACGGCGATCTGCTCCTCGGTTGGGTGCTTCGGCGCATCGGGCGCGGCGGTGGCATCCTTGGGCGGGGAAGGGACAATGGCTTCCACGAGTTTCTGTAGCGGCAGGCCGTGGTTGGCTTTGAGCAGTTCCACCACACGGGTGAGGCGATCTGAGAAAATAAGGCCGGGATCAATCGCTTTCGGCTTCACGCGGCAGACGAACTGCTTGCCGGCACGGCGCTTGAAGAGCTTCATGCCACGGCGTTCCAGACCGGCGCCAAGCTTCTGCGAGATCTCAAACAGATGCTTCCGCGCCGCATCCACCGACTGGCGTAGCATGAGGAAGAGCACATGCGAAAGCTTCTGCTTGTCGATGTTGCCATGCAGCGTGGACTCGCGCACTTCGATGACAGCGTCGTTGCCGAAGGTGCGGCGGAAGTGAGCCTCCATGTCGGCACGGGAATTGAGCGCGAGCGGTTCGCCACCTTCCGGCACCTCGCCTTTCAGGCACACCCAGCGGCGGCCTTTGCTCATGTTTTCCTTCCACTTCGCGACGAGTTCGGGGTTCGCCTCGACGCGGATGCGGCGTTTGAAATCCTCCATCGCCATGTTGGAAAAACGCTCGCGGTGAAGACGGATGACACCGGTTTGATAGCTGTGATGGCTCGGCGGGGCGATAAGCTCACCGCTCATGCCGCACACGGCCACGGAGGTGAATTCACCCTTCGGCGCTTCGAGTTCGATCTCTTCGACACGATAAAACTCATCCTGCGCTGCGCTGTGCAGCACATGCGTGAGCGCTTCATCGCGTGTCAGGAACAAACTGCCGTCCGCCGGCACGTTGAACAGGCCCGTTGGACGTTCATCGGCACAACGGAAGCGCACCATGAAGCGATCCCCGCCTGCGAGCACGAGGCGTGCGGCATCAAACATGCTGAAGGCGTGGCCGGTCTGGCGCACATGCGCGGCGAGAGCATCGACGGCCTTGTCCTCCGGGAAAATCGTGATCTGCACGTCGCGTGGCATCTCCACCCACTCACGCTGCGGCGGGCCGTTGTTGTCACGATCACCAAAACGACGTGGCGGGCCACGGCGATCATCACCATCACGGCGCGGGCCGCCCTCA
The DNA here is from genome assembly GCA_043770175.1 of Verrucomicrobiales bacterium. Classification (GTDB taxonomy): domain Bacteria; phylum Verrucomicrobiota; class Verrucomicrobiia; order Verrucomicrobiales; family Verrucomicrobiaceae; genus Prosthecobacter. Next base: position 26,812 of record JAYVIO010000254.1, on the reverse strand, counting down.
CGCGGACGGAAGCCACCAGGGCCATCGCGACGCGGTGGTGCGCCACCGCCTGGACCATCACGACGAGGTGGCGGGCCGCCACTGCGACCACGATCACCAAAACCTCCGCCACCGCGGCGATCATCACGACCTCCGCGTTGCGGGCGATCTTCAGCATCGGCATAGCGCTGCTTGATCTTTTCTTCCTTGCCGAATTCGCCCACCCAGGCCGGCATAAGTTTCAGATCGGAAAGGTCCACCAGTCCGCTTTGATTCTGCGGCTGGTTGTCGGTGCTGGCTTCAGGTTCGGTCATACGGTCAGTCTGGAAAGGGGCCGCGACTATGCCTCGAATCAGCTTTGTCGCCAGCTTTGTTCGTGTGGCGTTTTCTTGGCATGACGCTATGTGAATAACTGCCATGCCCGCCGCCCCTATCACCTTTTTCAACCGCCTCACCCAGCGCATAGAGACCGAAGCGGTGTATGGCGAGGGCTTTTTGCGCTTCACCTACGAGAGCAATCTCGGCGCGCTGCCACTGCATGCGCTGGTCAAAAAAGCCGCCTTTTCACGCTGGTATGGCCGCCGCATGGACGCTCCCGCCAGTCGGGCCAAGATCGCCCCGTTCCTCGCCGAGTATGGCGTGGACATCAGCGAATTCGCCGACGCGCCCGACTCATTCCGCACTTTCAACGAGTTCTTCTACCGCAAGCTCAAGCCCCAGGCACGACCCATTGCCACAGGTGAAAACGAAATCGCCTTCCCCGCCGACGGCCGGCATCTCGTGCTGCCCGACATCGCCGCGTGCGACGATTTCTTCATCAAAGGCACCCGTTTTGACCTCGCCGCACTGCTGCGTGATGCCGCCCTCGCCGAACGCTTCGCTCACGGCAGCATGCTCATCTCACGCCTGTGTCCCGTGGATTACCATCGCTTTCATTTCCCATGCGACGGCACACCCTCGGCCTCACGCCAGATCGACGGCCCGCTTTACTCCGTCAGTCCCATCGCCCTTCGCCGCCGTGCCAGCATCCACTGGGAAAACAAACGCGAGATCACCGTGCTGCGCACCACGAAGCTCGGTGACGTGCTCCTGCTCGAAGTCGGTGCCACCTGCGTCGGCTCCATCGTGCAAACCTTCACGCCGGGCACTGCGATCGCGAAAGGCGATGAAAAAGGCTACTTCCGCTTCGGCGGCTCCTGCTTCATCACGGTCTTCGAACCTGGCAAAATCCGCTTCGCCGACGATTTGATCGAGCACAGCCGTGCCGGCCGCGAAGTCTATGCCCGCATGGGCGATGTGGCGGCACGTTCGTAGTTCGGGCTTTAGCCCGTGCATGGAAACTTCCGGAACGGGCTAAAGCCCGAACTACGAACTCAGCCCCGCGGGTGAAACCGCCGATGCACGTCCTTTAGCCGCGCTTGATCCACATGCGTGTAGATCTGCGTCGTTGAGATGTCCGCATGGCCGAGCATCTCCTGGATCACGCGCAGGTCGGCGCCGTTGTTCAGCAGATGTGTGGCAAAACTGTGGCGCAGCAAGTGTGGATGCATCCTTGCCGGATCAATGCCGCACAGCGCCGCACGTTCCTTGACGATCTGCTGGATGCGTGAGGTCGCGAGCAGCGTGCCGCGCTTGGAAATGAAGATGTGGCTCTGCGTTTTCGGCTTTACCAGCGCCGGGCGGCCATGTTCGAGCCACGCTGCGATGGCTTCACGCGCAGCAACTCCCACGGGCGCGAGGCGAGTCTTCGAGCCTTTACCCGTCACGCGAATCCAGCCTTCCTCCAGGCTCAGATTCTCCAACTTCGCATTCATCAACTCGGACAACCGCACGCCGCTGGCATAAAACAGCTCCAGGATCGCCCGATCGCGCCGGTCCAGCGGCTTCGTACCGTTCACGGACTCGATGAGCTTCCGCACGTCGTTTTCATTCAACGAGTCCGGCAGATGCTTTTCCTGACGTGGCGGCAGGATCGGGTCCGCTGGATCCGCAGAGATGTGTTTGCGTGCCGTGAGCCAGCGGAAGAAAATCTTCAGCGCGATGAGTTCAATGCGCGCCGAGGACGCCGCGATGCCGTCTTTTTTGCGCTGGGCGAGAAAACCGCCGAGGTGCTCGGTGGTCACCGCCGCAGGACTTTCCGACTGGTGCTTCATTTTGAACCATGAGGCAAAAGCCTCCAGAAAACGGCGCACAAGAAGCTGGTAGTTCACGGACAGGCCGCGCTCCGTGGCAAGGTGTTGAATAAAGCCGTCGATGAGTTCCAGCACGCCGCAGCATGCCACGACCCGACTTGAAGACAAAAAATACATTGCCGGGAAGCATGCCCCCCGGCAACGTCTGGCACCAGACACCTCTCCAGAACTCCACCACTCCTCGTTTTATGGCCTCCTACAACAAAGTCATGCTCATCGGCAACCTCACCCGCGACCCGGAAGTGCGCTTCACGCCCAAAGGCAGCGCCGTCTGCGACATCGGTCTCGCCGTGAACCGCGTGTACACCTCTGACAGCGGCGAAAAAGTGGAGGAAGTGACCTTCGTTGATGTCGTGCTGTGGGCGAAGATGGCCGAGTTGGCTGGCAAATACCTGCACAAGGGCCGCCCGGTGTTCATCGAGGGCCGCTTGCAGATGGATTCGTGGGAAGACAAGCAGACCGGCCAGAAGCGCACCCGCATGCGCGTGGTGGGCGAGCAAATGCAGTTCCTCGGCAGCCCGCAGGGTGGTGACCGTGCTCCCGCCGGTGGTGGCGGTGATGAAGAAGGTGGCTCCAGTGGTGGCGGCTACAACCGTCCCGCCGCCCGCCCGGCCCAGCGGCCCGCCCCCGCGCAGCAGCGCCCGGCCCAGCGCCCCGCTCCCGCCCAGCAAAATGACGACTTCGGTGAAGGCCCGATCACCGAAGGCATGGAAGACGACGACATTCCGTTTTGAGATCGCACCGCCGCCCTCCTGGCCTGTTTGATTGGAAGACATTCTGCTGCTGAGTCGTTATTTGCGGCCCTGTGTTTCGTCCTGTTTTCATCTGCATTCTCACGCTTTCCGCCACCGTGGCTGGATTCGCCGAGCCGGTGTCATTTCGCAACGATGTGATGGCCGCCATCTCAAAGGCAGGCTGCAATCTCGGCACCTGCCATGGCAATGCGACGGGTAAAGGCGGCTTCAAGCTCTCGCTGCGCGGCCAGGATGCGGATTTCGACTTCAAGGCGCTCGCACGCGAAGCCTCGGGCCGCCGCGTGAACCTGTTCGCGCCGGAGCAGAGCCTCCTGCTGGTCAAGGCGTCGAACAAAATCGCGCATGAGGGCGGCAAGAAGCTCGCTCTCCAAGGCTGGGAGTATCAGGTCCTGCGGGATTGGATCGCCGCCGGCATGCCGCGTGATGACAGCACGGCCCCCAAAGTGGCCCTGCTCACCGTGTCGCCCACCGAGGCCGTGTTGGATGAACCGCAGGACAAAGTGCAAATCACCGTGCAGGCGACCTTTGCCGACGGCACACAGCGCGATGTGACACCACGCGCGATTTATGAGCCGCTGCAAAACGGCCTCGTCGAAGTCAGCAAGGGCGGCCTCGTGAAGCGCTTGCAGTTCGGCGAGCCGAGCGTGCTCGTGCGCTTCCTGAATCAATCCGTGCCAGTGCGGCTCACGTTTGTGAAAGCGAATCCATCCTTCGCCTGGAGCAAGCCACGCCGCGACAGCTACATCGACGCGCATGTGTTCAACAAGCTCAAGACCCTGCGCCTGAACCCCAGCGGCGTGTGTAGCGATGAACTTTTCATGCGCCGTGCCTGGCTCGATCTCTGCGGCATCATTCCACCATCGGATGAAGCGCGGGCGTTCCAAGCCGAGCAGTCTCATGACAAACGCGCCCGTTTGATCGACCGCCTCATGGTGCGGCCCGAGTTCGCGGATTTTTGGGCGATGAAGTGGTCCGACGTGCTCAAGGTCGAGTCCCGCACGCTCGACAAAACCGGCACGCAGGCCTTTCACGCCTGGATTCGTGATGCGATCACGCAAAACCGCCCCGTAAACGACATGGTGCGCGAAATGATCGCTGCACGCGGCAGCACCTATCACGAACCCGAGACGAACTTCTACCGCGCCAACCGCACGCCCGAAGCACGGGCCACCTCGGCGGCGCAGGTCTTCCTTGGCACGCGTTTGCAGTGCGCCCAGTGCCACAACCATCCTTTCGACCGCTGGACGCAGGACGATTACTACAACTGGTCCGCCGTCTTCGCCCAAGTTGACTACAAGATCATCGGCAACCTCAAACCGCGCGATAAAAACGACAAACACGAGTTCAACGGCGAGCAGGTCGTCTTCCTCAATGCCAAGCTGAACATCGAAAACCCGCGCACCGGCGACACCGCCAAAGCCCGGTTCCTCGGCGCTGAAATGCCGAAGCTCGCCGACAAAGAAGATGAACTCCAGGCCGCCGCGAACTGGCTCACCAGCGCGCAGCATCCGCTGTTCGCCAAGGCGCAGGCGAACCGCATCTGGTATCACCTCATGGGCCGCGGCCTCGTCGATCCCGTCGATGACATGCGCCTCACCAATCCCGCCAGTCATCCCAAACTGCTCGAAGAACTCGCGCAGGACTTCATCCGCAGCGGCTTTGATCTGCGCCATCTCATCCGCAGCATCATGCTGAGCCGCACCTACCAACTCGACAGCACGCCGAACGACACGAACGCCGCCGATCTCATCAACTACTCGCATCACCTGCCCCGCCGTCTCAGCGCCGAGCAGCTCATTGATTCGCTCTATTCATCCATGCGTGTCACGCCCGATTTCAACGGCTGGGATCGCGGCACCCGCGCCAGCCAGATCCCCGGCCCTGCGAATGGACGCGGCAGTCCCGATCCCATGTCCCCCGAGGCCTTCCTCGCGCAGTTTGGCCGTCCGAAACGCGAACTGAGCTGCGAATGCGAACGCGCCAACGACACCTCCATCGGCCAGATTTTCCAGTTCATCAGCGGCCCCATCGTCAGCGGCGTCGTTTCCCAGAAATACAACCGCCTCGGCTCTCTGATCAAGAATCCCGACAACGGCGCCGTCATCCGCGATCTCTACTGGGCTCTCCTCACCCGCGCGCCCACCGCCGACGAAACCAAAGTCATGGAAGCCCTCCTCGCCTCCGCCAAAGACCGCCGCCTCGCCCTCGAAGACACCGCCTGGAGCCTCGTGAACGCGAAGGAGTTTTTGCTTTGCCGGTGAGGCTCACTTTTTGGTGTTCATTGCGGCCCTATCTTGTTTTGCTTTTTTGAGCCATGCATCTGCGGCATTTGGATCCCTCTTCTGCCATTCGGAATGTACACGCGACACGCCATCAAAAATATTGATGTCTTCTTCCCGCATTCTTTCTGGATTCATCTCAAGCCAGGCCTTGGCTTCGTTCGGCGATATAGCCGCCAGCCTGCCCAGCACCTCCATAGCTGGGAGCCAGATCAACCTGGGAAAACCACATTTCAAAGAACGAAGTTCTTCCATTTTGTTTCGTGGCCTGCGATCGGGTGATGTCAGCAATCCAAGCATGATCTTGCCTGACTCGACAGAAGCAAACCCGTCGGCCATGGCCGAGCAGGCTGCTGGCTGCCACTTAGCCGGCAGTCTTTGAATCATGGCAACGGCATGTTTCTCTCCGGAGTGCAACCAGCCCCACGCCAATGCTTTAACAATGTCTTCGCCGACGTAGTCATAATGATCGGCGGATCGTGACCCATTAATGCCAATGGAGTTTAAGGCGTTCGCGTCCAGCTTTTTGCCCTGTATCAATTCCAACAGCCGCTTCAGCACGTCATCAGGGAACAAAAGGGCGGCCTCGTAAAACACATGAATGAGCATCATGTCCCGTGTGGCGACGGGAAGTCTGGCCTCCCAGACAAACTGCTCGCAGGACCGCCAATCTCGCTGCACCCAAGCCGAGAGCATGTTTTCAGCGAACAAAGTCATCCTGTAGCGGTTCTTCCACAGGTGAGCCAGCATTACAGACCTGATCTGATCAGAAGTGCTTTCGCTCATTCTTATCACAGCGCGAAGACCCTCCAGTCGTTCTGCGGGGTTCTTCGAGTTGAATGCCTCCTCATGCTGCTCCGCCAGTTCTTTGCTGCGTTTTAGTGTCTCTGCGTCAAGGGGCTTTCCAAAGCTGAGCATGGGCAGATTGAAGGCTCTCAGGGACAAAGGCTGGTATTCCCACTCCAATGCTTTGAAGGAGCTGTCCGGGCCGGCGATCAAGGCCAGCTTGGCGACGATCGAGCGTCGAATTTTCGGCTCTGGAAACACCTCGCCAAGAAAAGGATCATCATAAGACGGCTCAAAAGCAGACCACGAGCTGAAGAACTCTGCGGGTTGAGTCCATGCTATGCGCGCTTCGCTGAGAATGCCCTCGCTCTCGTCCACCGATTGCAAAGCCTGCCATCTGGCGATTATGCCATGTGCATGGCGTGTTGAGGCATCGATTGGCCGGTTCGTTAACAAAGCTGCCACAGCTTTCCTGCGATCAGACACGCGGGTCTGTTTTTGCAGCCAAGCGAGCACCTCCGGCACGTTCTCATAATCCACGCCGGCAATCGCTATCGCACAAAGCCTCATTGAAACGGCGGTGTCACCATCTTCTGCATCAGGCTGCTGCGCCATAAGCCAGTCTGCGGCTGCAACAGCAGCCTTTTCTGCCCAGACCTCGAACAATGAATGCCGCACACGGATGAGATTCCAGTCACGTTCGGAGTTGGAAGCCCGCTTTTGGCCTCGAGGATAACGCTTTTCAACCCAGGCGCGAGTTTTTGCCAAATCTGCCAAGGCTGCGGCGTGAACAAGGGCTTCGCATGAATTCGGCCCGTCGAATTGATCTTCATTGATCACCAATCCATCATCACCAGTGTAACGGTCCAGCAAGGCCAGGAGTTCATCCGCAGTTTCCGCTGCCTGCACAAAACCTTGAAAAACAGGAACGACCATCTCGGGCGGCAGTGTTTCCAAATTGGGCAGGTATCTAAGACGCTCCGCACGGAACCACGCAGCGCCGACTTCACGCATGACCGCCTTCTTGATATGGATGAAAATGCCCGGATCAAACTGGCTGAAATACCCCCGCACGGTTTCATAAACCCTATCCGGGTTTTGTTGGGCGATCACACTTTGCACAGTGAGTTCGTCTCTTATCCAAAGATTAAATTCCTCAATTCTTCCCACTTTTTTCAAAGCCAACGCCTCGTTCATCTGCATCAGACGCACCCAAGCCAGTTCCACAAAAGGATAATAATCAGAGCCGTTTTTGCCATTGATTCTAGCATCCAGTGCCTCCGACAAGATCTCTGTTTTGACGTGAAGAATAGCTTCCAAGGCTCGCGCTTGCGCCTGAAGACGCGCTTCAAGCCCAAATGCCTGCGGCTGAAAACGCCCAGTAACATTACGAGCAGAATCTGCCAGCTTAATCCATTGCCACAATTCTTGCCCGGTTCCGGGCAAGGATGCTTTTGTCTGCCCTGAGACACGCGTTGACCATAGCAGCACGGCTCCAAGCAAGAGTCTGGTCAGAAGTGAGGTCATGGGCTGAAAATGCCTGACTGAGGTGACAAAGTCGAGTTTGTAGTTCAGGCTTCAGCCCGTTCTAAAAGTTCTAGCTGCGAACTGAAACCCGAACTACAAACCGACCATGAAACCAGCCCTCCTCCTCGCTCTCTTTGTCAGCACTTCGCTGTTCGCCCAAACCGCCGCACCCAAAGCGCCTGCTCCTGCGGCCAAACCCAAAGGCCCGACAGTTCCAGCCGATGCGCAATGGCATGATGTCACGACTTGGGGCGTCGAAGGACGTGGCTGGGGTGATCAGGAGCGAAAGCGCTGGTATGATCGTCTGCCGGCGAAGGCGGAAAAAACCGTCACTCCAGCGGTGTGGGGATTGAGCCGTGACAGCGCGGGCATGATGGTGCGCTTCAAATCGGACGCGAAGGCGATCTACACGCGCTATCAGCTCTCCAAAGCCAATCTGGCTTTACCAGCCATGCCAGCGACCGGTGTGAGCGGTCTCGATCTGTATGCGCGTGATGACAAAGGCCAGTGGAAGTGGGTGAACTGCACCAAGCCGAGCCAGCAGAATGTCGAAGCCGTGGTGATCAGTGATCTGGCTCCCGGCGAACATGAATTCGCCGCCTACCTGCCGCTCTACAATGGCATCGAGAAACTGGAGATCGGCGTGCCTACGGGTGCGAAGTTTGAAGGATTGAAGCCACGCGAGAAGCCGATCGTGTTCTACGGCACGTCGATCACTCACGGCGCGAATGCCTCGCGCCCCGGCATGGTTCACACCGCCATCTTGGGCCGCCATTTGGATCGTCCCGTCATCAACATCGGTTTCTCCGGCAATGGCCGCATGGATGCCGCCGTGGGTGATCTCATCAACGAACTCGATGCCGCCGCCATCGTCATCGACTGCCTGCCGAACATGGGCCCCGCCGATGTCACAGCCAAATGCGTGCCGCTGGTGAAGCAACTGCGCTCCAAAAACGCCACCACGCCGATCATCCTCGTCGAAGACCGTCGCTTCACGAACTCCTGGATCACGCCGGCAAAGGCGAAGTTTCACGATGACAACCATGCTGCCCTCAAAGCCGCCTACGAGCAGCTCAAGGCCGAAAACATTGCCAATCTCCACTACATCGGTGGTGACGCGCTCTACGGCACCGATACGGAAGGCGCAAACGATGCCTCCCACGCCACCGACCTCGGCTTCCTGCGTCAGGCGGAAATCTTCGAGCCGGTGCTGCGTGCGGTGTTGAAATAGCGTAGCGCGAGTATTCTACTCGCCTCACTTTCCTGCCGCTCCGCACTACCAAGCGACAACGGCAAGCTCCATCGCCACCTCTCCGTGCCATCAAGTGGCGAGTAGGCTGCGCCATACGCGCGCTCCAGCTCACTTCCCGATTTTATACAGCGCCTTGTCCGTGCGGAAAAACAGGGAACTGCCATCGGCGATGGGGCTGGCCATGAGAGAGCCATCCAGGGTGTTTTGGGAGAAGATTTTGAATTCCTTGGTGGCTGCGATGACGGTAACGACGCCTTCTCGGCTGCTGAAGTAAAGTTTGCCATCTGCAAGGATCGGTGAGGCGCTAAACTTGCCGCCGATACGTTCGCGGTAGAAAGCTTCGCCGGTTTTCACGTCCACGCAGCTCACGATGCCGCCGTCATCGACGTAGAAGAGCAGGCCGTTGTGCAGCACGGGCGAGCACATCTTCGGCGCGTTCTTGTTGTTGCGCCAGGCGACCTCTGGCGTCTTCACACCAGCATATTTGAGCGCGATGACGGCAGATTTGCCAAAGGCGGTGCTGAAATAGATCTGCTGGTCGTCCGCAACGGGCACGGTGGACATGGAAAAGCCGAGTTCGCCATAGTGGATCTTCCACAGTTCTTTGCCGCTCTGCGGATCGTAGCCGTAGATGTTGTTGGCGGCAGAGCTGACGACTTGAGGCTGGCCATTGATCGTGACGACGAGCGGCGTGCCGTAGGCTTTGCGCTGCTGTGGGCGCGGATCCATCTCGCCACTGCGCGGTGTCTTCCACGCGAGCTTGCCGGTGTTCTTGTCGAACGCAGCGATGAACTGCTGATCGCTGCCGTCGAAATGAGCGATCAAGCCGTCGCCATGCAGCACGGCGGTGGAGCCGGGGCCGTTTTCGTGCATGACGTTCAGTTCCTCATTCTTCCACAGCACCTTCAGAGTCTTCGTATCAAGCGCGACAGTGCCAAAGGAGCCGAAGTGCGCGTAAAGGCGGCCTGCTTCGAGCACCGGCGTCGGTGAGGCGTAGCTGTTGAGCTGATGCGCCCACTGCGGGTCTTTGACGTTTAGCAGTTCGATGTCGTGAAGAATTTTGCCGCTGTTGCGATCCACACAAACGGCGCGCAGGCTCACGGAGCCGAGAACGGTGAGCGGCTGGTCGCCGGTGTTCGATGCGAGGCGGCGTTGGGCTTCATCGGGTGTCGCGGCTTTCTCGATGGCGGTGGTGAGCCAGATCTGATCGCCCCACATCACGGGCGTAGAGTGACCACGACCCGGCAGCGGCGTCTTCCAGGCCGCGTTGCTCGTCTCGCTCCATGTTTCGGGCAGGCCGGAGGCGCTGGCCTGGCCTTGCGCCGAAGGGCCGCGCCATTCGGGCCAGTTACCGGCGATGCAGACGGAGTGGAGGAGCAATAACGGGAGGATGAGGCGGTGGATCATGAGCGAGAAAAAACGTGACAAGGGGCGGCGAACTGTCTTTCACTTCCACCAGCCATGCGCACCACGCTTTTTCTGCTTTTTTCTGCCGCCCTGCTTCACGCACAGACGCCCACTCTCGAACAAATGATTGAGGTGCGCGGCGGCACGCTGCCGATCATCCTCACGGTGCCGCACGGCGGCACGTTAAAGCCGGAAAACATCCTGGCGCGGCGCTACGGCGTCACCGCGATGGATGGGAACACGGCGGAATTGTCCGAGATGATCATCCAGGAATTAGAAGGGCTCTACGGCGGCAAGCCACACGCGATTTTCTGCCGCCTGCATCGCTCGAAGGTCGATTGCAATCGCGAGATCACAGAGGCGGCGCAGGGTGATCCCACGGCGGAGGCGGCGTGGCATCGGTTTCATGATGGCGCGCAGAAGGCGTGTGACAGCGTGATGAATAAGCATGGCCTGGGCCTGCTGCTGGACATTCACGGCCAGCGGCATCTCGACACACGGGTGGAGCTGGGTTATTTGATCAAAGGCGATCAATTGAAGGCCAGTGATGAGGAACTGAATGCCGATGCCGCCTTGATTGCGACGACCAGCATCCGCGAACTCGACAAGCGTTCGCCACAGAGCTTTGCGGAGCTGCTGCGCGGACCGCAGAGCCTTGGCGGTTTGCTGGCGGAGCGCGGCATCCGCAGCCTGCCCTGCTCGACCAAGCCGTATCCAGGGTTGATGGCGGCCTATTTCAGCGGTGCGTATGACATCACCGCGCACGGTTCGCGTGATGGCGGCACAGTGAGCGCGATCCAGGTGGAGTGCCCAAGCTTTGGCGTGCGTGACACACCCGCAAACCAGCGGCGGTTTGCCAAGGCGCTGGCGGAATCACTCGGCGTGTATTTTGAAGTCCACTTTGGCCGGAAGCTGAAGTGAGCGCTCGGTTTTCGGCTGAGGTTGCTCGGGATCAGCTTTCTTGAGCTTGTCCCAGCAAGCGTCGGCGATTTCTTTCTGGACGAGTGAAGCGCGAATCTGCGCCGGCGTGCTGGCGGCCCAGTCGATGGGGATGCGTTCATCGCGCAGGCCTTTGCGATGCAGCCAGCCGAAGAAGGCGATGCTGCCGAGCAGAGCGAAATTGAAGGGCAAACAGAGTGGCAACAAAGCGAGGCGGAGCAGTGCCTCACTGAGCGGTTCCCACAGGAGCGCGATCCCGAAGCTGAGGCAAACCATCCAGACTAGAGTTTTGTCGTTAAACCGCAAATAGTGTCCGCCGAGTGCGATGAACATGATGACTATGTTCATGAAGCATGCGGGATCACCAAATGAAGGAATCCACTCTGCTCCTAACACGCAGGTTGAGATTGCCCCGAGCACCATGAGCGCACTGCTGCGTGAGTGCCAGAGGATACCGATAAAGAACCAGAGCCAGCAAAGCATGACCCGTGAGGAGGTGAATTGGGCAGACAGGTTCAAGTTACCCATCATTTGACTCCATATGTTAGCACATATCGAAGCGCGGCCTGGCGGCAGCGTGGCGGCGAGTCCGGTGAAGGCATCGGCAAACAGCGGTGCGCACAACGCAGCGGTGGTGAAGTGGCGGCGGGCTTCTTCGGGATTGCCAGCCTGCATGGCGCACCAGCCAAGGCCGTCCCAAGAGTCGGCGAAGAACGAATCGAGTGCGACAGCGCGGCGAAAGGCGAGCGCGGCATCGTCGTAGCGTCCTTGGCGGAAACGACTCCACCCAAGGCCGTCATAAGCATCGGCGACGCCAGTTTTGAGCGAGAGGACGCGTGAGAAGGCGGTTTGCGCCCCGGTTTGATCACCACGGCGATACAAGCTCCAACCAAGGCCGGCGCAACGGTAAGCCTCGGCCATGTCGCTGCTGAGTTCGGTGTTGAGGAAATGTTTTTCCGCTTTTTCGAAGCGATTCGTGAGCAGCGAGCGCCAGCCGCGGGTGAGCTCGGCATCATGAACACCGAAGAAGATGAGCGCCATGATCGCGGTCCAGGCTGCGGCGACGTACGGCAGGCTGAAGAGCACATAGGGCGATTTTTTCTCATGCATGCGCTCGGCGAGCGGCACGAAGAAGAACGCCATGCCCGCACAGCCGAGCGCGGTGGTGAGTGCCTGCGCCCACAGCGGCACCTGCGGGAACAGCAGCCACATGGCACCGAGCAATGCCCCATTCACGCTGAAGAGGCCGGTCTTGAGCACGGTGTCATCTTGTGCGCGCCAACTGGCGAGCGCGGAAATGAGCAGGGCGCCGCCGAGGCTCATGAGCGCGGCTTCGACGGAAAGGATGAACAAGCCGATGAGCACGCACACGCCAGTGATGCGATTGTTCGCAACGAGCATCTGCCCGTAACCACGCAGGGTGTGGTCGAGGAGGCGTTTCATGCGGCGAGGGGCAGTTCGGAGATCACGAGCGGCACCTTATGCGATCCTGCGGGCGCGGCAATCTTGGAGACGAAGGTGACTTGCAGATTGGCGTCGCTGGCCAGGGCCGCTTCAAGAGCACGCTTGACGTCATTTTCGATGCGCTGACGTGGCGTGGAGCTGCTGACCGCGAGAGCGGATCTGAGAGGGCATGAGCGTGGGAACCACCGTGATCAACGCCGCCCCGGAGGCGCTGGGGGTGGGCCGGGATGGGTGATGGCGTAGCCATCGCGCACAAAGTAGCCTTCAGGATTGATCTGCAAGAGCTTCTCAAAGGTCGGTGCGGCGAGTTTGGCCTGGCCCTGGCTGATGTGCGCCCAGCCGAACCAGCTCATAGCAATGGGGTCTTCTGGCTGGAGTTTATGCGCACGCTCAAAGTACACCTCGGCCTTGCGATAGTCTTTTTGATTGTAGAGGATTTCGCCGGCAATGAGGAGCAGCGGGCGATTGAATTGATCAAGGTTAAGACCGGCACGCGCAGCGCGAAGAATGTCTTCAGTCTTGTTCTGCGCCTGATAAACGCTCACCAAGCCGAGATGCGGTGTCATGGCGCGTGGTTCTTGTTTGGCGGCGGTGGTGTAGAACTGAGCGGCCTTGTCGTAGTCTTTGTTGAGATACGAGAGCCAGCCAGCACGCACTGCGGCGAGGTAGGTTTCGCCGCCGGCGCTTTTGAAGGCGAGCACGCTTTCGAGCGCGCCGGGATAATCACCACTGGATTCAGCAGTGATGGATTTCTGCCATGCTTCGGAGATGGCGGCGATTTTATCGGCAGCTTGCGCGGTCGTGATGAACGCGAGGGCGAGGATGAGGATGCGTGGTTTCATGGTTGGGAGGGAAATGGATTCAATCGCCATTGGGCAGCGTGGGAGTGAAGCTGGCCTGGGTGTAGGTGAGCGTGTGTGATTTAAAATGCGCGATGAGGGAGGTGATGCCGTAAATGGGTTCGAGAGTGAACTCAATCTCGTGCGGCAGATCGCCGACAGCATCCGGCAAGGTCGTGGTGAGATGCAAGCGCTGCGTGGTGGGATGCAGCGCATGACGGGTGATGATGTGCTGCGTCTTGTAGCCCAGGTAGGGTGAAAAAGCGCCCGCCAATGCCCGACCGCGCGACTCTGAGCCCAGAGCGACACAATCCTCCCAGTTCATGCCGCTTTGATACGCGAACGGCACGGTGGGCATGGCGAACGAAAGGAGACGCAGAAGCTGCGAGTGGCCGCTGAGGCTGCTCTGCGTGATTTGAAGGGCGTGGAGGCCGAGGACGGCAGTGAGAGTGGCTTTGCCGGAGGAGAGAACGTAGCGGCCATTCTCGTCGAGGGTGGTGGTGATGCTCTCTGCATGGGAGTGATGCGAGGGATGGGAAGAATGACTGCGATACGTCGCGTTGCCCGGTGCCAAATGGGCCAGCGTGCCCAGCACGGTGGTGGAGACCGTCGCGGGGGCGATGCGGGCTCCAACTTTGGGCACGCTGGCAAAGTTCCAGCGCACACCGGTTTCGGTGCGCGTGAAATAGTTCGTGAGACAGAAGGGCGTGGTGGGAGCGCCGGTCTCGGTGCTGGCCTGGGTGTGCAGATGAATGTGTGGCACGGGACTGCGGCCAGTGTTGCCGCAGTAGCCGAGCAAATCACCCGCACTGACACGCTGACCGGCTTTGACGACGATGCCGCTCTTCATGAAATGCGCGAGCTTGATGATGCCGCCGTAATCAAGGCGCAGGATGAGATGATTGCCCCAGTTTTGCGCGAAGTTGCAGCCGCCGGGTGCGTTGTCAGCCACGCCGTCGATGACGCGAATGATCTCACCGCTGCCTGGAGCGCGGATTTCGAGACCCTGCGTGTAGTAGCGGCTCAAATCATCGTCGCAGCCGGGCGGGCAGGCGTTTTCGGCGGCATCGTGGACTTCAAAGTCGAGTGCGTGCTTCCAATCGCCACGATGGCTGAGTTTGTCATCGAATCCCTGCGTGACGGTGACTTCGCGGGCGGTGGGCAGCAGGACGTGCGTATCGTTGCGATGCGGGAAGCGAACGTTTGCGAGGGCGAGTGCTGCGGCGGCAGCTTCGGGATTTTCAAATGTGCCGACGGTGGGCAGCAGCGAGCCGCTTTTCTCACGCAGCCGAAGGCAGCAGAGCATGCTCCAGATGGTTAGGAGATAAGGCAGCGGCAGGTATTCCCAGCCGGAACCACGCAGGAAGTGCTGCACCGCCGCGACATGCAACGCGGCGACGGAGCCGGCGACAAAAGCGAGTGCGAGACTGCTCCATGATGGAATGAAATACACCGCACCGAGCGCCATGCCGGCAAGGAGGTAGTTGTGACCGGCAAACCAGCCGAGCCATTCGAGTCCGCAGGCTTCGAGCAGTTTGACGATGATGATGCCGCCCGCATAACCGGCGACGGCATTGATCATGGCAACGCGTGACCACTCGAGAATCGCCAGCGTGACGGCAATGCCTGCCCACACGTTTGGCATGAACAAGATGGTGCCCATGCTGCGCAGAAACGCGGCGACGACGAAGGGCAGCGCGGGCTCATCCGGCAATCCCATGTCGAGCAAGGTTGTGCCAGCGGCCCAATGCGGGAAAAAGGTGAGCAGCGTGCCGAAGGCGACGACAAACGCGACGCTGAGCGGCGGCAGACCCGCACGCAGCGGGAACCAGTGCCACAAAGCTGCCGAGAGCAGCAGCGTGTAAACAGTGACGACGCCGAGCATGCCCCAGATCGCCAAAACGGCGAGATCGGAGCCGCGCGTGATCCACGCAACAGCGAGGGCGCTGAGGAAGACGTTGTAGAGCAACGTGCCGTCTTTCCGCATTGCGGCGGGCAGATGCAGGATTTTCGAGATGAAACTGCCCAGCAGGCACGCACTGATCGCAAAGGCGAAGTAGCGTGGCATGAAAAACAGCGTGGCGCAGAGCAGCGCGCCCGCTTTCCAGCTACCGCAAAGGAAGATGGAACTGGCAGCACGGGCGACTTCGAGCAGCGGAGCTGCGAGCGGCGTGAGTTTGGCTAGCAGCGTACGCACCGCCGCTGATACGAGGGTGAATCGTTGTCTCAACAGGATTGCGACGGGTTTTTCAAGAATAGCCATCTCTAGGAGGGGGGATGGGGCTTCCGGGTTCATGGTGGTGGTTGGGGTCGTCCTCGTGCTCGTTCTCCTACTCGTCCTCGATCATGTCGGGTTGAGAGGAGATGAAATGGGCGAGTTGGGTGAGGCTTGTGAGTCGTGGTGTTTGCGGAGCGGAAGGATCGAGGACGAGAACGAGTAGGAGAACGAGGACGATTTAGTTGCGTGGCGCGGCGAGCAGATGATCAGGCACGCGCTCAAGGCGCTGCACGTAATCGAGGTCTTCCTTTTCGCGGATGACATCGACGCGGCCATCAAGGCTGATCATGACGACGGCGGGACGATAAGTGATGAACTGCATGCTCTGCGTGATGTTGTAAGCACCGACGGGATGCATGACGAGAAGATCGCCGGTAGTCATGGCGGGCAACGAGACTTGCTCGCGGATGACGTCGATGTTCATGCAGAGGCAGCCATAAAGTTTGACGGGCTGCGGCGCGGCTTCGCGGATCGCTTTGGCCGGCTTCACGTTGAAGCGATACCAGTTGCCGCTGTAGAGCAGGTTGATGCCCGCATCGACGACGTAGGCGGCGCTGTTGGTCTCATGCACATAAGCAGGCGCTTTGGCAGCTTTGCCAGCGAGCGTGATAGGGCCTGACGCGGTGGTTTGCTTCACGGCGACGACGCTGGTGATGAGATAACCGGCTTCATCGACGAGGGCGCGGCCGCTTTCGAGGTAGAGACGCGGGCGGCGATCACGTGGCAGCGTGTTAAGCACACCCGTGATGGCTTCTGCGTATTTTTCGATCGGTGGAACGAACTGTTCGGCCGGCTGAGTGGCGTAATGCAGTGTGCTGAGGGATGGGAAGCCGCCACCAAGGTTGAGATAGCGTAACGTCCAGCCGTAGCTCTCACGGCAGCGCTCCATGAGCGTAACGAGTTTTTCAGCAGCGGCTTTGTAGGCATTCGGTTCGAGGATGTAGGTGCCGATGTGCGTGTGCAGGCCTTGCAGGCGGAGGCGGCCTTTGCTTTCGGCGATGCGGCGGATGGCACGCCAGGCTTCACCGTTTTCGACGCCGAAGCCGAACTTGCTCCACACGGGCTGGATGCCGGCGTCGAGCCAGCAGCGGATGGCGATGTCGATGCTGCGGTTTTGTTCTTTGGCGATGGTGTCGAGCAGCAGGAGTTCGTCCCAGTTATCGACCTGGATCATCGCGCCTTCGGTGACGGCAAGTTCAAGTCCAGCGCGTGATTTATGCGGGCCGTTGAAGATGATGTCGCGGCCTGCGACGCCGTTGCGGCGGGCTTTTTCATACTCAAACTCGCTCACCACCTCAGCGATGCTGCCTTCGCTATGGAAGACGCGGCAGATGGCGTTGAGGTAGTTTGTTTTGTAGCTCCAGGCGAAGCGTGTGTTCGGATAACGGCTCTCGAATGCCTCACGCGCACGGCGGATTTTCTCGCGCAGCGTGCGTTCGGAGAAAACAAACAGCGGTGAGCCGAAACGGGCCGCGAGATCGGCCACGGGCACGCCGTCGATGCGTTCGCAGACGTTGTTGTTGAAACCGTGAGCGTTGCGATTGCGATTCGCGGCACTGTTTTGGCCGCTGAGATGTCGGGTGATGGTTGGTGGCATGTAGGCAAGAAGAGCGTTCATGGGAGGCGTAGGGCAAAGGGCGTAGAGCGAAAAGTTTGAAGTCAGGCGATGTGCGGAGCGGACGGGTGGGTTTGGAACCCTTTGCCCTCCGCTCTTTGCTCTTCGCTTTGCCGGATGAGCTGGCCGGTGGTGGTCAATGCGGCGAGGTCGCGGATGTCGCCGGTCATGTCGATGGCGTGGCGGATAAAGAACTTGCCGGGCATCGCACGCTGCAGCGGCTCACGCGGCTGCCAGCCGAGCGCGAGTTCGAGCGCGGCGGCGGGCAGGTTGCAGTTCAGCGTGGAGGGGAAGTCGCACCAAGCGGGGAAGCGCGGATTGATCTCGATGAGGCAGTATTCGCCGCGTGGGCCGTCAGGTTTGACGAATTCGAGTTCAAACGGGCCGTTCCAGCGCAGTTCGGCGATGAGTGATTGCGCGATGGCGTCGAGCTGCGGATCACGCACGACCATGCCGCCGAAACCTTTGCCGCTGGCGGTGCGCAGCATCTTGCGCATGGAGCAGGAGCCGAGGATGTGACCGCGGCCGTCGCCGAGACCGATGACGTTGTATTCCTCGCCCTCGATATTTTCCTGCACGAGCACCGGAGCGCCCCATTGCTCGATCATGTGCCAGTAGGCAGCCTCACGTGCGGTGGGAGTGAGTGCGCGCTTTGCCTCATAGAAGCGGCCTTTGACGAACACATTGCCACCGAGGGTTGCTGCGGCTTGGTGCAGTGAATTCACATCATTCACCGCGATGGTTTGCGGTGTGCGGCAGTGAGTGCGCTCGCAAAGCTCTGAGAGCTTGGATTTGTCGCGGCACTGGAAGCTCGCGGCGGTGGGCAGACAGACGTGAATGCCACGCTCGCGCAGTTTTTCGGGCGAATCGACCAGCGGGCCCATTTCGGCATCGAGGCAGGGAATCAGCACATCAAAACGCTCGATCTCGCGGATGGCATCAAGGCGCTGCCAAAAGGCCTCCACGCCCGCGCCGGGGTAGGACATGGTGAAAGCGGCATCAGGAGCATCTTCTTCGCTAAACAGACCGCTTTCGAGCGAATCATAGACGAGACCGATGATGCGCAGCTCGGGATAGACGCGGCGCAGGCTGCGGATGACTGCGGAACCGGGCTGAGGATTTTCACCGCGATGAAGACCGGTGACGGCGATGATTGGGGAGGAGTTCATGAGAGGAAGAGGGAAAGTTCTCAGTTGGATTCCTTGGTCAGGCCAAGGTGGGCGAGTTCGGCGAGGAAGGACTCGAGGTCGCGCTCGGCAGTGCTGCGGGTGACTTCGAAAGTCGAGGTGATGCGCTCGAGGATCTGCTGGCGATTGAGTTTTTCGCTCAGCGATTGCATGACGAGCAGCGCCGTCGGGCTGGCGGTGAAAAATTCGCCCGTGGTGGCATCAAAGCCAAAACCGTCCACCTGCCACGTGACAGTGTGGAAATCAAAAGTGGCAGGCCCAGAAGCAGGAGCGGCCAGTTTGGCCTCGTGCGCGCGGCGGATTTGGGTGGAAGGAGCGGCGAGTTTCATGGATGCGGTTGATTCAATCACACCGCATAGAAGCCCGGCCGGGTAACACCACGCAGGGGGCGAAGATGAATAAGCGTTTATTTTTGCCGTTCTGGCAAATCGACAGGGTGAGCAAGCGGCAGGCCAGCTCTTCGCCAACCAGCCTCGTAGTAGCATGCGTCACCTCCGCCCCGCCGCAGGGACGGAGATGAACAAACGGCCCGCCCCGCAGGTACGGAGCGCTTATTTGTCGAGTGCGGGCAGATCGGATCGGATCAGCAGCTCACTGGCCCGCTGTCGTTGCTGATGCCAGACCTCGTCAGGATCGGTGGGATCTTTCCATGGGTTGTGTGGCCGCTGCCACCTGCCTCCGAACTCGACGGAGGTTTCAGAAGGGGCCATCGGCCGGGACGGTGGTGTTTTCGGCCGGTACAGCTCCTTCTTCAGCTCTGCGATGACTTTCTCAGGCACCGGATCAGCCTCCGGCCCGTTGCTTACCCGCCATGCTTGCGAGAGAACCAGCAGGCTGACCACGATGATCACCCCCCGGATTAAATGTGAGGATATCGTTTTCATGGGGAAAATGAAGGCTCATTTTCGTGGTCTGCAAGTCCTCCTTTAAACGCTTTTGCAAGGCGTGAAGCGCGGGTTGACGCCCCGCCGCCGAGCGCGTAGCCATCGCGCCCATGAGCACCACACGCGCGCAGGGTATCTCACTGATCACGGCCACAGCGGTCGTGGTGGCAAACATGATCGGCACCGGGGTTTTCACCTCGCTGGGGTTTCAGGTGGGCGACCTGACCTCGGGCTTCACCATCATGATGCTGTGGCTGGTCGGCGGTGTGTGTGCGTTTTGCGGTGCGGTGTGCTATGGCGAGCTGGCAGCGGCGCTGCCGCGCTCCGGCGGCGAGTATCATTTTCTCTCGCGCATTTTTCATCCGGCGGTCGGTTTTTTGTCAGGCTGGCTTTCGATCACCGTCGGTTTTGCTGCGCCCATCGCGCTGGCAGCGATGGCCTTCGGCAAATACTTCTCCACCATCTTTCCGCATGCGCCGGCGACGACATGGTCGCTGGTGATGGTATGGGTGATCACGCTGGTGCATGTCGGCGGCATAAGAATCGCCGCAGGTTTTCAAAACACCGCCACATGGCTCAAGGTGACGCTCATCTGTGTGTTCATCGGGGCGGGCTACTGGCTGACGACGGGGCAGCCGGTGCGGTTTACGCCTGCGGCAGAGGATGTGAAACTGATCGCCAGCCGACCCTTCGCCGTGAGTCTGGTCTATGTGATGTATTCCTACGCCGGCTGGAATGCGGCCACCTACATCGTCGGCGAGATTCGCAATCCGCAGCGCAACGTGCCGAAGGCCATCGCGCTGGGCACGCTGCTGGTCACCGTGCTCTACTTGGCGCTGAATGCGACCTTCCTCACTGCCGCACCGATGAGCGCACTGGCTGGAAAAATCGACGTCGGCCACGTGGCGGCCGAGCACATCTTTGGCATCACTGGTGGCAAGATCATGTCTGCCCTCATCTGTCTGGGCCTCGCCTCCAGCATCAGCGCAATGACGTGGCTGGGGCCGCGCGTGCTGCACACGATGGGAGAGGACATGAAGATTCTCGGTCCGCTGGCCGAATGTGATCAGCGCGGCGTGCCCGTCACCGGTCTTTTCGTGCAGCTTGCCATCGTCATCACGCTGCTGCTCACGGCCAGCTTCAACACGGTGCTCACGGCGGTGCAGTTCAGCATCCAGCTCGGTTCCTTTGCCACCGTGGTGGGGCTTATTGTTCTGCGCTTCACGCAGCCCGATCTGCCGCGCCCGTATCGCTGCTGGGGCTATCCGTTCACCCCGCTGCTGTTTCTGGCGATCAGCCTGTGGATGATGGTGTTTCTCATGCTCGACACCGTGACGCGCGAGGCCTCGCTCTACGGTCTGGGCTTGATTTTGCTCGGCTGGATCATTTACCTCGTCTCGCCGCGTACTCCACGCACCACATGAAACATCTCCTCGTTCTGCTGCTCGTTTTCGTTCAATCCGCCGTCGCGGAGCCGCCCACGCCGAATGATCAGGCGCGTTTTCTCGCCGGACTGCCGCAGGAAGGCTCGCCGCTGGCCAATCTGGCCGCGCGGAGCGAGTTCAACTCCCACGCGAAGGAACTTGATGCCGAATGGGCCGATGCGGAGGAGCGCCAGCTCAGGCCGATTCGTGAATGGGCACCGCTGGGCCTGCCCGAGGCCGTCAGCGACACCGCACCGCTGCTCTATGTCTTCAGCGGGCCGGATTTTCTGCATGCACACACGTTCTTCCCGAACGCCTCCACCTATGTGCTGGCCGCCGTCGAGCCCGTGGGTCCGCCACCGGACGTGACGAAGCTCAGCGAGGGCGAACTCGGCACCTCGCTGCGCAATCTGCGTCATTCGATCAACGCCTCGCTCAACTTCAGCTTCTTCATCACCGCCGACATGAAGAAGGATCTGCAGGCCACCAAGCTCACCGGCACGCTGCCGGTGCTCTACGTCTTTCTCGCCCGCTGCGGCTGCCACATTCAAAGCGTCGAAAACGTCTGGCTCGATGCCGAAGGCAAGGTGCTGACCGACAAGGAAACCAAGACACCCGGCGCACGCATCACCTTCCTCGGCACCAAGGGCCAGCCGCAGACACTGTATTACTTCGCCACCAACATCGCCAACTGGGCGCTCAAGGAGGACGCCTCCTTCCTGCGCTTCTGCGATTCCCTCGGCATGATGAACGGCTTCACCAAGTCCGCCTCGTATCTCATGCATCTCAGCGAGTTCACCGTGATCCGCGATTACCTCCTCCAGCACTGCCACACCATCACCCAGGACGACTCCGGCATCCCTTGGCGCGATTTCCCGCGCGATAGCTGGGACGTGCGCGCCTTCGGCTGGTATCCGGGGCCGATCTCCTTGTTCAAGCAGCACTATCAGCCCGATCTCGCCGAGTACTTCCGCCACAACGAGGTGCCCATGATCCCCTTCGGCATCGGCTACCAATGGCGGCCGAAGCAAAGCACGCTGATCTACGGCGTGTCGAAGATGGTAGTACGGAAGGCTATTCCGGTCGTGGAGGAATCAGCGGCTCAGCGCTGAATTTATTGAATCACCTGACAAACTTCATGACTGTTAGGGGTCACCTCTTTGATCTGAGTTTGTTGATAACGCCTCGCTCCCTGTCTTTGGCTTCTTGGTCTTTGGCATTCATACGCGCGATGGTTGCCTCCAATTCCTCTTTCGAACCGCGCGACAGAGCGTCACGAATCCGAGCATCCACCGCCGCTCTCGGTATTTCCTTATTCATGTCGTCCTTGTTAACGAGCTTGAGGCACTGATTTAACCGTTGCCCGAGTTCTGTCTCCGGTATGACTCGAAGCGCATAGCCAAAATCATCAAACGGGCTGATCCAAACGGTGGGAGCCCCGTTAACCGCCAAACCGGAAGGAGGAGTCGCCAAGAAAATGGTCATGCGAGTGTTTTCACCCATCAACAATACCATGCCTTCAAGCCGAGGATCCATAAAGGCAGGGGAGTTTTTGATCTCAACCGGCTTGCCGTGAGATAGGCTGTCCCGAACAGTTCGCGTTAACCTGGCGAGCAGGGCGTCTTCAAACCGTCCATGCTGAACTGGTGCCTCTTCGGCTGAAGCAGAATTTACGCCGCCCGGAATGACAATCATCCCCCAGATCGCCATCAATCCACAGAACTTTTGAAAAGCAGTTTTCATGGCTAACTAGAATGGCCGCACTCCGGTGGGGTGGAGAACAATATCTTATTGAGGCTTTGCAAACAACAACTTCAACAGCACCGCGTCACTCGGCTTTGAATCCTTCGCCAGTCGCACGATGACGAGCTTCTGTGACGGCACAATGTAGAGGCGCTGGCCGTAGGAACCGATGCAGGCGATGAGATCGGCGGGAGCGTTGCGGCAGAGGCAGGCGTTGCGCCAGGACTGCTCGTGCCATTTCTTGTCGAGCAGAGACTCCACATCAACCTCGCGGGCGGATTTGGATTCGGCGGCGTGGTTGTTCCAGAAGCCGAAGCCGAAGGCGCGGTTGGCGTCGCTGGTTTTGAGCGAAGTCAGGATGTCCTGGTTCTTGAGCAGCCAGGCGCCGAGCTCTGACCACTGACGGGCGGTCTGCATGAAGCCGGCGGCGAGCAGCGGTGCGCCGTGTTGATCCGGCAGGTAGCGCTGCGCACCGAGGCCGAGCGGACCAAGCACCTTGCGCTCCAGATAGCGGGTGGGTGACTGCTTTTTCGCCTTCAGCATCCGGGCGAGCAGCTCGTGATACACCTGCAAGGCCGCCGGGCCGTAGATGAAGGACTTGCCGTTCGTGCCGACGAGCGAGGCCTTCAAGGCGGCGGTGGTGCGGTCTTTGAAATCGTTCTCGTGCAGGCCGAAGATCGGCTCCATGCCGCTGCTGAAGTCGAGAAGCTGTCGTATCGTGATCTTGCTGCGGCGCTTGTCGCTTTGCCACTCGGTGATCGTGTCGCTCACGCGGTCGTCCAGCTTGAACAGGCCGTCTTTCTCCGCCGCGAAGGCGGTGAGGCACCAGAAGGCCTTCGTGCCGCTGTAGATGCGGTGCGGCTCGCGCTTCGTGTGGCCGTTGGTGTAGGACTCATGCAGGATCTTGCCGTTCTGCTTGATCAGCAGCGCATGACCGCCATGCGCCGCCGAATACGCCGCCGCCGCCTGAATGCGCTCCGCAGGCAGCGGCTCAGCAGCGGGCGCGTGCGTAAAAAAAGAAAAGAATGCCAGGATGCGAACCATGCGCGGGAGATTAACGGGAAAATGACGAATGAGTAAGCCCGAATGACGAAATAAGTCTGAATGTCGAAGCCCGAATGACGCCACCAGCTTTCAACGTGGTCACCATTCGTCATTTGAGCTTGGGGCATTCATTCGTCATTCTGATTTCGCCATTCGTCATTCCATCTCTCAGGTGCCGGTGGACAATCCGCCTTTGCATCGCATCATCCGCACGCATGCGCATCCTTCTCGTCGAAGACCAGGCCAAACTGCTGTCCTTTGCCAAAAAGGGGCTGGAGGAACAGGGCATCCAGGTGGACGCGGTCAGCGATGGCGATGAAGCCTGGGAAATGGCCACCACGGTGCCGTATGACGCGCTGGTGCTCGACATCATGGTGCCGGGTCGCGACGGTCTGAGCATCCTGCGCGGCCTGCGGGAAAAGCGCAACACGGTGCCGGTGATCCTGCTCACCGCCCGCACGACGCTGCCGGAAAAAATCGAGGGCCTGAACCTTGGCGCGGATGATTACATGACGAAGCCGTTCTTCGTCGAGGAACTGGCCGCACGCCTGCGCACCGTCGTGCGCCGCAAGGCTGGCGAGACCAGCCACTTGCTGCGTGTCGAGGATCTCTGCATGAACCTGCTCGAACGCAAAGTCAGCCGCGCCAGCGTGGACATCGAGCTAAGCACACGCGAGTTTGAGCTGTTGGAACACCTGATGCGCAGCCCCGGCCGTGTGTTTGGCCGCATGCAGATCTATGAGCATGTCTGGGGCTACAACATGGACCCCGAAACGAATCTCGTGGAGGTGTACATCCAGCGCCTGCGCTCGAAGATCGACAAGGACCACGATAAGAAGCTCATCCGCACCGTGAGAGGTGTGGGTTATGCGCTGGGTGGTGCGTGAGGAAGTGAAAGCCGCTGCGGACCGCTGCGTAGTGATCAGCACTTATGATGACTCCCGAAAACCAATTTCTCCCGCAGATTCAGACAACCCGCAGATTATTTCTCCTCTGGCAATCTGCGGGTTCCCTGAATCTGTGGGAATACTTTCTGGTTTCCGGATGTGCCCTTATGAGACGCTCCAACCTTGTTCTCGCCCAGTTGTTGCTCGGGGCAGTCGTTCACGCCCAAACCCCGCCAGAACCGCTCGCGTGGCCGCCGGGTTACTTCAATGCGCGCACGGCCACGGATGCGGCGAAGCCGCAGCCGGTGACAACGCCGAAGGAACTGAAGCTCGCACGCACGCATCACAGTCTCAGCATCGAGTGGCACATTGATGGCGACACGGATCACGACGCTGCCTGCAAAGTGAGCTACAAGCGCGAGGACGAACCGAACTGGCATGAAGCAATGCCGCTGATGCGCGTGGATTACTTTGGCTGGTATGACACCAAACCCGCAGCGAGGCCTTTCAACATGCTCGCCGGCAGCATTCTGTTCCTGCGGCCAGGCGCGGTGTATCAGGTGCGGCTCACGCTCAGCGATCCTGACAGCGAAGCACCGGTGGAGGAGACCAAACGCATTCAGACAAAGCCGTGGCCGAGTTTTGCCAAACCATCGCGCACGCTGCATGTCGTGCCGCATGATGTCAGCGGCGGCGGTGGTGATGGTTCGGCGGGAAAACCATTTCGCGGCCTGAAACCGGCGCTCGGTGCCGCGAAGCCGGGGGATTTGTTCCTATTGCATGCCGGTGACTACGGTGAGACGGAAATCAATGTCAGCGGTGCGCAGGGCAGCACTGAGGCCGCCACCGATCAGACGCGCTACATTAGTTTCAAGACCGCAGGCGATGGCGAAGCGGTGTTTCACCAGCTTCGAGCCAGCGGCAGCCATTTGTGGTTCGAGGGTCTCTCGTTCAAGCCTGGCGATTCACCCAATGGCCTGAAAGGTGGCGACGGTTGTGAAAACGTAATCGTGCGCGGCTGCACGTTCCGCGATTTCCATTACTCTGTTTTTCTCTCCAAGGGCTGCTCCGGCTGGCACATCGCCAACAACGACATCCTCGGCGACACAGAGAAGGGCATCTCCGGCGAAGGCGTGGAGCTAAACCACTCCTCCAACCACACCGTTTGCTACAACCGCATCGGCCGCAGCGCGGATGGCATCTCGTATCCGCACACGAACTGCGATCTGTTCGGCAACGACATCTTCGACATGTCGGACGATCCCATCGAGCCGGACTACGGCTACGCGAACATCCGCATCTGGGGCAACCGCCTGCACGGCCACACCGGCATCACGTTTCAGCCGATGTACTGCGGCCCGTGGTATCTCGTGCGCAATCACTGCATCTCCAAAGGCAACGTCTTCAAGCTGCGCGTGCAGGACCGCTTCGTCTGCGTGAACAATACCTTCGCTGCGTGGACCACACCCGTGCCACATGCGCACGGCCTGCTCACCGCGTTCTGCCGCAACAACGTGTGGATGCACCTCGGCGGCTCCGAGTTCCTCTGGGCTTCCAACGCGCAGGAGGCGGAGAAATACCGCGGCTACAACATTAAATATGTGCTCTACGACTCTCCCATCGCCAATTGGAAGACCGATGTCGATTACGACGGCTTCGAGTTCAGCGCGGCAAAGCCGATGAAAGGCAAAATGAATCCCTGGATGCTGCACAACCAACGATTCTTTGACCTGCCCTCGCTCAGTGCCGTCATCGGCATCGAGGCGCATGGCCGCGTGCTGAATCGAGCGAACGACTTCGAAGCCTTCACCGTGACCCAGGAGATGCCAGGCAAAGATGCACCGCTGATCAAACTCAGCGCACAAAGCCAGGCCAAAGACACTGGTGTGGCACTGCCGAACATCGCCGAGGAGTTCGACGGCAATTCACCCGATCTCGGTGCCTTCGAGAGTGGCGCGCGCGTCCCACATTTTGGCCCGCGAGACGATCCCAATGCGATGCCGATGGAATGGGTGCTCAAGCATCAAAAGTGATCATTGTTGGAGCCTGGAGCGGGGACATCACTTCAGATTCACCAATGGTCGTCCCGTCGTCACTGGTGTGATCCGCAGCAATGACGCCAGTTGATCTCTGATGATCACAGTTCGAGTCAGGGGCCGTAGTTTGCTCGCCCCCTTTATGAAATCCTGGATCGAATCACACAGCGGCGAAGCCCGGTCAGCGGCGGCTCGATGGTTGATGCTGATCGTCTCACTGCTTGCCTGCCCGTTGATCGCTGCGGATGGCTCGACTGATGCGCAGAAGCTGCGGCCCTTTCTCAAGGAGCATTGC
>JAYVIO010000253.1:0-30945 GCA_043770175.1 Verrucomicrobiales bacterium | reverse complement strand
GAGATGCGCGGGCGTGTCGATGAACTCGTAGTCCGCCGGGGTTGATGCGGCTTCGTTCATTTCAGGCCCATGAGAAGGATTTCGGCGTTGTTGCCAGTGCGGTTGATATTGCGGATGAGCAACTCCAACGCCTCTGCAGCGGGGACAGCGGCAAGTTGTTTGCGCACCTGGGTGATGCGCTTGAACTCGTCGGGATGATAGAGCAGGTCATCACGGCGTGTGCCGGATTTGAGCAGATGCAGCGCGGGGAAGATGCGGCGTTCAGAGATTTCGCGGTCAAGCGTAGCCTCCATGTTGCCGGTGCCTTTGAATTCCTCAAAGATCACCTCGTCCATGCGGCTTTCAGTTTCGATCAGCGCAGTGGCAATGATGGTGAGGCTGCCGCCTTCCTCGACATTGCGTGCGGCCCCGAAGAATTTTTTGGGCTTCATGAGCGCCTTGGTGCCTACACCGCCGGACATGACGGCCCCCTTGCCGCCCTGCATCGCATTGTAGCCACGCGCAAGACGCGTGATGCTGTCGAGCAGGATGACGACGTCTTTTTTCAACTCGACAAGACGGCAGGCACGTTCGCGAACAACTTCGGCAACCTGGCTGTGACGCTTGGGGCTTTCGTCAAAGGTGGAGCTGTAGATTTCGCAGCCCTGCACGGTTTCCTCGAAATCGGTGACTTCCTCAGGACGCTCATCGAGCAGAAGAACGATAAGTGCGATCTCCTTGTGATTCTGCGAGATGGATTTGGCGATGTCCTTGAGGATGACCGTCTTGCCTGAACGCGGCGGCGCGCAGATGAGGCCGCGCTGGCCTTTGCCGAGGGGCGCCACGATGTCGAGAATGCGAGAGCTGATGGCGCAGGGCCTGGCGGTCTCCAGAATGATACGCTTGTTTGGAAAGGTGGCGGTCAACTTGTCGAACTCGACAGGTGACTCCCATTCTTCGATGGGCATACCTTCGACTTCGGTAAGGCGGTCGATGGCTAGATACTTGTCGCGGTCTTTCGGGGCCTTGGCGTAACCGGCGATTCTTTGGCTGGGGCGCAGATTGAACTTTCTGACCAGGAAAAGAGGAACAAAGACATCTTCAGGCAACGGCGTGAAGCTGTATTTCGGAAAACGAATGAGACCGTAGTTGTCGAGGCCGATTTCGAGAATGCCCTCGACTTTGAGGCGGGTTTTGTGCTCAGCGAGCCAGGAGCAGAGATCGTAGATGAGTTGATGTTTGGTGCGGCTGGCATTCAAACGGAAACCAACGGTCTCGGAGAGTTCCAGCAGCTCCGCCAGCGTGCTGTTCTGGAGATCATTGATGGAGACCTCCTGCGGAAACGGCGGTTGGGCCCCCTCAGCTTTTTGCTGCTCACTTTCCAGCGTGGGAGAATCGGCAGGCGATTTTTCCTGAGGATTCGCCAAGGGAGGGGTGGCAGAAGTTGTTTCCGTCGTTTCAATGACGGGAAGAGGCACCGCAGTAGCGGAGGATTCGGTAGATTGGTCGTTCATGCTTGCAAGAGTGGACTTGCCAGCGTCAGCACCTGGGCTTCAAGAGCGGCCAGACTGCCATCATTCCAAATGACGGCATCCGCTCTTTCAACCTTGGCTTCGATGGGCCATTGGGCCTCCAGGAACTTGTGAACGGTCTGTTCATCGAGACCCCGGGTTTCCATCATCCGCCTGACCTGCACCGACCGGCTGGAAGCCACCACGATGACAAAGTCTGCTGAAACTGTGGATCCAATCTCATAGTGGAGGGGGACTTCCGCAAGGAAAAGATTCATGCGTGAGTTGCTGGCCTCATCGCGAGCCTCTTCCAAAGCGTGAAGAACCAGAGGGTGCAGAATCTCCTCCAACTGTTTGCGGAGGACTGTGTCAGGCAAAACCACATCCCTCAGCCATTGCCGGCATACCTCGCCGGTAGTTTGCAGCACCTGGGTGCCAAAAGTAGCCGTTAGCCTTTGAATGACCCTCTGACTCTTCAATTGCTCCGCAGCAGCCACATCGGCCGAAAAAAAACGAACCGACCTGGGAAACAGCTTCGCCAATTGGCTCACCGCCAGACTTTTACCACAGCCGACACATCCTGTGATTAACCAAGATTTCATGGAACTTCGAGTGTCGGCCACAAATGCATCAGGCAGGATTGCTTGTCGCAAATCCTGCCTGATCTCACTCACAAGCTTACAATGGTTTTCGTCTTATGGTGCCACGGGAGGCAACAGAGGATTGACACCGGGGCCACCAGCGTCACCCGACTGCGGAGCATTGTTCTTTACGCGCTGACCGGAAGGATCGATCAAGTGGGCCGTCACGAAAATCATCAAGTTGCGTTTGAAGTGCTGCTCGGATTCTGTTTTGAACATGCGGCCAATGAATGGGAGGTCACCAAGGATTGGAATTTTATCCTGCACATCCTGCACATCCTCCCGAATCAAACCACCCAGCCCCACTGTTTGGCCATCCCAAATGGATACGCCCGTGGTCACCTTGCGCACCGAAAAAATCGGCTGATTGATGATGTTGGGAGTAATGACGCGCTCTGCCTGCTGGAGAGGAACGTAGCCTGTAATCGCAGCGCCTGCAGCCGTAATTGGCTGGAAGGAAGAACTCGATGGAGAAAGAATGGGGGAACCATAATTAATGAATCCGTCAAATTCGACCACTTCAGGGGCCAAGGTAAGCTCAATGGTGTTCCCATCTGCACCCACCGTTGGTTCGGCCTCCAATCTGACCCCGGTCTGGCGCATTTCAAAGGCCGTCGGAGTCGTCGGCGTAGCGATTTGAGGGCTAGTAGCCCCGGTCAGCGCGATCCCTCCACCACCGCCGCCTTGCGGCAACTGTGGGGGGTCAAATTCGGTGGGATAGATAAATTCGCGGGTCACCTCCATCGTTGCACGCGTGCCGCTCTTGGTAGTCACACTCGGTGCACTCATCAAATCCACCCCCTTCTTCTGACTCAGTCCGCGAATCACCGATTGAAATTGCGGATCGCTAAAAATCCCTGCCACAGAAAATATGCCTGGAGCTTGGGTGACGCTGCCCGTCGTGGAGCCGCTGGTCAGCAAGTTGTCAATGCTGTTGTTGCTGAGGGCGTAGCCGCCATTTCTAAGCCCAGAGGTGATGGTCCCACCGCCGCCACCGTTCACCGGGGTTACACCAAGCGGAGTCGGCCCCCCGACAGCGTTTTGAACTGTTTGTGCGGGGAAGGCCGTAGTCGCTCCCAAAGTCACTGCTGGAATAACAGCGGTGCCACCAAATGGATAATTAGCAGGGGAATACGCATTGCCATTGCCGGGAGTCCCACCACCGAGGAAAACATTGTTACCGTTTGTCCCAACGCCACCAAGCAACCAGTCAAAGCCGAGTTCCTCCGTGTTTTTCTGGGTCACTTCAACAAATTTGGAGGTGATGACCACCATCTTGGGGGCCGTTTTGGTGATGGATTCGACAAAAGCTTCCACCAAATCGAGGTTGGGCTGTGTGTTTCTGACCACCAATTGAGAAGTGGCCGGATTATAACTTGCTGATGAGCCTTCAGGGAAGGTGATGCCTGATCCTTCCAAAATCTGTTTCGCCGTTTTTCTTGCGATCAAACCACCACCGCCACCTGCGGCTGCACCACCGCCAGCAGCAAAGGGATCTGCAGGAGCGGCGGGAGCGGCGGCACCGCCAGCATCACCACCACCTGAACTCAGAAAGTCCGGGGGAACACGATAGCTGCGCGTATACTGCTCACTGGCATTTTCCGACAGCGGCACCACCAGCACAGCATGCGCCTCCACCTTGAATTTCATTTGCGCCAGTTCAGTGACATAGCGAAGTGCTTCTGACATCGGCACATCTTTCAAATCGAGACTGATTGAAGCGTTGCTCGGTGCATCGCCAGTGCGGAGAATGATATTGACCCCTTTGACACCAGAGGCATCCGTGAAGGTGTCCAGATCACGACTTTTGACGCGCAGATATTCAATGGCTTCTTCAATCGTCGCACCTTGAAACTGCACCGTGGGGAAAATGATTTTATTCATCTTCTCGGTCAAATAAGCTCCTGGACTGCGGCCAACACCATAATCGAAAACGACAGCCTGACCCTGAACCGGCACTTTGTCCTCCCAAGATTCATCGACCGCAGAAAGCATCTTGGCACGCTGATGATCGTAGGCGGCTTTAAAATACGCCATGCGTTTGCGTTCGGCATTTTCCATGCCACGGCGGGCAGCACTGTTGTACGGATCAGTCCGAAGAACATCTTGATATTGCGTGATGGCCGTGTCGTAGTTGCCAATTTCAACCGAGCTATTCGCGAGCAGGAGGCCCGTCTTCACTATGCCCACATTTTCCACATGCTCAGGGGTGAGCGCTGGCGGCCAGCGGTCAGGATCATCAAGTTGTCTCAAAAAGGAAAGTGCCCCTTTGTGCCCAGGGACTAATAGAATGGCGCCATCCAACAGAGTGCGTGCCTCCTTGTAATTACCAACCTTGGCCCGCTCACGTGCAACCACAACGCTACAGTCGGCATGCTTGAGCTGGGCCAAATCCAACCAGTCACGGGTCAGCGGGGCGTTGGGAAGGGCATCAATGGCGGCCTTGTATGAGCCGAGAGCACCCTCGTAATCTCCTTCGCTGAAAAGCTTGTCACCGCGGTCCATAGCGGTGCGGGCATCTTCAATGCGGGCGTAACGGCGGGCAATTTCGCGATTGGCCATTCCTGAAACGGAAGTTCCTGAACCGGAAGTTCCTGGAACAGAAGTTCCAGCCATGATTTGTGATGAAGCCACAGTCAGGACGACGAGGGACAGATTGAACACCAGGCGGGAGTGATGGATCATAAGCAGACTAACAGCGTTTTTTGTGGTAAAGATAGATTACTAGCAGATGGGGCGGAACCTTGGCGAGATAAATTTTGGGGCAGGTGAAAAAAATGGAAGGCTATTAACCTTGCTTAATTTCAACGGTTTGCGGTGATGGCTTGCCGTCTTTGTCCGGTGCAATGACCGCCTTGGACTCTTCCAGCTTCAAGATATGGTAGGTGATACCAAGGCCGGGCAGTTGGAATGTCTTGCCTTCCCTGACACCGGGAATGGTCTGACGCCTCTTCCATTGAAATTCAAGCTCGGCCTCGTATTCTGCCAAGTTGGTTTCTTTGCCTTGGGTGAGCTCAAATTGCTTGTTCGTGGACAAATCCAAAACCTTGACGACAAAGGCATCCATGGGACCGAGGGTCGGATGCTGGATGATCTGATTTTGTGCCGCGAGCAACTTGAAGCGGTTCACCCCCTTGTCGAAACCAAATTCTTCGTTGAGCGGCTTGAAGACACTGCCCTTGGTCGGCACCAGACGTTGGATTTGGAAGGTGCCGTCGCTGCCCCCTTTAAGCATCAGGATGTAATCATGACTGATGCGTTTCCGCAGCACCAGTTTGTTGGTGAACGGCGGCATTTTGGTGGCGTCTCGCGGATCTGTTTTGGCGTTGAATTCTTCCAGATTTGAAAAGCCGTCTTCATCTGCATCCAGATCTCCCACATTGGGGGAATAAATATTTGGCAACTGGGATTCTGGCGGGCTTTTTGTCAGGTCGCCCGTGAGGAAGATGTTGGTCATCGGCGGTCGGAACATCTTGTCCTGGAGCAGCAAGTCGAACAAATCATTGTCTTTCATGACCAGCAGCACGGATTTGTTCAAGGGAACGGCTTTCCCCACCTTCACGGGAGAAACCCATGAATACTTTTTCTTGATGGTGTCGGTAGCGGTCACCACAGCCTGTTTGTCAGGCGCATTCAGATCGTTTCTCGAGGACGCCGCCGCCAGCGCAAGGCTTTCCTCAAAGCCCTGCGATTCGAAGACCAGATAAGCCGACACGCCGATGGCGAGGATGGCGGAGATGGTCAGAATGATTTTTTCGTAGCTGCCCTGGCTGTTCTGCATGGTGCGTAAATGCTGCTGGTTCAATTAAAGGTGCAAAAAGATCAACGGGTGGCAGGAGACTGAGCCGCCAGGCCCTTGGCGGCATCCAAAAACTTGAGCAAATCGATCTCAATTCTGACCTTCAGAAGTTCCTTGCCGATGACTGGCACAGAGTCAACCAGCGCTGGCGGTGGCGGCTTGATTTCATCTGTTGCCGCAGGAGTTGGTGTTTCTGCCGCCCCGCCTCCATCGGGCGATGCCGAGGGCAAGCGAACATCGGAGCGCAACGGGCCATCCTGACGTTCGTTCTCGATGCGCAGCAGGCGGAGACTGGTGAAAAAGGGCATGTCCGAAGGATTGGCAAGACGGCTGATCAGAAGCTGCAGCGCCCCTTGGTCCAAGGTCAGAATCACTGAAATCTGCCGCTTTTCGAGAATAGCGGATGCCGTCTGCTGCTGAACCTGCATCCCTGGAACATTGTTCGGCTGCGGCGGCGGAGTTGCCTGCCCCTGCTCTACCGCCAGACTGGAACGTTCCAAAAGGTCCAAAGACTGGACACCACACTGCATGAAAAGCTTCACCAATTCATCCATGGCATCGAGAAAATTGGAGAGCTCAGCAGCGGCGGTGGCCGATTTCGGCAGCCCGCTGGTGTAGTCGTCAAATCCGAAGGCAAACTCTGCTGGTAGCTGCATTTTTGAAACCGCTGCCGCCTTGCGCGCCTCCGCGATCTTGGTCTTGAGCTTGGCTTGAAACTCGATGTCCTTAATCGGTTGGACCGGCGGCTGCAGGATCAGCAAGGCTCCGCCAAGCCGATTTACCACGGCCGCATATTCATCCACCAGCGCCTGCTTCGCTTTGACGTTTTCCTCCGTGGGAGCAAGTCGAGAGCCTTTTAATACGGCCACCTGACTGCCCAAGCCAAGATAGCCGTCTTTGGTTTCAGTGTAATTGTTCCATGCATCGAACAGCAGGTAGCCCAAGGCGAGAGAGCCTGCGATGATGACGCCAAGAATGGCGGCCAGCGGTTTGTTTTCACGAATCCAGTCCATGGGTCTATTTTTGGAATTGCAGGGGCTTGCTCAGCGGCATTTTGATCTCGAAGCGGTAGGCGTAGCGGTCTTCTTCCACACCGGTGTCCACCTTTACATATTGATCACGCTTGGTCTCAAAATCAGTCATGACGAAGGTGTCCAGTTTCGCCAGCTTGGCGGCAAAATCATAGACCACCTTCTGCTCCCCTTCGGAATTCCCGCGATAGAGTCCCTGAAGACGCAATTCATAAACCGGAGCGGCGGGCGCTCCCGTCTTTTCGGGAGATGCTGGCGTTTTTTTCTCTTCATTACCGCCCCACAGGGGTGCGGTGACCGGCTTGCCATCTTTGATCAACTCGACGACGGTCAGCCAGATGAGATCGTTGTCGAATTGCTGGTTGAGGTCATTGAGCAGGCGCACCCACCAGGAACGATCGGTCACCGCCTGCTCGAGTTGCGAACTTCGCAGACGCAGTTCCTCCTGCCTGGCATCCAGCAGCCGAATATCATTGGCGAGTTTGTTCAAACGCGCGCCATCCGACTGCATGGCAGAAGCACGGTCCTCGATCGCCGCGCTGGCACTCTTGAACCAGAAAATGGAGGCGCCCAGCGCCGCAAAGATGCAGCAAGCCGCGAGGATAAGTGCAGGGGCACGGCGCGAGGCATCACGTGCAGCCATTAAGGGATCTGGGATCAGTTCGATTTCACATGGGCAGGAACCCATGCCGCGCAGCGCCAACCCGACCAGCTCACCAAGCGCAGGCGCATCCACTTGGGCAGCTTCCGCATTGACGCCGCGGTCCGGCTGCACACCACGCAGGCCGTTGAAGATCTCGACTGGCAGCTTCAGTTTTTCCGAGAAAAACTCGGCAATATAGCCCGCCCCCGAACCGCCGCCGGCCAGGAAGACCCGCTTTGGCGCACTGCCCCCCTGCTGACTGCGGTAAAAAGTGATCGTGCGCATGATTTCGGCGTGCAGCCGCGTCATTGAATTGCGCATGACTTTGGACATGGCGTTCACGCCTTCATCGGGATGGTCTTCCACCGCACCGCCGAGGGCGACGAAACCCTGCGAACACTTCTGCCGTTCCGCCTCGGCGAAAGGCACTCCGAATTCTTTGGCAATCGCATTGGTGACAGCAGCGCCACCGACAAGCAGGTTACGGGTGAAGAACCGCTCCCCATCAATAAACACCAAATTGGTGGAGCGTGCGCCCAGATCAACGACCAAGGCAGGCTCATCCACATCTGGATAGCTATAACGAAATGCATTGTACAGCGCCAGCGGGCCGACATCGACCCCAGCCACTTTGATACCGCAGGAGGTCGTCTCCTCATACATTTCGTTTAACGGCTCACGCTTCATGGCGGCCAGCACCACCTCAATTTCCCCCAAATCCGATTTGGTGACCACTTCGTAGTCCCAAGAAACCTCATCAAGCTGCCATGGCACATTTTGCCGAGCTTCAAATTCAACGATCAGGGCCAGTTTGTCCCCCTGCACAGGCGGTAATTTCACAAAACGGCTGAACACCGGGTGTCCGGGAACGGCACACCATGTTTTTTGCCCTCTAACCTTCAGTTTGGCCACTAGTTCGCTGAGCGCCACCTTGAGTTGCGGCAGACGACTGACATCCACGGATGGGTCACCATCCATATCCACAATTTCATACCGCTTCAAAACAAGGTCTCCCCCCGGCGTTTTGCCGAAGATCGCCCCGCTGACACGCTGGGAGCCGAGATTGATGACTGCAATGCTGTTTGGGGCTGCCATGCTAGGTGAAGCTATGTTTGTCTGAATGTG
The DNA here is from genome assembly GCA_043770175.1 of Verrucomicrobiales bacterium. GTDB lineage: Bacteria > Verrucomicrobiota > Verrucomicrobiia > Verrucomicrobiales > Verrucomicrobiaceae > Prosthecobacter. Next base: position 22,216 of record JAYVIO010000253.1, on the reverse strand, counting down.
GTTAATTTAATGCGCGCGGATCTGGGCTTATTTTGACCTCACCTCGACATCATAGTCACCCCAGAGTGGAGCAAACGGGGTTTTTGACTTGCTCAGCAACATTCCCTGTAGAAAGGCGAAACTGTCCTTTTTATCCTCCCACCACGCACCTGTTCCCAGGTTGGTGTCTCCTGCAACGCGTTTCCCTTCAGCGAGCACTTCCACGCCACATCCCTTCACGTCTGAAGAGACGGTCACGACATCCTTCTGAAAAACCAGTCTCATGGTGGAAGGCGCCACATAAGCAAGGACATGGTTCTCACCCGCTGGAATATTGACAAGATCCAACGTTCCTTCCACAACCTCGTACTTGCCCTCTTTGTTGGCATGATTGAGAGCAATATAAATGCCCATTTGCAAAGATGGATACGTCCCTTTGCTGCCACCTGCGCTGTTTGGCACATCGACGTCAAACTCCACATCCACCTCCACCCAGTTCTTTGGCCGCCAGCGCTTTTCTTTCACGCTGCCGGCACTGAATTGCGGCGTCGGCTGCTCAATTACGGTAATTCGTTTAATTTTCACCCTGACTGCAGGCAGCGGCTCTTGAACAACAGGAGCCTGGGCCTGCAACACGGTGGCCAGAAGGAGGAATGCAAAAGTCGATGCGAGTGATTTCATGAATGCGGATGGTTGTGCTTGTTATTTTAGTGTTTTATCAGCAAAACACGTCACGCATCAAGCAGGGATTCTCAGAAAGTCGCGAAAATACTCCACCGTGCGTGAAATCCCCTCCTCAAACGGCACTTGGGGTTCCCAGCCCAGCAGACGTCTTGCCAGCGTAATGTCAGGCTGGCGAACTTTTGGGTCATCGGTCGGGAGCTCGCGATAAACAATCTCCGATTCGCTGCCGGTGATGCGCAAAATCGCCTTGGCGAAGTCCAAAACGGTCATCTCAGCCGGGTTGCCGATGTTTACAGGCTCATGGTAGTCGCTCTGTGACAGACGGTAAATACCATCGATCAAATCCGACACGAAGCAGAAACTGCGCGTTTGTTGACCCTTGCCAAACACGGTCAGCGGTTCACCCGCCAGCGCTTGGCCGATGAAAGCAGGCACCACACGGCCGTCCTCCAGACGCATGCGCGGGCCGTAGGTGTTGAAGATGCGCACGATCTTCGTGTCCATGTCATGCGTGCGGTGATAGGCCATCACCAGCGCTTCAGCGAAACGCTTCGCCTCGTCATAGACACCACGCAGGCCGATGGGGTTTACATTACCCCAGTATGTTTCCTTCTGCGGATGCTCCAGCGGGTCGCCATAGGTTTCAGAGGTCGATGCCAGCAGAAACGTGGCGCCTTTTGCCTTCGCCAAACCCAGCGCATGATGCGTGCCGATGGAACCCACCTTCAATGTCTCGATCGGCAGTTTCAAGTAGTCGATCGGGCTCGCGGGCGAGGCAAAATGAAACACCAAATGCACATCCCCCGGCAGATAGATGAACTCAGTTACATCGTGGTGGATGAAGCGGTAGTTCCCCTTCCCGGCCAGATGCTCGATGTTGTGGACATTGCCGGTCAGAAGATTGTCGATGCCAATCACCTTGTACCCTTCCTTTAACAAACGGTCAGTGAGGTGCGAACCGAGGAATCCAGCGGCTCCGGTGACGACAGCGGTCTTCTTTTTGTGGCTCATTGCGAGAGGGTTGTGGGGGGGGCGAAACAGGCGCGGAGTCTGGGGCAATCCCATCATTGTGCAAGCAAAAGCCTGAGCGCGTTTTCGTGACCATCGCAGACTTGTGCAGACTCTGCTTTCTGGGCTAGAATGCGTTTCTTCACCATGTCCATCCGAACTTGCCTCGCCGCCCTGCTTCTTTGCACTCTTGCCCTGTCCTCCTGCGGCCCGTCTGCCGAACCGGATGTAGAAACAGAGGTCGGCAAACTCGAGAAAGAGCTGCAACAGACGGCGGTCAAACAGCAAAACAACACCACCCCGTCCCCATCTCTTCTCGAAGCCTCCGGTCTCACCGCCAAAGACGAACGGGCTGAGATCATCCTCCTGCTGCCTGACACCCGCATCGCCATGCAGGAGTTTCAGCGCAACGGCCTCGCGATGCTCGTCGGCAGGCAGGCCCGCTACAAGGTCACCACGCTTGACGCTGCGGGCAGCAGCACGCAGCAGGTCGAACAGTTCCGTCAGGCCATCGCCGCGAAACCCGCCGCCATCATCCTCAGCCCCATGGATCCGCCCGCACTTGCCGCCTTGATTGTCGAGGCGCAGACTGCCGGCATCGCTGTCATCGGCCTCGACAAACGCATGCTCAAGGACGGCTGCACCAGTGTGGTATTCAGCGAACAGCGTCTCGTCGGACACATGGCGGCACAGACCGTCCTGGAAGCCCTCAAACGCAAGGCGGACGAGGAGGGCCGCACCGAGGTCACCGGCCGTGTCATCCAATTACGCGGCGTGGAGGACAGCTACTTCACCAACGAAATGGCCGAAGGTTTCAGCGAAGGTCTACACGCCCAGCCCGGCGTCATTCTCGTCCACGATGCAGCTGCCGACTGGACGACTGAAAAAGCCACGCAGATCACCACCGAAGCCTTCCGCCTGCAGAAAAACTTCGACGTCATCTACGCCCACAACGATGCCATTGCTCTCGGCGCGGCGAAAGCCGCCGAAACCGCCGGTCAGCGTGAAAACATTTTCATCATAGGCGCCGACGGCCTCTCCGGTCAGAAGCGCGGTATTGATCTCGTCCGCCTGGGTGAGATCGACGCCACCATTGTCCAACCCGCCCTCGTCGATCTTGCCCTGCAGATCATTGTAAAGCTGCGCAAAGACAAAACCTTCAAACCACAGCCCGCGTATGAAGTGAAGCCCGTGGCCGTCGTGCCAAAAAACGTCGAGCAATGCCTCCGCGTCGGCACCTACAAGCTGCCCAACCTCTAGCACCTAGTGCCCTGCCATTTCATACCAACCACGCTTCGTCTTCCCCAAGGATCATCATTGCCCTGGCGTTCTAGTCCCTATTTCCTCCCCTTCGCCATGCTCCGCCCCTTCCTCGCATTCCTCCTATTCCTCGCATCCTTCCCATGCGCACCGGCCCAGGATACCGCCGCTCCCAAGCCAGACGCCGCGAAGCAGCTCGAAGACGCCAAGAAGCTCATCAAACAAGTCTCCCCCGGTGTCTTTAACCTCAACGGCATTCAAATCACCGCCGCCACACGCGAGGTGCGCATCCCCGGCAGCATCCTGCACCAGAAACTTCCCATCGAATACGCCCTCTGCCACGAAGCCGGCGAGAAAGTTCACGAGACCATCCTGCAAACCGCCGTCCGCCCCATTCAAATCCAGCTCGCGCTTCTTCTCGCCAACTATCAGCCCGCCACCCTCGGCATTCTCGATAAACTCGATCCCAAGGAAGAGCGCCCCTACAAAGACAAAGACACCGAACCCAAGACTCCCGGTGCCAACCGCCTCGCCATCCACGTTGAATGGAAAGACGGCGACAAAACCAAGCGCGTCCAGCTCTCCGACTTCATCCAGGACATCGACAAACGCAAAACACCCGCCGACCTCGACACCTGGATCTTCAACGGCTCTCAAATCGACGAAACCGGCTTCGTCGCTGAAGTCACCGGTTCCATCATCTCCACCTATGTGGATCGCGCCGCCATCATCAACTCCCCCGCCAAAGGCAACCACCGCGACGATCTCTGGATCAGCATGCCTGCCAATATTCCTGCCGAGGAAACCAAGGTGACGCTCATCATTACTCCCGCCTCGAAGTAGCGCGGGTCAAGAAGTGGTCAAGCCAGTCATGGCATGGTCAAGAATCGTCCGGCCTTGACCACCTTGACCCCTTGACCATTGACGGCCCCATCTTCCCACCTCCTGTTCTCGCCATCATGAAACTCTCCGCCTTTTGCCTCATCCTCGCGACCGTCTCGGCCTTCCCTCAGGCCGCCACTCAGGCCCCGCGCAATGAATCCCTCAAGCAAGAACTCCGCCTCGGCGTCGAACGCGGCCTCAACTTCCTCCGCTCCAAGCAGAACAAGGAAACCGGCCAGTGGGGCGAAGCCGAACCCGTCGCCATCACCGGCCTCGCCATCACCGGCTTCATGCTCGATCCCTCCCGCAAGCCTGGCGATCCCGTCCCCGCCGAGATCGAAGCCGCCACCCGCTACCTCATCTCCAACGCCAAGCCCGACGGCAGCATCTGCATCAAAGCCCGCGCCACCTATAACACCGCGCTCGCCCTCACCGCCCTGCTGTTGAACCCCAAGCCCGAAAACGAGGAAGTCATGCTCAAAGCCCGCCGCTACCTCGTCACCCGTCAGCTCGACCTCGACGAAAAAGGCAAGCAGGACAACCCAACCGACGGCGGCATCGGCTACGGCGAAGAAAAAGCCACCCACGCCGACCTCAGCAACACCACCTTCGCCCTCGAAGCCCTCTACTACGCCCAAAGCCTCCTCGCGGATAAAGGCGACGCCGCCAAAGGCGAGCCCCAGCTCAACTTCGGTGCTGCCATCGACTTCATCCAGCGCTGCCAGAATCGCCCCGAGAGCAACAAATCCAGCTGGGTCAGCAAAGACCCCAAAGACGCTGGCGGCTTCATCTACAACCCCACCGAAACCCGCGGCGCCAAAGTCGAAAACCCCGACGGCACCATCTCCCTCCGCAGCTACGGCAGCATCAGCTACGCCGGCCTCCTCAGCTTCATCTACGCCGGTCTCGACGCCAAAGACCCGCGCGTCAAAGCCGTCATCGAGTGGATCAACGCCAACTACAGCGCCGATGAAAACCCCGGCCTCGGCGCCCAAGGCCTCTACTACTACTATCACACCCTCAGCAAGGCCCTCAGCATTGCCAAGATCGACTACATCAAAGGCAAGGACGGCAAACTCATCGACTGGCGTGCCGACATCACCGCCAAACTCCTCAACCTCCAAAAAGGCGACGGCTACTGGTCCAACTCCGAAGGCCGCTGGATGGAAAGCGACCCCGTCCTCACCACCAGCTATATCCTGATGGCCCTCGGCCGCATTCATCAGACCCTCTGAGTTCGTAGTTCGGGCTTTAGCCCGTCTGGTCAAGACTTTGTCAAAGGCTGCGCCGTCAAGGTGGTCAAGCCGTCATCAAACACCCCCTGCGGCCATGCTTGACCCTTTGACCATTCCTTGACAAATCTTGACGGCGCAGCCTTGACCCGACTCCACTGCATCCCGTAGTCTCACGGCATGAACGGCCTCTGCCGCCTCCTGGCGCTCTTACTCGTCTTCACCACTGCACTCCATGCAGCGAAGCCGCAACTGACCACGCGCACCTTCAAAGTGCCGCCGGATTTCCTCTCGTGTGACATGCCCGACAGCGGCGCCGCATCTCCCGCCGCGCCTGCGGATCCTTTTGCCGCACCCTCAACCACGCCTGCGCTGGATACGCCACCACCGCAGCCAAAGACGGCCAAACAAATGCTCGAAGCCGCAGGCATCACCTTCCCCGAAGGAGCCAGCGCCAGCTTCAATCCGCTCACGGGTCTCCTCACCATCACCAACACAGCACCGAACCTCGATCTCACCGATGCCTATGTGGAATCCATGCATAAGCAGGCCCCCGCCACCGTCGCCTACACCATCACCGTCATCGAAGGCCCCGGCGAACTCATCCGTGAGGCCAATGCGCTGGCTTCACACTCTGCGAATGCCGCGCCCGCACTCGCCATGCTGCTCGATCACGCGAAAAAGCCCGGCTCCAACGTCCGCATCATCGGCGATGCCTTTCTCGAAACCAAATCCGGCACCCGCGCCACCACTGAGGCCGGGCGCGAGCACAGCCATGTCTCCGATTTCACGCTCGATGCGAAAAGCCGCGCTTCCATCGCGAAGGAGACGCGGCAGATCGGCCTGCGTTTGGAGATCGAGCCGGTCGTGGGTGCCGATGGAGCCACCATCGAGACCACGCTCATGCTGACATTGAATGCGGCACCTCCGACCAAGCGCCAGATCAGCGTGAACGATCCGCTCACGAGCCACGCGGCCGAATTTCCCGTCACCGACATTCCCGGCACGAAAATCACGACAGGCGTCAGCATCATCGCTGGCAGCACGAAGCTCATCGGCGTTACCAAACCCGTCGGTACGCCGCAGGAGAGCGCGGACATCCTCTGCGCCGTGTTTCTCACCGCCACGCTGCGTCGTGCTGCGGCCCTCCCCACACCGCAGCCGAAGGTGGCCGCGCCAGCTACCGTGCCATCCGGGATGATCTTCGCCGCCCTGCATGCGCCGGACGGTTTGTTTGATGAAGCACTGCATGGCACAAAGCCTGTCACCCTTCAGGCGTGGCTTGCTCAAGCAGGCATCACGTTTCCATCAGGCTCATTGATCGAGCATCGCGACGGCGTGCTGCGCTGCGTGAACACGCCGGACAACATCGCCCTCATCGCAGCCATCGTGGAAAGCCAGCTCATCGTCTTTCCCAAGACCGTCGCCTGCACGCTGCACACCTTGGAAGCTCCCGCGTCCTTCCTGCGCGATCTTACGCACCAGACGCTCGCCTCTGCCGATGATTCCGCGATGTTCGCCGCCGTGGAGGCCGCTGTCGCCCGTGGCGAGGCCACTTTCATCAACTCCGCCTTCCTCGAAACCAAGTCCGGCACGCATGCCACTCATCACGCCGCCTGTGAGCATCGTTTTCTCGACAGCTTCGGCACCGATGCCCAGGGCCGTCCAAGTCTCAGCTTCGAAACACGGATGGTCGGCTCCATCCTCGAAATCGAGCCGACCGTCGGCGCTGACAGCCGCACGGTGGAACTCACCTTCAGCCACGAACTGCATACCACGCTGCCCATCGTGCGTCGCGATCACTTCCGCGATCCCGCCTCGCAGCAGCCCTTCGACATCCCCATCACCGATTTTCATGTCCACAAGACCACCGCTGGCATCAGCATTGCCAAGGGCAGCACCAAGCTCATCTCATTGAACGAACCCACCGGTCGCGACAAGCCCGGCATGCTCTGGGCCACGTTTCTGAAATGCGATGTCGTTTCGCAGGTGGCAAAGAAGCGTCCCCTGCCGACTCCAGAGGACGCAAACCGCCCCAGACGTCCAAAAACCCATCCTGATGAGCAGTTCACTCGCAGCTTCCGTGTGAATCAATGGGCCTTGCATGATTTGATGTATGAAGGCCAAGAATTCAAAAAATCCGCCAAGCAAGTCTTTGAGGAGGACGGTGTTTCCTTCCCTGAAGGAGCATCTGTCAGTTACGGTGCGGCCACGAGCCAGATCGTTGTCCGCAACACCTCCGAAAACCTCGACAAAGTGGCGCAATTCCTCGCAGACTTGGATGATCGTTATCATCCGATCAACACTTCCTTCACCACCCACGTTCTCCAAGGCCCCGGCCCGCTGCTGCGCCGTCTCACCGCACAGGCCGCCAGCAAAAGCGATCATCGTGCCGAACTCGATGAACTGCTCATCGCCGTGAAAACCGGCACGGTGCAGCACCTCAACACCGCACGCATCGATACGAAATCCAGCACCCGCGCCACCACCGAACAGGTCACCGAGCAAAATGCCATAAGCGGCGTGAGCATGAACGACAAAGGCGAATCCGTGTTCGAGCAGGAGATGCGCCAAGTCGGCCTCCGCGTCGAACTCGAACCCACTGTGGGCGCGGATCGCGTCACCGTCGAACTCACCCTCGCCCCCGAATTCCATACCGCCGCACCCTTCGAGCATCGCGAGCATGTCATCGACACGCAGGGCCGCCGACTCGAATTTCCGCTCACGGATTACTTTACCTCCAAGATCACCACCGGCATCACCATGCCCGATGGCACCGTGCGTCTGCTCTCCCTCTACAAACCCACCGGCAAACCCGAGTTCGAGAAGGAAGACATCCTCCAGGCCATCTTCATCACCTGCGACATTTTGCGCACGGGAGAATAGGAGCGCGAGTATGTCCCGCGAAGCGGGATTACTCGCCATTTGTCCACCCAGCGTTTCGACAGCGCTGATCACTCCACGAATTCCACTTCACTTCCTCACCGCACACCAGGAAGGCCAGGCGAGTTGCCTGCCCGCAATGCTTCGCGGAGCGATGCAGCCCGGGAAAATCCGCGCTCCATCACTCCTCGAACTCCGTGTAGTGCCGCTTTCTCAGTGGCGGCGTCACGGCGGCTTTCTGCTTCCAGGTCGTGGCAGTGAGAAAATCCTTCTCGCAGCCGATGCCTTCCTGATAGCAGTTCGCGAGCGTCTTCATCGCCTCGACCACGCCTGCTTCAGCAGCGGCTTTGATCGCGGCGAAACCGGTTTTGCGCTCCTTCGTCGTCTGCCCGTGATTCAACAGCACCATGCCCGCGAGATTCTTGGCCGGCGGATGTTTGTCCGCCACGCGTGAAAGCGTGTCATACACCTGCTGCCAGAGCGAAGGGTCGATCTCTGCCTTCCGCCAGAGCAGATGCGCGGCCAGATAGGCCTCCAGCGGATGTTTGGAGCGGGTCATGAAGGAAAGCACCAGTGCTCCCGCCTTCGGGATGTCCTGTGGCACACCCCGGCCTTGAAACAAGGCCTCGGCATAATAAAACCGCGCATCGCGTCGCTTGCCGACCTCGAAGGCTTTTTGATACAGCGCCGTGCTGCGCTTTTCATCGCGCTGAAAGCCGTAACCAGCCGCGAACAGATGCCCTTCGAGCAGCATGGCGGAGACACTGCCACGCTCAGACAATTGATGCACCGGTTCCACCCACGCCGCGTCGAGCCATTTGCCATCGGCGAACAACTGCCGCGCCATGCGATCACACAGCGTGTCGGCAAACGGCTTCCAAAACGTCTCCTTTGGAAACTCATAGACGGCATTCATCAGCACGGTAAGCGGCACCTTGAAATCCTGCGTATCCTCAATGCCACGCATGCCACGCAAAATCTCCAGCCTCGATTCCTCCACCTGTTCGTCATGCGCGAAAGCAGGTTTTAACTCTCGCAGCGATGCAGCGCCGACGAACTGCTCCTTCTTCGGCAGCAGTTCAGTCAATTCAATCGTGTCATCAGCATCGGTCACACGCCATTTGTCCGCTTCATCGCGCTGAACTGAACAAGTGAGAACACCTTTTCCGCGAGCGATGCGTTCACCGCGCTGCACTTCAAACTGAAACGGCTGGGTGACATGAATGAGGTCGAAATTTTCCATCTCCGCCTTTGCTCCAGCAGCCACGCTGATGCGCCGTAGCGGCCAGCGCGCACGCATCTCCTCTTCCAAACGCAGCAGCACATCCATCGGCGGATGATCGAGCATGAAGAACTTCCCTTGAGCCGCAGCCACATGATCCAGCAGCGTCGCCACGGAAACTTCATTCCACGAACGAATGAACGCCGCCGCACGATCCAGCGCCGCCTGTCTGGCCGAAAGTTTGGCATCGGCACGCTTGTCGCCGAGCGCCTTCGCCTTTTCATAAGCCACCAGCGCCAGCTTGATGTCCGGCACGGTGCCGTTGCCATGCTCATGCCGTTCACCCAGCGGCATCCAGGCCGAGGCTTCGCCCAGCGCCGCCGCCTGCTGGAGCTGCTTGAAGGAGCTTTCGGCATAGCGCGCCGGATTGTCCGCATCATCAATGACGTTCACGAAATCGCTCAACGCATCGCGCCTGCCTCCCACCACCGCCTGCTGCATCAGATAGACGACTTCTTCACCAAACTCGCCCGAGGCACGCAAGGCCTTGGCAATCGGTAGCATCGCCTCGACATGGCCCTTTTCGGCAAGCGGCATCAAGAGATTCGCCGCCAGCATCGGCGCACCCGCTTGTAGCAGGTCCTCACAGGCGCGGATGGTTTGTTCTGGCGTGAGATGCGTCTTGTCTGGCGCCGCTAGTTGTATTTTGGCGTCCGGCGGTGACGAAACCTGATCCAGATGCTGGTTCCAGTAGATGATCGCGGCAATCATCACGCCGCAAACCAGCAGTCCCGTCAGCAGCAGCGAGGACGATTCTTCTTCATCGTGATCGGATTCATCCGCCGCGGCTGCTTCCGGCGCCTTGGCCTGCACTATCGCCGGAACTGGTTCAGGCGACGACTCCACAATCACTTCGCCCACGCGTTCTCCCGCGCGCGGCTTCATCGCCGTCGGCTGCAGGAGATAATCACGCCGATTGGAACGCGCCACGGCCTGCGACTCCTCAGCAGGCACGTCGGACACCGCTGCCACCGCGCTGGGCTCATCCTCAGCCTGCTCCGGTGGTTCCTCTCCCTCCACGCCAAGATCAAACCTGATTTCCTCCATGCCGAGGCTGAATTGAAACGGCGTTTCCACCTCGAGGTCGGGCGCATACACCCCGTTCACGGTGAACCATGCCTCTGGTGCCACACGCTGGATGCGAAACCGTTTTTCACCAACGCGGCGGAACACGCAATGCCGTGGCAAAATGGCCCCGCCATCAAGAACGATTTCACACTCCGGCGAACTGCCTAGATCGATGGAGGCATCCATGGGGCAGGACAGCTCGTGCAAGCAGTCGGCGGTGCGCAATGTCAGGACCGTGAGTGGCATCAGCCCGAAGTATGATGATCAAGTCATCAGCGTCGAGTCGGCATTCAGATAAAGAATCTCGGACTTCCTTATTTTCTAGTGATGGGCATAGGTTGAGTGTGTGCTGCGCTGGGAGTGTTTCGCAAGCAGCAGGACTGCCATCGCAGCACCGCCCGACTATTTGGGCGCGGCTCGTCCTGTTCGCTGCCTCCAGCAGACGGGCGGGCTATCGCCACACCCATCCCACCGCGCTCTACTTTCCAGCGCCCAGCTCCTGATAGTAACGCTTCACCAAATCACGAAACTCAGCGGGAACGGGATCGCGATCCACAGGCGCGAGATTTTTGCCGGCGTCCTTCTTCGAGAGTTCTTCAACCACGCGGTCGCGCAATTCGATGAGCGGCTGCGTGATGCGCGTATTCAAACTGGCGACCTGTGGGGCTTCGTTGCTGCGTTTGAGGTTGATGCGCAGTTCGCGGGCGCGATCAAGCACCTTGGCGGCTTCGTTGCGGAGTTCGGGTTGATTGAGCAGTTCTTCCACATTGCGCAAGCGGTCGCTCCATTGCTCGTAGCCATTGCCGGTGAAGACGCTGCGGTCTTCCTGCTCCTTGGCGTCGTCGAAGAAGAGCGCCTCAGAAACGGCTCCGCCGTTGATCTGCGGACGGGAGCGGTCGTTGTCGGAGTCGCGGTCGCTCGTGGGACCGCCGGCGATCTGGTTGTTGTCGCGGTTGTTATCGGAGCGCGGACGCCCTCGTCCGCTTTGCTTCGGATCAGCTGCATCCGCTGTTTGCGGCTGCCCTTCGCCTTTGCCCTGGCCTGTTTGCTGGCCTTTGCCTTGTCCTTCGCCGGGTTGTTTGCCTTCACCAGGCTTAGGACCGTTGGATGAATTGGCATCGGCTTGCTGGCCCTGTCCTTGGCCCTCGCCCTTGCCTTGTTCGCCGGGTTTTTGGCCTTGCTGGCCTTCACCCGGCTGCTGACCACCTTCGGCCATCTTCGGTTCCTGACCCTCGCCTTGGCCCTGACCTTTTTCTCCGGGCGTTTGGCCATCCTTGGCTTCGCCCTGGCCTGTTTCGCCGGGTTTCTGGCCCTCTTTGCCCTCACCGGGCTGCTGGCCGTTTTGAGCAGTCTTGGGATCTTGCGGGTGGCCCTGTCCCTGACCTTGCTCACCGGGTTTCTGGCCTTCGCCTTTGGCTTTCGGATCGCCTTGCTCGCCTTTGCCAGACTTGCTGCTGTCGGCGGTTTGTTTTTCGGTGCCTTGGCCTTTTTTGGCATCATCGGAGGGCTGTTTGCCTTGGGCGGCTTGCTGGCTTTTGGCAGCGTCGGACTTGTCAGACGATTCAGACTTGTCCGACGGGCTTTTCGCGGTTTGAGCACCTTCTTGGCCTGCTGCGTCCTGTGCTTCTTTGATGAGTTTGTCGAGTTCGTTCTTCGCCACACGCAGCGCCTCGCTTTCGCTGCCAAGCACGCTCTCGGCGGCCTTTTCGACGCCCTTCTTGAGTTCCTCCACAGAAGTCGCGGCTTTGCGTTCGGAGTCTTTGGCTTCAGCAGCGCTGCCGTAGCGGAGTTGATCGCGGGTTTCTTTGAGGTTCTCTTCCAAACCGCCGGTCTGGGCCTTGCGGACGGCATCGTAGAGGTTGCGATGGAGAAGCGGTTCGCTCTGCTCGGCTTGTTCGCTGAGCTGGCGCATGTTGTTGAGGAGTTTCTCGATGTTTTCCTGCTGCTCAGCAACCTGACGGCTCTGCGCAGCGTTTTGCAGGCCTTTCTCGATTTCAGAGCCGGCGTCTTTCTGGTTTTCCAGGCTCTCGCTGATTTGTTTTTGCTTCTCGGCGGCATCGCGAGCCTGCTGACGGACCTGCTTCATCTCGTCGGTGAATTTTTTACTCGTCTTCTGGCGAAAATCTTCCTGCATCTTCTCCAGCTCACGCTGCGCACGCGTGGCAGCGTTGGCGGCTTCGGTGAGTTTGTCTTCTTTGAGCTTCTCGGCGGCCTCCATGACCTTTTCGCGGGTCTGATCGAGCTGTTCCTTCGCCTCGGCCATGTTGGCGGCGTTATCGGGCTTCTCCATGCGCTCTTTCAGATCATCCACATCACGGAGGAGCTGTTCCTGCTCGGCTTGAAGACGTTTGAGCTGGTTGTCGAGTTCCTGCTTTTCTTCCTCGGTCTTGGCCTTGGCGATCTGGTTTTGCAGCTCCTTCATCTTCTCGGCCAGCGCTTCCTGACGACGGGCGAGTTCTTTGAGGCGGTTCAATACCTGCAGGTTCTCCTGCTGCTCGGCTGTTTGCTCCTCAGTGGCGGCTTTTTCTTCTTCGTAGCGCTGATCCTTCTGTTTCAGCTCAAGATCCATGAGCTGGTTCTTGTTGGCCTGCTGCGCTTCGCCGGGCTGGGGCGGACTGTTCTGGCGCATGACTTGATGTTCGCGGCTTTGCGCGCGGTGCAGCCATTCGAGCGCGGTTTGCTCAAAGGTGAGGGCTTGGTTGAGCGGTGAGCGCTTTTTCTCGGCAGAGGCCTGTTGAAGCGGCGGCTGGGCATCTTTGAGGGCTTTCCAAGCTTCGGTGAGCGCTTGTTTGATCTCAGCGTCCTCGGCTTCTTCCATGCCTTCTTTGACCTGCTCCAACGCGATGCCGACGGACTCATGCACGACATCAATGTCAGGCGTGGCGGCCTCGATGACGCGGCCGGCGTTGGTGTCGCGGATAATCTTCCAGGTGGCGTTGACGATCTGCTTCACGAGATCGACAAGCTTGTCGGCCTGGCCTTTCTGCTGCGGTTTGCCGGGTTCGCTTGGCGGGGCCTCCATCTCGCGAAAGATGTCTTCAAAGTGGCGCACATCGGCAAAGAACATCTCGCTCATATTGCGGCGCACTTCGCCTTTGGGGCCGGTGTCCTCGGCCCAGAGGTAGTAGCTGACGAGTTGTCGCGGCTCAGCTTTTTCCTTTTCGAGAACGAGGTCGGCGCGCACCTCCTGCTTTTTCTGCGGCACGGTGGTGGCGTGCTTGAAGATGATTTCTTTGCTGTTGCCGTTGATGCTGAAGACCGCACCACTTTTAGTGACACCGAGGTCATCGGACACTTTGGCTTCGACGGGAAGTTCTTGAATGCTGGAGACTTGCAGATCGCGTTTGGGGAAGACGACTTCGATTTTGGCGAGCTGATTGGTTTGAACGGTGACGGTGATCCACGGTGGGTTTTTGTTCGCGCGATCAGCCTCGTCCACGAGGTGCAGGCGGTATTTTTGCGACTTCTCGGCCTTCAATGTGCCGGTGAGCAGCATGGCATCATTGGCGCTGGGTTTGAGTTCGATGACGCTCTTGTCTTCGCCATAAAGTTCGGCGGCGGTGAGCGGTTTGTTCACCTTGATGTGCCAGACGATGTCAGAGCCTTCCAAGGCGGTGACCTTGAGGGTGTTCTTGGTTTCTTTGGCGGGCAGCTTCGTGTAGGCCGGTGGGGTGACGATGACATCGGCGCGAACGAGCGCGGGATAATCGAAGACGGTGATGCTGTGCTGTTGCGATTTCTGATTGGCGAACTCGACGTGGTATTTCGTCTCGCGATCCACCTTGCTGATGAGGCCGCCGAAGACCTGCTGATCGACGGTGAGGCGCATAGGCAGGCGATCACGGATTTTGCCATCGGCCTCACTGACGATGAGTATGGCATCGGCTGGCACGGGTCCGGTGAAGCGCGCTTCAATGATGAGGCGGGAGCCGCGTTCGACTTCGGTGTCGCCGGGAGTGAGCGTGGCGGTAAAAACCGTGGCTTTGGCAGAAGATGCGGGCTTCTGATTGACGACTTTTGATTTATGATTTGGACCATTGAGACGCAGCGCGACGTCGGTGGCGACGAAAGCGATGACGGCGATCCATGCGGCAGCGAGAGCACGGGTGTACGGCTTGTTGGCGACGGTGACGGGCCAGTTTTGCGTGGCGGCGCGGGCGAGGGCCTGATCAATGAGGCGCTCATGGAGGAACGTGGTGGGTTCCGTGGCCTGAGGCTCGTGGTCGATGGCGGTGAGGAGCAGCGAATCGAGAGCCGTGTGCTTGTGCTCGATGATGCGGGCGATGTCGCGGTCACTCCAGATGTTGCGGCGGCCTTTGAGCCACGCGATGAGGCCGAGGGAGATCAAAGCGAGCATGGACCAGCGGTCGAGGTGCTGAGGAACGTGGTGGCCGTAGATGGCGGCAATGAGGAAGCTGCCGCGAATGAGAATGCCGAGCGCGAAGACAACGGCGAGATGGCGCATGAGACGCGCGCGACGCAATGCCTCGCGAACTTCAGCAATGCGGGCTTCGAGGATGGTGCGTGCGATCATGGTGGTGACTATGCTGTTGCGACTAACTCGGTCGGTTTGGACTGGTTGCGGATCGCCGCCACGGATGATTGGCGACGAAACCATGCCATCCGGTCGGTGATGCTCATGCCTGCGGTGGCTTTGGCGACGGCTTCTTTCCAACGACGGCTTTCAGCCACGGCGTCAAAACCGCGTTGGGGTTCAGTCTTGCTGGGATTGGTCTGCATAGATGATCTCCTTTGGGCTGACGATACGGACAGGCGGCCAGCCGTGCAAGATGTTCACGGCGTTGAACCCGTCTTCGCGCCGCACGTTGACGAGGTGTTTGAAATTCCAACTGACGATCAGGCGCACGCCATGAACGGTGGCCATGGCAACATGCAAGGCATCGTCGGCGAACTTGGGCGGCACGACTGCGGCCGCCATGTATGCCTCGGCGAGTTCTTCGATCTCGGTGCTGGTATCGAGGATGTTGGCGGCACCGAATGTGTCGGCAAAGAGCTGGCGCACGTTTTCCGGGGCGTTGTTAATCTCCGCTTCGGCGACGATGGAGGTGACAAGCTCCCACTGCCCCGCCTTCGCTTGTTGCCAAAGCAAGCGAGTATCGGCCATCCACTCAGCGTCGTGGTAACCGCCGATGACAGAAGTGTCGATGTAGAGCTTTCGCATGATTTCAAAGAAGCAGGAGAGCTAGGCGGCAGCGGGGATGCTGTGTCTGGAACGGCCTGCAAACCAGGTTTCGAGCAGGAGAACGGCCAAAAGGGCGAGGAGAATCCACCACCAGGAGCGCTGGCGTTGTTCGGTTTCGGTGGCGGAGAGGCGTTGCTGATCGGCGGAAGCGGTCGTGGAGTCGAGATCGACAGAAGTAGCGAGTTTGATGCCGTAGTCGGCGAGTTTTTGCGGTTCGAGGGGCAGGACACGGCCTTCATCGGGCGGGAGATTGACGGCGATGGTTTGCTTGCGTGACGTGGTCACTATGGTGTGGAGGCCGATGAGTTCGGTGGTGAAGGTCTGGCCGGGTTTGAGCGTGTGCGTTTTGTTGTCGGGATCGGTGATGGTGTGGGCTTGCGTGGCGTCGAGCGGAAGGGCGTCGCCAACGATGAGCGAGGCGGCGGGATCGTGGCTGAACCCAGCGGCAGCGAGCCAGCCATAGAGGAGCGGAACGAATTTGGTGCTAAGGGCGAACTGGCTGTCGCCGGGATGCCAGCCGGAGGCGAGGAGAATGAGCGTGCCTTTGCCAATGCGGGCGGTGAGGATGGCGGGATGGCCGTTGTCGAAGGAGGCGAGAGTTTCGAGCTTCTTGGTGGGATCGTCTTTAAATGTGATGTGACGATGATGCCAGAAGCGCAGTTTGGTGAAGTCGCGGAGACGGGGATCGGCGAAAGGTTTGAGCAACGGGTGGGCGGTGTTGACTTCGCCGAGCATGCGGTAGTCGTCGGTGGTGTCGCCGTCGGTGATGGTGAGATCGTTGAGGCCGGTGAGAGCCTTGATCAAAGTGGCATCGGTGGGCGAAGCGATCACATGGACGAGAAACCCGCCTTGCGTGAGGAAGTCGCGGAGAGCGGTGTTGGTTTCGGCGTTGGTGGTGGCACCGGAGAGGAAGATGATGTCGGGGTTTTGCGCGGGGAGTTTTTTGTCAGCGGCGAGTGCGGGTGCGAGCGTGGTGGTGGGCTGCAACGCACGACTGAGGTAGTAGAGCGGCGAGGCGGCTTCATCGCGGGTGGTGGCGTCGCCGAGTAAATGAATGCGGACGGTGCGTGGCTGTGGCGGGGCGATGAAGAGGTGGTTGTCGAAGTCCTGTGTGTCGCCGGTGAGGGTGAGCGTGGTGGCGTTCGTGGAATTTGGCGGTGCCGTGAGAATGCGTGAGGCACCGGGTTGGAGTTGGGCGGTGATGGAGTCGGATTTGGGCGCGTCTTTCCAGGCGAGGGTGAAGTCGCGAAGATGGGAGTCACGCGTGTTGGCCAAACGGGTGCGAATGGTGGAGGCCTGGGTGTTGGCGCTAGCATCCGGACGGACAGGAGTGTACGTCGTACTTTCGGAAGCGGCGAGAGCGAGGGAGAGGTTGTCGGGATTCGCGGGATCGAGGCGATGGACTTGCAGGCGGAGATCAGCGGGCCAGGCGATGGTGCGCAGTGCATCAAGGTGCGTGCCTTCTTGAAGATCGGTGATGAGGAGGATGTGCTTTTTGAGCGAAGCGGTGTTGGTATCGAAGAGCGCAACGGCATCGATGAGAGCGCGGTCGAGGTGTGTGGCGGACCACGAGGGCGCATGAGCCGCGAGGCGCGTGGGGAACTCGGTGGTGCGTGAAGCGGGGCTGGTGCGATCTTCTTCGAAGGTCCAGAGCGGCGTGAGTTTTTGATCGAAGACAGCGAGCGCGACGCGGTCAGAGAGTTTGGCGGACTGGGCGGTGCGTTTGGCTTCGTCGAGGGCGCGTTTCCAAAGATCATCGCGACGCATGGAGGCACTGCGGTCGATGAGGATGAGCGTGGCACGGTCGGGTGAGGTAGAGGCGGTGGACTCACTGCGAAGGAAGGGCCGTGCGAACATCAAGGCAAGCAGAATGAGCGCGAGGCAGCGCAGGAGCAGCAGCAGCCAGTTTTCGAGGCGACGTTTGGAAACGGGGACGGGTGTTTGCGCATCGAGGAAGATGAGGGAACTGAACTCCACGCGATCCTGCGGCGGCCTGCGGCGCAGATGCAGCAGGATCGGCGCGATGACCGCGACGGCACCAAGGAGGTAGAATGGGAAGAGCCAGAGCATGAAATGACGAATTCAGAAGGACGAATGACGAATGCTCGCGGATTTCATGCGGCGAGCTTGGCAGAGGATTTCGACGCCTTCTTGCGCTGGCGGGCGCTAAGGAAAGTGAAGAGGACTTCTTCGAGAGGTTTATCGGTGGGGCACCAGTGGTACTCGACATTGTGACGATCGCAGGACTGCTGGATGTGCTCGCGGTGGGCGGCAAGACGCTTCAGATAGGTCTCGCGGGCGAGTTGGGGATCGATGAAACGTTCAGCACCGCTTTCGGCATCGCGGAAGTGGGCGGATTTCTCGAAGGTGAAGTCGATCTCGGCGCGATCCATGAGATGGAAGAGCACGAGGTCGTGACCCATTGCGCCGAGCAGTGCGAGCTGTTTCTCCAAGTGCTCGATGGGCGCGAGGAGATCGGTGATGAGGCAGATCATGCCGCGTTTGCGCAGCAGATCGGCCAATTGGCCGACGGAGAGATCGAGCGAGGTGCCAGCGGCCTTTGCGGGGCGCTCCAACTCGGTGATGATGCGGCGCAGATGACCGGGGCGGTTGCGCGGCGGCAGATGCTCCTCGATACCATCGGCGAAGGTGGTCAGTCCGGCCGCATCGCCCTGCTTCATGAGGAAGGATGCGAGCGTGGCTGCGAGTGTGGCCGCGTAATCGGCCTTGGTGAAGCTCTGCGAACCGTACTTCATCGACTTGCTGTGATCGATAACGAGCTGGCAGCGCAGGTTCGTCTCGTCCTCGAATTTCTTGATGTAGGTGCGATCACTGCGGGCGAGCACTTTCCAGTCGATGTAGCGCGGGTCGTCGCCCTGCACATAAGCGCGGTACTCGCTGAACTCGACCGAGAAGCCGTGATACGGGCTGCGGTGCATGCCCTTCCAAAGGCCCTCGACGACGACCTTCGCGCGGAGTTCGAGCGATTTGATGCGCATGAGCGCCGCTGGATCGAGAAAGGTAGTGGCTGACATCGGGGTGGAAATTTGATGCATGAACAACGGCTAAGGCGGACTTTTCGCTCTCATGGATTCATAGAATTTGTTCACTTCGATTTGTATGCGCCAGAGTCGAATCGTCTCGGAGTAGCATTTCACGACAGCAACTCCGGACAAAAGCCAAGCAATGATCGCTAGAAGCTTCGTGATGCCATTGCTCATTGCTGCTGAAGCAGCGGATAGACAAAAAATGGCGAGGGGAATGGGCCATTTGGGAGTCCCATCGGGGCTGCTTCCCAAAACGATGAATGCAAAAAGAATTAACCCAAGCAGCAGGCAGGCAATCGCAAGAGCTGGACGCTGCTTCATCATGATCGTTATGCTTTCACATGTTCCAGCAGCTTCGCGATGACCTTCTCCACCGTCACGCCTTCCGCTTCGGCTTTGTAGTTCACGAGGATGCGATGGCGGAGGACGGGGAGGGCCATGGCGCGGATGTCGTCGGCGGTGACGTGGGTGCGGTTGTGGATGAGGCAGCGGGTTTTGGCGCCGAGGACGAGGTTTTGGCTGGCGCGGGTGCCTGCGCCCCAACTGATCCATTGATTGACGAAGTCGGGGACGCCGTCGCGACCGGGACGACTGGCGGCGGAGATGCGGACGGCGTAGCGGGCGACGTCTTCGGCGATGGGGACTTTGCGAACGACCTGCTGGAAGGCGAGGAGTTGCTCGCCGGTGAAGAGATGCTGCACCGGATCACCTTTGCCGCTGGTGGTGCGGGTGACGACGGTGACTTCATCGTCCTCGCTGAGGTAGTCGATGACGATGTTGAGCATGAAGCGGTCGAGCTGCGCCTCTGGGAGCGGGTAGGTGCCCTCTTGCTCGATGGGGTTCTGCGTGGCGAGCACGAAGAAGGGTTCGGGTAGGTGCATGGTCTTGCCATTCACGGTGACTTGGTGCTCCTGCATCGCTTCAAGCAATGCGGCCTGGGTTTTGGGAGGCGTGCGGTTGATTTCGTCGGCCAGGATCATGTTCGCGAAGACGGGGCCGCGGCTGAAGACGAGTTTGCGGCCGTCGGGGCTATCTTCGAGGATTTCGGTGCCGGTGATGTCGGAGGGCATCAAATCGGGCGTGAACTGGATGCGCTGAAAGCTCAGATGGCAGACATCGGCGACGGTTTTGACAAGCAGGGTCTTCGCGAGGCCCGGTGCGCCGGTGATGAGACAGTGACCGCCACTGAGGAGGGCGATGAGCATTTCATCAATGACGTGCAACTGACCCACAACGACCTTGCCAACCTCGGCAAAGAGCCGCTGGCGTGCGGTGGCGAGCAGTTCGACGATCTGGCGTTCAGTGAGAGGGGCGGAGGACGGCGGAAGGTCGGGAGGGGCGCTCATGAGGTGTGTGGTGTATCAAACAGCGGCGAAGGTGCCAAGTTTTCATCGCACCGAACGGTAGGGCAAAATCGGCGGGGGGTTCCCGGGCCATTTTCAGTTTTCCATTTTCCATTTTCAGTTCTCCCATGCCAGGGAGGGTCTGCCCTCCTGAAACATGGAGGAAATGAAAATGGAAAATGGAAAATGGTTCCAGACCTCGGCACTACCTCGCGTGGGCAGGCTCGGGTTCCCACTCTTTCTCGCCTTGGCCGACGCCGATGAGTTCGGCTTCTTCCTCCTCCTCGGTTTGTTCGAGGAGCGGAGCGAAACGTTCGGAACGGAAACCGAGCTCCTGCTTCACGCTGGAGTGAGGATCGTCGGGATTGTGGAGTTCCTGGAGCAGGAGGAGGAGGTCGAACTCGGCACCGGCGAGCTTGATTTCGGCATCGTCGTTGACGACAAACTGCGGATTGGAGCGGCCGGCACGGAGCGCACGCACGGTGTAGATTTGATCCTTCTTGGGCAGGGACTTGTAGAGGTCGAAGACCCAGGGATCGAATTGATCGTCGATGCAGACGACTTGCTGGCCGGTTTTGAACATGGAAAGCGATGAATAGCGTCCTGATGCGCGAAGGCAAGAGATTGACAGAGCACCGGGGTTTGATCGTATGCTGCGGTCACCATGAAAATGCTCCGTCTTTCCATCTGCCTGCTGTTTTCGCTGTCTTTGAGCCTTCACGCGGAGGTGAAATCGATCCGCGAGAGCATGGAGGCGCTGGTGAAGGAGGGATCGCTCTCGGGGTCGGTGACGCTGCTGTATCACGCGGGCAAAGTCGTGAGCGAGGAGGCGGTGGGTTTTCAAGACCTCGAAACGAAGACGCCGATGGCGCAGAACAGCGTGTTCTGGATCGCGTCGATGACGAAGCCGATCACGGCGCTGGCGGTGATGATGCTCCAAGATGAGGGCAAGCTGAGCATCGACGATCCGGTGATGAAGTACCTGCCGGAGTTCAAGGGGCAGATGCTCATCAAAGAGAAGACGGCGGAGCAAACGGTGCTGGTGGAGCCAGCGCGACCGATCACAATCAAAGACCTGCTCACGCACACAAGCGGGCTGGTGGGCAATTCACCACTGGATGGCGATGCGCTGGACGTGCTGAATTTGAAGGAGGCGGTGATCACCTATGCGCTGTCGCCGCTGCAGTTTGAACCGGGATCGAAGTGGTCCTACTGCAATCCGGGCATCAATACGCTGGGCCGCATCGTGGAAGTCGTCAGCGGCGAGGAATACGCAAAGTTTCTGGAGAAACATCTCTTCAAGCCGCTGGGCATGCGCGAGACGACGTTCTGGCCGGATAAGAAGCAGCTCGCCCGTCTCGCCACAAGCTACAAGACTACGGCAGATGGCAAGGGGCTGGAGCCAACGACGATTCGTTACCTCACGCCTCCATTCTCGAACAAAAAACGTGCGCCACTGGCTGCGGGAGGCTTGTTCTCCACGGCCGAAGATTTGCTGAAGCTCTATGCGATGGTGCTGAATGGCGGCGAAGCTGATGGGAAGCGCTACATCTCGGAAAAATCGCTCCAATTGATGACGGCGAATCAAACGGGCGATCTGAAGGCCGGGTTCACCGATGGCATGGGCATGGGGCTGGGCTTTCAAGTCGTGCGTGAGCCGGTGGGAATCACGGCGACGCTGAGTCCGGGAACATACGGCCACGGTGGTGCGCATGGCACGCAGGGCTGGATCGATCCGGTGAAGAAGACGATTTACATCATGCTGATCCAACGTGCGGGCCTGAGGAACGGCGATGCCTCGCCGATGCGGCAGGCGTTTCAGGACGCGGCGGCTGCAACCATTGCAAAGCCGTGAGGTTTGAGAACGCCTCCGATATGAACACCCGATCCATTCACCTGCTCGTTGCGCTGCTTGCCTTCTTGATCGTGCCGTCCGCCTGCCGGGCGCAGATCCAACTCCCGGAGGGCTTTCACAAGCTGGAACTCACCGTTGATGGCGTAGCACGCAGCGGGTTCGTTTATGCGCCGACGAAGGCCAAAGAGGCGCCGACGCCGGTGGTGTTCGTGTTTCACGGCCACGGTGGCACGGCGTTGCAGGCAGGGCGCTCGTTTGCGATGCACAAGCACTGGTCGGAGGCGATCTCGGTGTATCTGCAAGGGCTGAACACGCCGGGAAAACTGACCGATCCCGAGGGCAAAAAGCCCGGCTGGCAGCATGGTGCGGGGGCGGAGGGAGATCGCGATTTGAAGCTGTTCGACGCGGTGATGGCGCATCTGAAGGAGAACTACAAAGTGGATACGAAGCGCATTTTTTCGACCGGGCACTCGAACGGTGGCGGCTTCAC
>JAYVIO010000252.1:0-3768 GCA_043770175.1 Verrucomicrobiales bacterium | reverse complement strand
CATAGACCGCCTCAGGGAAGCCCTGGCGGATCACGCGATGCGTGTCGGCAAGCACCTGGCCGACTTCGGCAAAGGGCAGTGTGCGCAGACGTTCCAGCGCCTGATCAGGCGGCAGTTTGCCTGCGCTTACTTGAGCCAGCAGATCGCGGAGTTTGGATTCGTTCATGCGGTGCGGGCTTTGAGCACTTCGTTCATGCTGCCGGAGCGCAGCCCGCCGAGATCTAGCGTGATGTAGGTGTAGCCGACGGCACGCAGTGCGGCCGTGATTTCATCGCGCTGTTGCAAGGCACGCAGCAAATCGGCCTCAGGCACTTCCAATCGTGCGACATCGCCATGATGCCGCACGCGCAACTCGCGGAAGCCGAGATCAAACAGCGCGGCTTCGGCGCGTTCGATCTGCGAGAGCAGTTTCGGCGTCACCTTGGTGCCGTAGGGCACACGGGAGGCAAGGCAGGCAGCGGCGGGCTTGTCCCAGTTTGGCAAGCCGAGGGCTTTCGCGGCTTCGCGCACGTCTTTCTTGCTGAAACCGAGATCGTGCAGCGGGCTGAGGATTTTCAGCTCACGGGCCGCAGCGCGACCGGGGCGCACATCGAGCGTGTCCTCGGCATTCATGCCGTCAAGCACATGGTCGATGCCGTGCTGCTCCGCAAACTGCCGCAGGGCGCGATAGACGTGGTCTTTGCAGAAGTAGCAGCGGTTGGGGGCGTTCGCTTGATATTGCGGATCGTCGGTTTCTTCCGTCGGCAGCAGTTCAAGCCGCGCACCGAGCTGTTTTGCCAGGGCGATGGCCTCATCCTTCTCGCTTTGCGGCAAACTGGGCGAGACGGCGAGCAGGGCGACAACGTTTTCGCTCCCAAGCGCATCGAGCGCGGATTTTAGCACGAGCGTGCTGTCCACACCGCCGGAGTAGGCGACAGCGGCGCGGGCGAGCGGCTTGAGATGGTCAAGGAGCTTCGAAATCATGAGTGCGGCATCAAACTCTTCTGAAAGTGCGGCGCAAGGCTGCGGATGAGCGAGAGGATCATTTCGACGGTTTCCGCATCGTTGCGACGCCGCTCGCCGCTTTGCTGCGGCGTGAGATTGTCAGTCACCCGCGCCATCACCGAAGGATAGGCCCAGCGGTGGTTCACGTTGCGCAGCACGCTGTCACGGAAACTTAAAAGCTGGCGATCCAAGTTATTCGGCGTGCTGACATCCGCCCCGACAAACCAGTAAACGTAATGCGCGCGCAGCGGCAGTTTGGTGCCATCCCCCAGCAGCACCTCGCGTTCGATGGCGAGGTCGCGCACGCGCAGAATCGAGCCGGAGATGAGTTTGATTTCATGCACGCAGGAGCTTGTCACCGTCCAGCCCTGTCCATCGAGACAAACCTCGGGGCGGTGGATGCTGCGGCTGTCGTTGCCGGCGATGACGAGTGATGCCTGCGCGAGATCCGTATTCTCGACGCCGCGTCCGGGTGTGCGATACGAGCGCTTCACGATGATCGTGTCGGTGGGAAGTTGCGCGCGCTCCTGCTCGCTGGGGTCCTCGCTTTTTCCGACAAAAGCGCCTGCCACCATTGGCAGTTCGGTCAGCACGCCGGCTTCATCGCCCCCTTTGGGCTGGGGCGAGAACTGGCACAGCAGCACGGTCATGCCAACGAGTGCAAAGAGGATGACGGCACGAGTGATCATGACACGGAGGAGACGACCTGACGCGAGACAATGCGCGAGCGCTTGAAGCCGAGGCCGCTGCACAGACGGGTCAGCAGCCAGGAAGCGGATTGGAGCAGCAACAGCGCCACAAGGAAGACGACGATGCCGGTCAGTTCGTGGAAAGTCGAGACTTCCTTCTCCACATCACCGATGGCCCATTTCTGACCAAAGATCATCGCCGCGAAGATCAGCACCAGAATGCGCACCATGTTCGCCACGATAGCGATGGGCAGGATGGTGCTAAACAGCACGGCTCGACGCCACAGCACCCGCTGGCGGAAATAACTGAACAAGGCTCCGACCACGAGCAGCGCAAACAACGAGCGCATGCCGGAACATGGCCCTGCGACGCCCACGCTGAACAACTCGCCCGCCTTTCGGCCAAATTCGATGCTCGGCATGGAGCGGAGTGAGGTGCCGGAGATGAGCGACTCAATGCCGACGGTATTCAAGACGAAGCCGGTCGTCTTCACCATCATGAGTCGCATCTGGTAACCAATGCTCTCCTCCAAAAAGGGCAGCGGCCATAAAAAACCGAGCATCAGCCATGCGAACAGTCTGACACGAGTGCGCTGCGTGCCTTCCAACCACAGTGATGAGCCTGCGAGCAGCAGCATGATGGCCAGATAGCCGCAGTAGAAGTTGTTGGCGCGGAATCCGGCGAAGTAGAGCAGCAGCGCGAGGCTGATGAGCACAAATCCCCAACGACTGGAGGATGCGGGAAGCTGCGCGATGTCCTGACGCCGCTTCCAGATGAGGTAACCGACAATGAACGGCAGCAGCGCGCCATGTTGCCACGTCGCATCTTTCCAGCGCATGAGCAGCTCGGCGAGAATTGTGCGCCGGAAGTGGCCGTAACCGGCGGCGTAGGGCTGGATGGCCAGCAGCAGCACGACGCCGATGACCAGCAGTGTCAGCGCGATCCAGGATGATGTGCGCCAGCGGCTCATGGGGTAGTTTTGAGGAAGGAACAGCGCAGGATGTCGCCGAAACCGAGCAGACACAGCAGTTTCTTGATGGGTTCCTTCCATCCTTGAGTTTCGTTCACGGCGAAAGTGCGGCGGAACTCGACGGCACTGAGCTTGAAGCCGATTTTTTCCACCAAACGAGTCAGACTGGCTGCGGTGAAGTGATTCACATGATGATCGAGCACAAACTGCCAGCGCAGGCCGCGCAGCCGTCGCACATGGCTGCCCCAGTTTGGCACTTCGATGACCAACAGGCCACCAGGACGTAATTTGCGGTGAATTTGCGTCAGAACTGTTCGGGGTTCAGTCAGATGCTCCAGCACATGAAACAGAGTGATCACGTCGAGACTGCCGTCAGCGATGCTGTGGGGGATCGTTTTGGATTCGAGCCATTGGATCTCGGGATGATGCGCTTTGCCATCGCTCACGGCCTTGTGGCTGTCTTCGAGCACGATGGCTTGGAGGCCAGCGGCATGCGCAGCGAGCGCCGTTCGACCAATGCCGCCGCCGAAATCGAGCAGGCGGCCAGATTGGGCAAAGCGTTGCACGCTGGCGATGCGATCTCGCTCCGTGGCGGTAGTCTGCAGCGGGTAATGCTCTACGGGTTGATGCGCCGGATCGTAGTAGTCCTTGTCCGAATAGGGGTCACGCCATGATGCGCGATCCGCAAAGACGAGGCCGCAGGCACAGCGCCAGAGATGACAGACGCCGGCTTGGCCGAGATCAGCTTTAGCGCGCGAATCGCATGCGGGGCATGGCGGGGATGTGCTCATGACACAAGTCGTTGCGTCATCATCGTGGCTGATGGAAGAATGGCGCACTCATGACGCTGCTCGTCTTCAAAGTGAACCAACTCGGCGACAACGTCGTGTTCCTGCCGGTCGTGCAGTCGCTCGTGGCGGCGCATCCCGACTGGCGCATCGTGGTGCTGACGAGTCCAACAGCGGCACGATTGTATGAAATCTGCTGCCCGCAGGTGGAGCTGCGCGTGTTTGAAACGGCGAAGTTCAATGGCGCGTGGCGCAACCCGTGGCGTTTGATGCAAATGGCAGCCATGCTTCGCGGATTGAGACCGGATGCCTGTCTGCTCGGCGATGATCAAGGCA
>JAYVIO010000251.1:0-10810 GCA_043770175.1 Verrucomicrobiales bacterium | reverse complement strand
TACATCTTCCATTACAAGGCCGACGGCACGCTCATTCGCGCCTGGGGTGGCAGCATAGGGGATCCCAAGGACCAATTGAAGCACTGGGGTCCGCATGGCGGTGCATTTGACGAACGCGACGGCACGCCGCGTGTGGTCATCGGCATGAGCGACCAGCAGGAAATCCGCCGGTTTACGCCGGAGGGCCGTTTCATCGACCAGATGCCATTCCCGGGCGGCAATCCGCGTGACATCGTGCTTTTCGGCCAGCACACGATCATCCCTCATCTCGGTGACAACTGGCCGAAGGACAAGAATGCGCCGGGTTTCATCTCCATCGTCGATTCGAGTTGGAAGATCGTCTCGAACATCGGCGCACCAGCGGCGGTGTATGAGAACGGCGTGTTGCAGCCGATGAAGAGCGACGGGAAGACGTTCATCCATCCCCATGGCGTGGCGGTGGATGCGGAAGGGAATCTTTATGTGGCTCAGTTCGCCTCGCCTGCGGCACCGCTGCTCAAACTGGAGCGGCTCAAGTGAGCGCAACTTTTTGGCCCGAGGCCAGTTTTACTGAGGAGATGAAAACCGAGCACAGCTATGAAGTTGCCAAACCAACGCAGCGGCGGAACATGACCGTCATGCGCCCTCTGGCTTTGTTTTTAGCTCTCGCCACGACTGCTGTTGCCCAGTCGGAAGATCCCAAGTCGCCACCGCCTCAGAAGCCAGGCGAGGGGCCGCCGCGTCGTGAAGGCGAGCATCGTGGTCCATCTGGCATGATGCCGGGTATGGGCGGGAAGCCATCGCGTGGCTTTGATGGTTTTGAAAAGCTGTCCGAAGCTGAACGCGGCAAGGTACGTGCGGCTTTTGAAAAAGCGTGGCAGCGCCCTGAGGTCATCGAATCGCGTGATCAAGCGATGAAAGCGAACGAGGGGCTGCGCAACACGCTGCACAAGGCGCTCAAAGAAATTGATCCCGAGGTCGTGGGTATTTTGGAGAAGATCAAACCGCCGTTCCCCATGGATCAACGTGGTCTGCCGGAGATGCCAAAGCCGGACTCGCCGGAGTTTGGCCGCATGGCGGCGATTCGTCTGGGTGCCGAGATGATGGCTGTTTCCAATCCCGAACGGCGTGAAGAATCACGGCGCTTTCATGATCGCATCATGCAGTTGCCGCGTGTGAAGGAAGCATTGGCGAAACTGGAGCAACTGCCGCCGGAACAGCGTATGGAAGCCTTCAAAAAATTTCGGGAAACCTATCGCGAAGTCGCGGGTCAGGAGTTCATGAAATTCCGCGAAAAGTCGGAACCTAAGGACAAGGATGGTTTCCGGCGCCCGCCGGAGCAGGGAAAAGCGGCGGCCACGGAGCGTCAAGACTGACGCTGAGGCCCGCCGTTGGGAGCGAGCAAAGCATTGACTATCAAAGCCGTTTCCGGTTTATCATGGTGATTAACCATGATTTTGCCGCCACACTGCCTGCGACCAGCCGGGCTTCCCGCCAGCCAGCGCGGGATGGCGCTGGTGCTGGTGCTGACCATGCTGGCACTGATGCTGGTGCTGGTGCTGGCGGTGTTGCAATTGAGCCGGACGGAGGCGCGGGCGGCGGTGATCGCCACGCGGATCACGGAGGTGCGTATCCTGGCCGAGCTGCCAGTGAATCTCGTCATGGGTCAGATTCGAGATGCGACCTCGAACTTGGGCAAAGACAAGGCATGGGCCTCGCAGCCGGGCATGATCCGCGTGTTTGGCACCACCGCAGGAAGCAATGGGAGGGCGAAGCTGAGCGGGGTGTGGAAGCTGTACAGCAGCCAGCAGATGGTGGTCGGTGACACCTTCAATCCTGCTGGCGAGGTGATGGCGTTGAACAACTGGAGCACGCAGCCGGCCTCGTTCACGGACTTGAACGCGCCGGTCATCCTGCCGCAGCCCGGCGGCACCAGCCGCAAGGTGTATCCGATCCTGGACCCGTCTGCCAGCGGTGTGATCGATGGCTTTACGGTGGACGCGAGCACCATCGGCATGAAGGCCGGTGAACTTGTGCCGATGCCGGTGCGCTGGCTGTATGTGCTGCGGGACGGGCAGATGGTGCTGCCCGTCACAGAAACCAATGGCACGGCCAGCTTTGATGCCAGCGTGGTCACGGCGCAGAACCCGCTCACGGGCCGCATCGCCTTCTGGACGGATGATGAGAGCTGCAAGGTGAACATCAACACTGCGAGCGAGGGCACTGCATGGGAGGTGCCGCGTTCGACGAGCTGGACGGACCGCAATTATGCCAGCTCGGTGCCGGTGCAGAACGAGTTTCAGCGTTTCGCCGGGCACCCGGCGATGACGTGTCTCAGTCCGGTGCTGGGGGCGTTTGATGACCGCTTCAAGTGGCAGGATCCGAGCCTGGATGCCAATGGCGTGGTGCAGAGCAGCAAGTTCACCGCCTTCTTGGAGAACGTGTACGCGCTCACGCCCCGCACGAACCATGGCACGGACACCACCAGCTCCCTGGGTGGCAAAGGCCGGGCCAGTACCAGCTTGGCGACGACGCTGGCCGGGCTGCCGGTCAAGCAGGAACGGTTGTATGTGTCCGTGGATGAACTGTTCTACAATCCGGCGCGGACGTCCAACGCCCAGGCGGCGTCCGGTACTGCGCCGCTGAGCGCGGATGAACTGCACGCCGCCCGCTTTTTCCTCACCGCGCACAGCCGCGCCCCGGAGACGAACTTGTACAATCGTCCAAGGGTGTGCCTGTGGCCGCTGCATGCCAGCAGCACCGCCGCGCAGACCGCCAAGGACAAGCTGCTGGGCTTTTGCGCGACGCTGGCGGGCAAGCAGGCGGCCTGGCAGCGTGCGGGCATGTGGAAGAGTGCCAGCAATCCCGGCTCGGCGCAAAGCCCGACGCAGGACTTCAGCCTGGCGGCGAATCAAACGGTGTTCCGTTATTTGCAGGCACTGACGGAGACGGCGGTGCCGGGCTTTGGCACCGAGACGTTCAAGACGAAGTATGGTCGTGACAACCGCAACCAGATCCTCTTTGAAATTTTCGACATGCAGCGCTGGGGGCTGAACTCCTGGTGCGCCAACTATGATCCGGGCACCAGCAAGCTCGATGACAAAAAATCCTACTTCTACCTGCCGCCACGCGCCTACACGGGCAAGAACGGCAATTACATGGGCGAGGCGGCGGCCTCTCCGGCGCTGACCACGGCGCTGCCCAATGGCGACGCGCTGCCCGGCCCCACTGGTGCCTTGAAGGCGTTCGGGCGCTTCCCCACCATCGTGGAGGCCGCCATTGTGTTCATGGCCACGGAGGTGCAGGGCATAGATGGCAAACCGTTGACGGCCACCTCCGCCACGGCAGCGCTGGACGAGGTGAACAATCTGACCAAAGCCAAGACACCAGACGGTTGGGCCGACAAGACCACTAAAATGCGTGCCTATGTGGTGCTGCAGCCGTTCACGCCGGCCATCGGCATGCCGCCCTACACTGCCAACATCCGCTACCGGATCAAGGGACTGGAAAACTGGATGATCAACGGTGCGCCGCTGTTCCCCGCCGCCGTGAAAAACGCTACCAACCGGGCGTGGCGGCCCGCCGGCAGCGCGGCGGAAAATGCCCATGCCACCGCCTACACCGGCCTGCATGCCCAGTTCCTGAACGCCGGCAATGGCAGCGGTGACAAAATCCTCGGCACCGCCAGTGAGGACGGCAATTATCCCTTCGTCAGCAACGAGATCAATGTCAGCGGCCTGAATGTTTTCAACTTTCCCGGCCCTGGCCCGCTCACCATCACCGTGGAGCTGCATTCCGGCTTTGGCACGCTCACCAGCAGCAGCACGCCGCTGCAAAAAATCGAGATTGAGTTTCCGTCCGCCATCGTGCGGGTGCCGAAGCTGGCCTGCAGTACGACTTTGGGCGTGCAACTGGACCAGCGTGCGTACATGGACTTCAACAAGCGCATTCAATTGGCCAATCTGCGCAATCAGCTCATCGGTTACGGTGACACGGTGCGTGCGATCGTGGTCGATACCGCCGGACCCTCGAGAGGTGACTATCGTCACATCGCGGCACTGCCAGTGGTCCCCAAGACTTACTTCAAACCCCACCCCAAATACTCCAGCTTGGTCACCAGCCCGACCACCAACAACCATGCCAACCCGTTGCTCAGCTACTGGGATGAGGCGCAGAGTCTGCGCTATGCCGCCAACAATTACCAAGGACACTATGGCCGCATTCACATGCGTGCAGGCCTGTCCATCAACGCTGGCCAGCAGCACATCTGGCAGACTTCCGGCTACCAGTTCAATGTCGCAGGCAGCAGTGTCACCCAAGCCTATGGCTTGGTCAAAGATGTGGCCTACTGGCAGGACTGCCAGCCCGCCTGCCCCATCCTCCTCGATGGTGCGGTGAACGCGGATGGCCGGGCCGGCGACTGGGACACCGGCATCGGCCGCATCGAGGACGGACCCTACATCAACAAGCCGGACGAGGGCGGGCAGGAGGTCGCCGGACCCGGCGGCACCGGTTATTACAGCCGTGGCGGCTACACTGAGGAAAAAGGCCGCAATTACGCTCCTAACCGCCAGATCTGCTCCGCCGTGGCCTTTGGCTCGCTGCCGACCGGCATCCATCCGGTGACGGGTGCCACGCCGCGCCCTTGGCAGACGCTGCTATTCTGCCCGAACCCGCCGTCACGCACCACGGTCAGCACCGCAGTGCCCACGGCGCTCGATCACTTCGGCTTCAAAGCTCCGCGGGATCATCTGCTGCTCGATTTGTTCTGGATGCCTATTGTTGAGCCGTACGCGATCAGCGAACCCGCTGCTACTGCGGGCAAGATCAACATGAACTACCAGTTGATGCCCTTCACGCACATCACCCGTGCCACCGGCCTGCATGCGGCGCTGCGCAGCGTGCGCGTGACGGCCCTGCCCGCCGCGCTGGCCTGGGCCTCCAACGCCGCGCCTGCTGGAGCCAGCACCGCGCAAAAACAGTTCTGCTACAAGGCCTTCCTGGACGCCGACAATCTCAAGTTCGACACCAACTACGAAGTGAACATGACGGCCACGCTGCAAGGCTTTCAAGCCCGCTTCGACCAGGGGGATGTGTTCCGCTCCGCCTCGGAGATCTGCGAGCTGTTTTTGGTGCCGCAGCCCATCCCCGGCCACAGCTACATCAGCACCAACAACCGCACCGGCAAGGCGCTGCCCAAAACCACGCAACGGCCCAAACTCAGCGATATGGTGGCCTGGTGGAACGGCAACCCCGCGCAACCGGATGACGGTTTCAAGCTCACCGGCGACAACGTGCGTGAGGCGCCCTACAACCAGCTCTATCCGCGCCTCACCACGCGCTCGAACGTCTATCAGGTCCACTACCGCGTGCAGGCGCTCAAACAAGCGCGCAGCACCGCCGCCGCCGTCTGGGATGAGGCCAGGGACAGCGTGGGGGCTGAGCAGCGCGGGGCCGTCATCATCGAGCGCTTCCTCGATCCCAATGATCCGGCGCTGCCGGACTATGTGACCACGCCCGCCACCGCCGGTGCGCTGGACGATTACTACCGTTTCCGCGTCATTCGCAGCAAGATTTTCGCGCCATGATCCTGCCTGCCGTCAGTCGTGTGCGTGCCGCCTTCACCTTGATCGAGGTGGTCGTGGCTTTGGGAGTGGCGGCGCTGGCGGTGGTGACCTTGCTCGGTCTGCTCCCGGCCGGCCTTGGTGGCATCCAGCGTGCCACAGCGGACAGCGCGGAGGCCCGCGTGCTCCAGGCCATCATGGCGGACTATCAGACCCGTGACTGGGACAGCGTGCGGCGGCAGCAGGACGCCCACAGCAGCGAGCTGCTCTATTTTGATGTGAACTGCTTCCAGGTGGCGGCGGCGGACGCCTTCTTCATTGTGCAGGTGAGTGTGCTGCCCGCACCGCCGCTGCCCGGTGCCACCACGTCCAACAGCCGCTTGCGCCAGTTGCGGGTGCGCACCAGCCGGAATGTACAGGCTGGCGTGGCCGCGTTTGCTGCCCCGCAGGTGTTTCAGCAGACCCAGGCCATCCTGGCGCAGATGGACAAAAGCTCATGAAGCACCTCGCCCCGCCCCGTCGTCAAATATCGGCGGCTTTCAGTTTGGTGGAACTGCTGGTGGCGGTGACCATCACAGCAATGCTGTTGTTAATGGTCGTGCAGGTGCTTGGCAGCACGCAGCGCGCGTGGAAAAACACGCGCTCCAGCGTCGGCAGTTTTCGGGATGCACGGCAGGCCTTTGAGACCATCACGCGCCGCATCAGCCAGGCCACGCTGAACTCCTACTGGGGCTACGACAACCCGGCAGCACCCACCACTTACCTGCGGCAGTCGGAACTGCACTTCGTCTGCGGTCCCGCCCAGACCCTCCTGCCAGCAGAACCGCTGTCCCCCGGCCACGTCATTTTCTTTCAGGCACCGCTGGGCATCGCGGCAGCGGCAGACGTGCAACGCCTCGATGACACCCTCAACTGCCTCGGCTACTGGGTCGCTTATGGCAGTGATCTCGACCAGCGCCCCGCCTGGCTGCGTGCCGAGCTGACCACGCATCCTGAACGCAAACGCTTCCGCCTCATGGAATACCGCCCGCCCACCGAAACACTCGACCTGTACCGCATGGTCGATGATCCCGCCGTCCCCGGCCGGCAAAAACCCTGGATCGAGCTGCCGACCACCCAGGCAATCCTAGGCCAGTGGTTCACCACGCAACTGCAAACCTACTCCCAGCCCGTCGCAGACCACATTCTGGCCGTGTTCATTGAGCCGCTCAATCCCGTGCAAGTGATCCCCGTCACCGTCACGCCCCCGCCGCCCCCAGCCGCGCTGGCCCCTGACTATCTCTACGACTCACGCCGCCACCAATGGGCGGCGGATGTCCGCGCCGCCCGCTCCCGCCACCAGTTGCCGCCGCAGTTGCGCCTGACCCTGCTGGCGCTCGATGAAGCCGCCTGGCTGCCGCTCACCGCCCAGCAGGCCGATGAGAAAGCTACCAGTCTCTGTAAATTCATGCGGGAAAAGACTTTCAAAGGCCTCAAAGGCACCCCCACTGACGCCAAACTTCGCGCCCAGACCTTGGCGGACCTCCAGTTGCTCGACGCTGAGTTAAAACGCCTCGGCCTGCGCAGCCGCAGCTTCTCCGCCGTCATCACCATCCGCGCCGCCAAATGGATTTCCAGCCAGCCATGAGCACTGCCCGGTCTGGCCCGCAGCGGCCCTCACTGCTACCGGGTGCTGCGTTCACATTGCTCGAAACGCTCATCGTCATCACCCTGGCCGCCTTGCTTTTAACGCTCTCCGTCGGTGGCTTTCAGGGCATGATTGCCGCACAGCGGCTTGCCAGTGCCGCCACCACTCTCGAAAACGAGCTGCGGCTCGCCGCCAGCATGGCCGTGAAAGAGAACCGCGCCATCTATCTGCGCTTCGTCAAGAGTGCGGACTTGTCCACTGGCGGCCCGCCGCAGTATCGCGGCTGGCAGCTTGTCGCGCTTGATCCCGCCACAGGCGGGTTGCAGGACCTGGCACGGCAGCAACTCCCCGAAGGCGTCATCATTTTCGACCACCCGGACTATGCCAACATCCTCCAGCTTCAGCCTGCGGCCGGTCCTAGCCTGGTGCTTGGCTTCACCCAGGCAGGCAGCACAACCCTGCCCAAAACCACCGGCGGCCGCTGGTGCCTGACTCTCATCGAAGAATCAAAAATCACCACCGCTGCTGACAAACCGCCAAAAAACTACCGCACACTCGTCATCAATGCCCACACCGGCGGCGTGGCCGTTTATTGATCAATCTCCGCCGCCCGCGACCTTCGGCGAATTGCCGAACGCATCTTTGACAGCAGCAATCGCGTAGTCGCGGTTCAGCTTGGTGATCCAGCGCACGCTGATCTCCTTCGGGCAGGCGGCTTCGCACTCGTATTGGTTCGTGCAGTTGCCGAAGCCTTCTTTGTCCATCTGGCGCACCATGCCGAGCGTGCGGCGATCCTTCTCAGGCTGGCCTTGCGGCAGTGAATTGAGCTGACCGGCCTTGGCGGAGACGAAGAGCATGGCGCTGGCATTTTTGCACGCGGCCACACAGGCACCGCAGCCGATGCACTCGGCCGCATCCATCGCAGCATCGGCGACTTCTTTGCCGATGGGCAATGCGTTCGCGTCCTGCGGCGCACCGGTGCGCACGGTGACGAAACCACCGGCCTGCTGGATGCGATCAAAGGCACCGCGGTCAATCATGAGGTCTTTGAGCACCGGGAAGGCGCGGGCGCGGAATGGCTCGATCCAGATGGTGTCGCCGGTGCGAAACTTGCGCATGTGAAGCTGGCAGGTCGTCGTCGCTTTGGCCGGACCGTGTGGCACGCCGTTGATCTGCATGGAGCAGGCACCGCAGATGCCTTCACGGCAGTCGTGATCGAACGCGACGGGATCCTGGCCTTTGGAGATGAGGCGCTCGTTGATGATGTCCATCATCTCCAGGAAGGAGGCATGATCGGGAATGTCAGGCGCGTCGATGGTTTGGAAATGGCCGGGCTGCGAGCCGTTCTGACGCCAGACTTTGAGGTGCAGGTTGAGTTGGGACATGGGAAAAATTTCAGTCGAGGTATTGGTTCCAGGAATCGGGATCGGAGTGGAGGTGGATCAATGTCAGGATGCGGATGCCGTCTGGAACGCGGGTGTAGAGCAATCCCCAGGGAAAGACATCCAGCATGATCCGGCGGATGTCACCTCGGAGGCGTCGGAACACTTCGGGATGACGGGCGATGTCCAGCATGGCATCCTCGACGCAATCGAGGAATCTGAGTCCAAGCTGTTTTTGTTTTTTCTCATAGTCGGCTGCGGCTTCGGCGATCTGGAGTTCGGCAAGGCTGGAGAGGATGACTCTCATGAAGATTACTGGGCTAGATTGCGACGGATTCGTGCGACGGCCTCAAAGGCATCCACGGTGGCCATGCGGCCCTCGTCGATGGCTGCGTTGATATTTTCAGCTAAATCCACCCAACGCGACTCTCGCTCCACATCCATCGGGGTGCTCTCATCAATGCTGCGGATCAATGCATGAGTCAGGCGGCAGCGTGACTCGACTGGAAGTTCCAGGACGGCACTTTCGATCTCGGCGTAATTGATGGCAGACATGACGGGGTAGATTGAAGGTTATTTGTAGCTGCGGACGGCGAGGTGAACTTCTTCAAAGGCCAGCGGTTCCTTGTTGAGCGTGGGTTTGCCGACATCGCCGGTGTATTCCCAGGCGGCGGCATAGCTGAAGTTTTCGTCGTCGCGTTTCGCCTCGCCATCGGGGTATTGGTGCTCGCTGCGGAAGTGGCCGCCGCAGCTTTCTTCGCGGTGGCGGGCATCCAGACAGAGCAGTTCGGCGAACTCCATGAAATCGGCCACGCGTCCGGCTTTTTCGAGTTCGGGGTTGGTGAAGTCGCCGCTGCCGGGAACGGTGACATTCTGCCAGAATTCTTCGCGCAGCTCGGGGATGCGTTTGATGGCCTCGGTGAGACCCTCTTTCGTGCGGGCCATGCCGCACTTGTCCCAAACGAGGAGACCCAGTTCGCGGTGGAAGCTGTCCACGCTGCGCTTGCCTTTGATGTTGAGGAAGCGCTTCGTCTGCGCAGTGCAGTCGGCGACAGCTTTCTTGAACTCAGGATGCTCGGTGGTGGCGCTGCCAGGTTTCTGATGCACGAGGTAGTTCGCGATGGTCGTCGGGATGACGAAGTAACCATCCGCGAGGCCCTGCATGAGGGCGCTGGCGCCGAGACGGTTCGCGCCGTGGTCGGAGAAGTTCGCCTCGCCAAGCACATGGAGGCCGGGGAGGTTGCTCATGAGGTTGTAGTCCACCCACAGGCCGCCCATCGTGTAATGCACGGCTGGATAAATCCGCATCGGCGTCGGATAGGCGCTCTCGTTCGTGATCTCGTGATACATCGAGAACAGGTTGCCGTAGCGCTCACGCACTTTCGCCTCGCCCACCCGTGCGATGGCTGCGGAGAAATCGAGATACACGCCCAACCCTGTCTCGCCGACCCCGCGACCTTCGTCGCACACGGTCTTGGCCGCCCGCGACGCAATATCGCGCGGGGCGAGATTGCCGAATGCGGAATACATGCGCTCCAGATAGTAATCGCGGTCGCCCTCGGCGATGTCCGCCGGCTTCTTCCCGCAATCTTCCTTCCGCTTCGGCACCCACACGCGGCCGTCGTTGCGCAGCGACTCGCTCATCAACGTGAGCTTCGACTGGTAATCACCGCTGACGGGAATGCACGTCGGATGAATCTGCGTGTAGCACGGATTGGCGAAGCACGCGCCGCGCTTGTAAGCGCGCCAACTCGCCGTGACGTTCGAGCCGCGCGCGTAGGTCGAGAGGTTATAGACGTTGCCATAGCCACCGGTCGCGAGCACGACCGCATCTCCGCTGTGCCGCGTGATTTCGCCGGTCTGGAGATTGCGGACGATGATGCCCTTGGCGTGGCCGTCCACGACCACGAGATCGAGCATCTCGGAGTGCGTGTAGGACTTCACCCCGCCGTTGCCGATCATTTTGCAGAGCGCGGAATACGCACCGAGGAGCAACTGCTGCCCCGTCTGCCCGCGCGCATAAAACGTCCGCGACACCTGCGCGCCGCCGAAGGAGCGATTGGCCAGCGCGCCGCCATATTCGCGGGCAAAGGGAACACCCTGCGCCACGCATTGGTCGATGATGTTCACGCTCACCTCTGCGAGCCGATGGACGTTCGCCTCACGAGCGCGAAAATCTCCACCCTTGATCGTGTCGTAGAAGAGACGGAAGACGCTGTCGCCGTCGTTCTGATAGTTCTTCGCGGCATTGATGCCGC
>JAYVIO010000250.1:0-10813 GCA_043770175.1 Verrucomicrobiales bacterium | reverse complement strand
CTGCGTGTCCTCCAGCGCTTCTCAGCCAGCCTTGGTGGTCGCCGACAAGCCGGTTACGATGGCAAGCGTGGCTGAAGTCACCGCGCAGCCACCTCATGACTCACGCGTGTGGAATGGCTACACCGGCAATGCCATGGGTCAGGAGTCGTGGAGCACTGCGGAACTCGAACAACGGCTACAACAGCTTCAGAAGTTGAAATACACCGCCATCGCGATTCCGAAGACGGTTAAGCCCTTCATGCCCATCCGCGTCGATGGCGACACCGCAGGCCGCAAGGCCTTCCGTGGTGCGGCAACCTTCGAAAATCCGGACGTGGCCGTGATCACAACCCGTTTTCGCGAAAGAGCCGACAAACTCGGATTTGAGATCGTCGATGCGGAACCCGTGGCAGCGTCGGTGCTGCCAAAAAACGACTTCACGGATGAAAAAGCCCTCAGCGATCTCGTCACGCCCATGTGCGGCGAGGGCGTGGCCGAGCGCATGTGGCTGGGTTTACAAGCCATCGACAAAGCCTCGCAACTCATCGCACAACACGATCCCAAGCTCGGTGTACCAGCGCCGGACATGCTGCTTCGTCATCTGAACTCGAAGAAAAGCCTGCCCGACTGGCTCACGGAGGTCAAAGCGTTCTACGCCACCGCCATGAACGAGATGTATCGCGCCAACACCCGCGCCCGCGAAGGTTCGCGCAGCTTCACGCTCTACAACGCGAAGCGGCTGGAGTTCACGTTTCACCTCATCAGCTCCATCGAAGCGCTCTACAAATCCCACGACGCCACCACACGTGCCGAATCGCTCGAAGACGCCATGGACAGCATCTACAACGCGCTGAACTCCTGGTCGGACGTGGCCCGCGACTCCAGCGATCGTGGTGCCATCGCCCTGCTCAATGAATACGGCTACCGTCCGCTGGTGAAGGCGGTCAAAGGCGGCAAGTGACCATGCGGCTTTGATTACCAGCCGGCATGAAGTTGTGAAGCAGTAAGCATTGGAGGACTGATGGCGGATGCGCGAATGCACCGTCGTTATGAAACTCAAACTTCGCCAATCCAACGAACGCGGCCATGCCAATCACGGCTGGCTCGACAGCTACCACACCTTCAGCTTTGCCGACTACTACGATCCGGCGCACATGGGCTTCCGCAGCCTGCGAGTCATCAATCAGGACGTCATCGCCGCCGGAGCGGGTTTCCCCACGCATCCGCATCGCGACATGGAAATCTTCAGCTACATCCTTTACGGCGCACTGGCTCACAAAGACAGCATGGGCACCGCACGCGTGCTCAAGCCCGGCCAGATCCAGCTCATGAGCGCCGGCAGTGGCGTGACGCACAGCGAGTTCAATCCCTCGCAAACCGAGCCCGGC
Source organism: Verrucomicrobiales bacterium (assembly GCA_043770175.1). Classification (GTDB taxonomy): domain Bacteria; phylum Verrucomicrobiota; class Verrucomicrobiia; order Verrucomicrobiales; family Verrucomicrobiaceae; genus Prosthecobacter. Next base: position 9,446 of record JAYVIO010000250.1, on the reverse strand, counting down.
AGCCTGCTGCAAATCTGGATTCGTCCGCGTCAAAGCGGCCTGAAGCCCAGCTACACCGAATGGCATCCACAGCCCGAGCATGAGACCGACGCCAAGGTGCTCGTCATCTCTTCCGATGGCCGCGACGGCTCCGCCACCATCCATCAGGATGCTGACATCTACCGCGTTCGTCTTGCCACTGGCAAATCGGCCACGCACGCAGTTCGCGCCGGTCGTGGCACATGGATCCAACTCATCAAGGGCAGTGTTAGCCTCAATGGCACCACGCTGAACCCCGGTGATGCCGCCAGCACCGACGATGCGGGCACTCTCACTCTCACCGCCAGCGAAGACGCCGAAGCGCTGCTCTTTGATACCGTCTGATTCTCCTCAACCATCGTAAACAACCGTCAACTACTGCAAACCACCGCAAACTCTTATGAAACACATCCCCACCATCGCCCGCCTCCTTCTCGGCCTCATCTTCCTCACCTTCAGCCTGAATTTCTGGCTGCACTTCATCCCGATTCCGTCGCCTGCGGAGGGAACTCCTGCCGCGAACTTCATGTTCGCGATCTACGGCAGCGGCTACCTCACCGTGGTGAAAGTGCTGGAACTCACCGGCAGCCTGCTGCTGCTCAGCGGTCGCTTCGTGAATCTCGGTCTCACCCTGGTCGGCCCGGTCGTCGTGAACATTGCCCTGTATCACTTCCTCCTCGTCAAAGGCGGTTATGAAATGCCAGTCGTGCTCGGTGTGCTGTCCCTCTTGGCGCTCGCAGGCCGCAAGGACTTCACCAGCGCCCTGTTCGCTGCGAAGTGAGACACCTTCGTCATCCGACATTCGTTCATTCGTTCATTCGTTCATTCGTTCATTCGTTCATTCGTTCATTCGTTCATTCGTCATTCCCTTCCCGTCATGTCCCACGCCTTACTTCTCTCTCCCCTCAAAGCCGGTGCTCTCGCCCTGCCCAATCGCATCCTCATGGCCCCGCTCACACGCTGCCGTGCCGATGCCGATCACAATCCGACGCCGCTCATGGCTGAGTATTATGCGCAGCGTGCCAGTGCCGGGCTCATCATCGCCGAGGCCACGATGGTGATGGAGGGCAATTCCTCCTTCTGGATGGAGCCCGGCGTCTATTCCGAAGCTCAAGTCAATGGCTGGAAGGCCGTGACGGATGCCGTGCATGCCAAAGGCGGTCAGATCGTGCTGCAACTCTGGCATGGCGGCCGCGCCTGCCATCCACTGCTCAATGGCGGAGCACAACCCGTCGCTCCCAGCACCATTCCGATCACGGGCGATGAGGTTCATACGCCCGAAGGCAAGAAACCCTACGTCACGCCACGTGAACTGCGCGATGATGAAATCCCCGGCATCGTTGCTGGCTTCAAAAAGGCAGCGGAGAACGCCAAAGCGGCCGGATTCGATGGCGTCGAAGTTCACGGTGCCAATGGCTACCTCCTTGATGAGTTCCTGCGCGACGGTGCCAACAAGCGCACTGGCCCCTATGGCGGCTCCATCGAAAATCGTGCTCGTCTCATGCTCAAAGTGCTCGATGCCGTCATCAGCGTCTGGGGCGCGGATCGCGTCGGCCTGCGCATCTCGCCGTTGAACAGCTACAACAGCATGATCGACAGTGATCCCGTCGCCATCACCACCTACATCGCCGAGCAAACCAGCGCTCGCGGTCTTGCTTATCTCCATGTGATGCGCAGTGACTTTTTCCAAGCGCAACAAGGCGATGTCATGACGCCCGCCCGTGCCGCTTTCAAAGGCGTGCTTGTCGGCAACATGGGCTACACCGCTGACGAAGCCGAACAGGCCATCAGCGCAGGCAAACTCGACGCCGTGGCCTTTGGCACCAGCTTCCTCGCCAATCCTGATCTGCCTGCTCGCATCGCAGCCAAAGCGGAACTCAATGCCCCCAATGCCGCGCGGTTCTATTCGCCCGGCCCTGAAGGCTACACCGACTACCCCGCGCTCAGCGCCGCTTGAGATGAGCGCACCCATCCATTCCGGTGTCCGCATCGGCCACGTTCATCTGAAGGTGGCCGATCTGGAGCGCTCGCTGGCCTTTTACTGCGGCGTGCTCGGCTTTCAGCTCACGCAACGCTACGGCGCGCAGGCCGCGTTTGTCTCCGCCGGTGGTTATCATCATCACATCGGCCTGAACACTTGGGAAAGCCGTGGCGGCAAAGCTCCGCCGAGTGGCAGCACGGGTTTGTATCACGTCGCCATCCTCTATCCTGATCGTGTATCGCTCGCCGATGCTCTGCGCCGCCTCATCGAACACAAAATTTTCCTCGATGGCGCTTCTGATCACGGGGTCAGCGAGGCGCTTTATCTCCAAGATCCCGATGGCAACGGCCTCGAACTCTATGTGGATCGCGATCCCGCCGCATGGCCCCGCGATGCCAAAGGCGAACTCACCATGACCACCGGTCCGCTTGATCTCGACGCGCTGCTGGCCGAATCACCCACACCTTCCTCATGAAAACGATCACCGCCGCCGAACTCAAGGCTCTCGCTGGTCATGCCGCGCTGATCCATGTGCTGCCGGAGGAGCACTTCGCGCAGCAGCATCTGCCCGGCGCGGTGAATGCCTGCGTATATGAGATGGTCTTCCTCTCGAAGGTGACCGAACTCGTGCCGGACAGGTCCGCAGCGATCATTGTGTATGGGGCGGGCGCTCCTTCGCTCGATTCGAGCACCGCAGCGGAAAAGCTGCAGACAGCGGGTTACACCAACGTGCGCGATTTTCGCGGTGGATTGACGGAGTGGCAGCAAAACGGTCTCGCCGTCGAAGGAACCGGACTCATGGGCGATTCAATCAACCCCGACGGCATTTTCGAGGTTGATGTAGAAACCAGCGTGGTGCGTTGGACGGGCCGGAACCTGTTCAATCATCATCAAGGCACCGTAGAATTGGCTGGAGGCCGGATCGTGGTGCAAAACGGCGTGTTGCAGGCGGCGAGCTTCACGCTCGACATGAATCGCATCGTTTGCGAAGACCTCGTGGACACAGCCTACAAAGCGCTGCTCATCCGCCATCTGCGCGATGACGATTTCTTCGCTGTGGATCGCTTTCCGACCGCCGAGTTCGTCTGCGAGCGTGCGGAGCCACTGCCCGCCTGCACACCCGGCACGCCGAACTACACGCTGCACGGCACGATGACCCTGCGCGGTGTGACGAAACTGCTGAGCTTTCCTGCCGTCATCGCCGCGGCGGATGCAGATCTTCTCACCGGTCAGGCGCAGTTTGAGATCGACCGCACGCAGTTTGGCAGCCACTACGGTTCCGGCAGGCTGTTCGCGTTCCTCGGCAAGCACGTTGTGAACGACCACGTCCATTTGCATGTGAAATTGCATGCCAAACGAGCCGAAGCTGGCAAATAAACCACCTCAGCTCCTTCATAATCGCCGTAGGCAAAGGCGCCCAGCCCGCCTGGCCGAAGCCTGGTCAGCGCGCGTATGACGAGGCGGTGATTCGGGATAAGTTTGGAAATGACATGCGGCAAAACCGAATCATTTACGCCATGGATTCAACTCTTGGTGTGCCACTCGATCTGGATACCACGGACCGTTGATGAACCATGTTGGTTCACGGAGAATGTCGGTCCAGGAAATTCCTGGATAGATGATGATGCTTTGGTGGTCGGGGTCGGCAGCGCCATAAGCCCGAAGGTCGGGGAACCAAGCAAGCACCCCGTCAGGTGAGTAGTCGTTGCATTCGCAGATGAGCGAATAGCCCTCATATTCTCGTTGCTCCTTGGGATCGCTCTCCAAACGGCCATTGAGGTAAAGCTCGCAGCTGTTTACGATGAACTTTTGAGTCGTCAGCTCTTCTGGAGCAAAGAACGTCAGCTCCCTGACCTCCCCATCGGGCAACATCATCTTTCGGTTTGTCGCAGAACTCAAAAAATCGCGCAGGTCTTGTGGAATGGACATCGTGCTATCACAATTGATTGGGTATTTTTAGCCGACTTATGGAACCAATTCCATCTATCATCTCTGAATGAGCACCACCCGTGCCTCGCGATGGACAACAGTCATTCCGTGGCTGTTTGTGCTGCTGTGGAGCAGCGGGTTCATCGGGTCGAAGCTGGGGGTGCCGTATGCGGAGCCGTTCACGTTTTTGACGCTGCGGTATTGCATCGTGCTGGCGATTCTGGTGCCGATTGCACTCGTTTCACGGGCACCGTGGCCGCAGGGGAAGGGGCAGATGATGCATGTGGCCTTCGCAGGGTAGCTGATTCATGCGCTGTATCTGAGCGGCTGCGTGTGGTCGCTGCGGCTGGGGCTGCCGGCGGGGATTTTGAGTTTGATCGTGTCGATGCAGCCGCTGTTTACGGCGGCGTTTGCCGGTGTGGCTTTGGGTGAGCGGGTGCTGCCGCGTCAATGGACCGGGCTGGTGCTGGGTTTCGTCGGTACGGCGCTGGTGGTGGCGCACAAGACGGGCAGTGGGCTGACTTTCCTCATGACCGTGCCAGCCATCCTGTCGCTGATCGGCATCACGGCGGGGACGATGTGGCAGAAGCGGCATTGCCCGCGTTTTGACCTGCGCACGAGCACGGTGGTGCAGTATGCGGCGAGTCTGGTGGTGACAGCGGTGCTGGCGCTGACCACGGAAACGATGCGCGTGGAATGGAGCGGGCAGTTTGTGTTTGCACTGCTGTGGGTGGCGCTGGTGCTCTCCATCGGTGCGATCAGCCAGCTCAATCATCTAATCCGCAGCGGCACGGCGGTGAATGTGGCGAGCCTGTTTTACACCGTGCCCGCAGTGACGGCGTTGATGGCCTGGGGCATCTTTGGTGAGACGCTAACGGGCTTGTCGCTCATCGGCATGGTGGTGGCGGTGCTCGGTGTGTGGCTGGCGCGAGGAAGATAGAGTGATCCACCAGCGAGAAAATTCTATACACGTTTGGCAGCGCAGTCCGCCATCACGACCTTCGCCGCGTTGAAGCCGCATAGACCGGTCACGTTGCCGCCTGGATGGGTGGAGCCGCCGCAGAGGTAGAGGCCGGGGATTTCGGTTCGGTAGGTGCCAGCACCTTGGAAGGGACGATGGTAGCCGATTTGATCGTTCACGAATGAGCCCACCAACAGATCACCTCGCATCATGTTCGGCAATAGACGTTCGGTATCGAGGGCGCTGCGCGTGAAGGAGTCGAGCACGGCTCCGCACAAGTTGGGAGCGTAATGCTGCCACAGCGTCAGCAGCTCGCGGCCATGCTGCGCTTTTTCGCGATCCCAGTTTCGCGCATCGCCATGCAGCGCATAGGGCAGCTTCTCCCACATGAAGGCGGTGTGCTGACCTGCCGTAGCCTGCGAGGGATCGAACTGCGTCGGACATGTGCCCCACATCACCGTACGTGGGATTTCACCGCGTTCATGTGCTGTCACGATGTCATGGAACTGCGCCACATCGTCCAGGCCGAGGATCATCATGAACGCCTGGTTCAATTCGGGATGTTTCTCCGCCGCCGTGTAGCGCGGCGGCTCGCGCAGGTTGAGATTCAGCGCGAACAACGGCGCGAGCAGGTTGTACTCGAAGCCGGCGGCCCGTTCCCGCAGATGTGCGGGTGCGACATCGACAGGAATCAAATCGAGGAAGGTCTGCTGCGGATTCAATCCGCTGGCGACAAACTGCGAGGCCCCGATGCGGTCGCCGGTCATTGATTCGACGCCACACGCACGGCCATTCCGCGTCAGGATCGAGCGAGGCTGCCAGTTCGTAAAAATCTCGCCGCCATGCTCGCGCAAATCCGCGCACAGCGCCTCTGCCAGCCGACGCGAGCCGCCGATGCACATCTGCGCTTTGCGCGGACTGGCCATCAGCGCGGGAATCGAGTGCCCGAAGCCCTGCTGTCGCAAATCGACTTCACGAAGACCATTGAAGAACAGCAGCCCCGCCCGCACCGCCGGATGCTCGAACTCGCGCATCACAAACTCGATGGGTGAAAGCGCCTGCACTTCCAACAGCGTGCGTCCCAATTCGCTCTGTTTCAGCTTCGCAACGCGTTCTTCCGGCGGCAGCGGTGCGTTTTGGGCTTCGGGGATGATGATCTGCTCGACGATGGGCCGGAAGCGTTCTGTCCACTCGCGCAGACGATTCGCATCACGCTGCGAGATCGCCCCGAATGACGCATGCGTTTTTTCAAAGTCCGTCCACCACTCCAGCACGCGATCTTCTGGTAAAACCATCGCCACATTGAGTTCTGGCTCGATGTAGCGCGCACCATGCCGTTCCAGCTCCAAGTCGCGATACCATGGCATGGCCGTGATACCGCGATGAAAGAATGAATGCGTGTTGTGCAAGAACCCCGAACCTTGCGGATGCTCCACCGTGGCCAGTCCACCGCCTGCGATGTCATTCTTCTCCACCACCGCCACTTTCAGGCCCGCGCGCGCCGCATAGCAGGCGAGCACGAGAGCGTTGTGACCCGAACCGAGAATGATGCCGTCGTAAATCATGACTGCGCATCATTACGCAGCCATGAACGTGATCTCGCGTTTTAGATCGCCACTTCCGCGTCTTCATCGCCGGCATCGGCCAGCGACTTGAGGATCATGCCGGCGGCGACGGTGTTGTTGGTCTGTTCATCGACGAGGACGAAGCTGCCGGTGGTGCGGTTTTTCAAATAGGGGTCGAAGAAGATCGGCGCGGCGCAGCGGATGCGGATGCAGCCAATGTCGTTGAGGGCGAACTCTTTGCTGTCGGTGGTTTTTTCCAGCGTGCTGATGTTCACCTTGTAGAGCACGTCGGTGACGATGGCGCGCACGTCGTTGGTGGTGTGGCGCAGATGGAAGCGGCCACGTGGCTTGAGCGTCTTCTTGTCGGCGAACCAGCAGATCATGGCGTCGAATTCCTGGCTCGTTTGAGCAGGCTCATTGGCCTTCACGATCATGCCGCCGCGGCTGGTGTCGATCTCGTCGGCCACGGTGATGCTGTAGCTGAGCTGTGGCGTTGTTTCAGACTGCGGGCCTTCGTAGGTGTGAATGCCGGTGATCTTGGACTTCATGGCCGAGGGATAGACGAGCACGTCATCGCCCATGCGGAAGGTGCCGCTGGCCATGCGACCGGCGAAGCCGCGATAGTCGTGCAGATTGCCGAGTTTGGCATCCGTGCGGTCGGAAATGGGGCGAATCACCCACTGCACCGCGAAGCGCGCTTCATCGGCGGCGGTCTCGGCATGCACCTGAACGGTCTCAAGATGCTGCAACAGTGACGGGCCGGTGTACCATGGCGTGCTGGCGGATTTATCGACCACGTTGTCGCCGTTGAGCGCGCTCATGGGGATCGGAGTGACCTGCGGGAGATTGTCGAGGCCTTCGGCGAAGGCTTGGAAGTCGCCGACGATCTTGTTATAGACGGCCTGATCGAAATCGACGAGGTCCATCTTATTCACGGCCAGAACGATGTGCCCAATGCGCAGCAATGATGCGAGATAGGTGTGACGCATTGTCTGCTCGATCACGCCGAGACGTGCGTCGATCAAGATGATCGCGAGATCAGCGGTGGAGGCTCCGGTGACCATGTTGCGCGTGTATTGAATGTGCCCCGGTGTGTCGGCGATGATGAATTTGCGCTTCGGCGTGGCGAAATAACGATAGGCCACGTCAATCGTGATGCCCTGCTCGCGCTCAGCGCGCAGGCCGTCGGTGAGCAGCGCGAGATTCACATGTGCATCGCCGCGACGCTTGGAGGATTCTTCGACGGCGAGAAGCTGGTCTTCGAAGATCGACTTCGAGTCATACAGCAAGCGTCCGATGAGCGTGCTTTTGCCATCATCGACGGAACCGGCGGTGGTGAAGCGGAGAAGAGAGGATTCGGTGGGATTGACGAGGAGGTCCATGAAAGGGGGTTGAGAGCAAAAGAATTAGAGTTGGGGCAGTTCATCGCCAGGCAAAGGAGCGGCGTTCAGGGCGCGAATTTCATCAAAAGCAGCATTCACACGCTCAGGGGTGAGTCTGGAGGCCGCCTCACGCTGCATGGCTTCAAACTTTTCCATGGCCTCGATCTCCTGGATCTCGGCCGTTGCCACGTTGGCGACGACATCCTCGGCGGATTTGCCATGACGGCGCGCGAAGGCGGTCAGCTTGCTGAAGATGGTGTCGTCGAGCTGGATGGTGAGTGTGTTCATGGCAGTCCTCCAATGAGTTTGATGAAATCGCCTGGCGTAATGGCGGTGATGCCAAAACTACTGGCAGGGCGAAGGTCTTTGATGTTGTGGGTGATTATATACTCGACCTGTCCGGCAACTGCCACCTCCAAGACATGAGCATCACCGGGATCGGACAACTGTGTGCGCCAGCGATAGTGGACTCGCTGTAATCTGGCGTTGGCCAGCACTAGATCACAAATTGTATCACGAGTGGCCTTCGACACTGTTGCAGGAATGACAGCGGCACGATGCACCAAATCCTGGTATTCGGCCCACAATGTCGGTGAAAGGACTGGCGTGAATTTTGGAGTTGGCAGAGCTTGAATCAACGCAAACGAAGCACCTGCTGTTGAACACAGGGCGCTTACAAGCACGTTGGTATCAAGGACGACAAACATTGTGGTGCGGTTTTAGAAGTACCCTTCCTTCTTGCGGTCCTCCATGGCCGTCTCGGAGCGCTTGTCGTCGGCACGGGTGCCGCGTTCGGTCTGGCGGGCGGCGGCGACTTCGGCGACGATTTCGTCGATGGTGCTGGCGGTGGATTCGACAGCGCCAGTGCAGGTGGCATCGCCGACGGTGCGGAAGCGGATGGTCATTTCCTTCACCTTGGGCTTTTCTTCATCAAGCAGCGGGATGATGCCGGTGCTGGCGTCGAGGAGTTGGCCGTGGCGCTCGATGATCTTGCGCTGGTGGCTGAAGTAGAGGCTTGGCAGCGGGATGTTTTCCTGGCGGATGTATTGCCAGATGTCCATCTCGGTCCAGTTGCTGAGCGGGAAGACGCGGAAGTGCTCACCGAAGTGTTTGCGACCGTTGAAGATGTTCCAAAGCTCGGGGCGCTGGTTCTTCGGGTCCCACTGGCCGAATTCATCGCGGTGGCTGAAGAAGCGTTCCTTGGCGCGGGCTTTTTCTTCATCGCGACGACCGCCGCCGAGGCAGGCGTCGTATTGGTGTTCTTCGATGGTGTCGAGCAACGTGACGGTTTGCAGCTTGTTGCGGCTGGCGTTGTGGCCTTTTTCTTCCTGCACGCGGCCGTCGTCGATAGACTTCTGCACAAGGCCGACGGTGAGTGTGGCTCCGATTTCCTGCACGAACCAATCGCGGTATTCCATGGCTTCGGGGAAGTTGTGGCCGGTATCGACGTGGAGCAGCGGGAAGGGCAGCTTCGACGGATAGAAGGCTTTGCGAGCCAGCCAGGCCATGACGATGGAGTCTTTGCCGCCGGAGAAAAGAAGCGCGGGCTTTTGGAACTGCGCGGCGGTTTCGCGCAGGATGTAGATGGCCTCGGATTCGAGGAATTGGAG
>JAYVIO010000249.1:0-3776 GCA_043770175.1 Verrucomicrobiales bacterium | reverse complement strand
GTGTACATCAATCACTCGAACCTGGACCCGAAGCAGATGATCCCATGGCTGCACAATGACCGGCTGGCGAGTGTGGATCAGCGCAAGCAGCTTGATCTGATGCAGGCGCTGAATGCGGAGCATCTGGCGGCACGCGGTGGAGTGGATGTGGCGCTCAACGGGCGCATTCAGGCGATGGAAACGGCCTTCCGCATGCAGTCGGCGGCGACGGATGCCTTTGATGTGAACCTGGAGCCGGCGAAGGTGCGCGAGCTGTATGGTACGAGCCACTTCTCCAACGGCTGCCTGATGGCGCGGCGGCTGGTGGAGCGCGGCGTTCGCTTTGTGCAGCTTTACTATGGCAACGGCCAGCCATGGGACACGCATTCGAAGCATGATGAGCAGACACGGAAGCTGGCGGCGGACATCGACCGACCGATTGCGGCACTGATCGGCGATCTGAAGCAGCGCGGCATGCTGGAGGACACGCTCATCGTGTGGGGCGGTGAATTTGGTCGCACGCCGGTGAGCGAGAATGGGAATGGCCGTGATCACAATCCGCACGGCTTCTCGATGTTCTTCGCCGGTGGCGGGGCGCAGGGCGGCACGGCGTATGGGCAGAGCGATGAATTTGGGTTCAAAGCTGCGGTGGACAAGATGCACATCCACGACATCCACGCGACGATTCTGCACCTGTTGGGCATGGATCACGAGAAACTGACGTATCGCTATGCCGGACGTGATTACCGGCTGACCGACGTTCACGGCCGCGTGCCGCAGGCGATCGTGGGGTGATCGTCAGGCCCGGGTCTTGTCCGTGCGGCTCCAGAACGATTTCTTGTTCGGGAGGGCTTTGCGAATCTCCACCGGAAGATTCTTTTTGGCCGTGTTGGCAGAAGGAGCTGGCTTGGGCTGATCCGCTGCTTTGTCCGGTTTGGGCGGTGTTGGTGCGGCATCAGGTGCAGGGGCCGGACCGTAGAGTTCGCGGGTTTTCTGGTGCAGCATCTCGGCCTCGGCGGCACGCTGCATTTCGCTGCGGATGTTGACGGGCACATCGCCCTCAGTGAGTGGTGGCAGCAATGGATTGGGCCCGCCCGCCCAGGAGCCGAGCGTGGGCATCATCGCGGCGATCTGGTTCTGATTGTTTACCTTGTGCAGGCCGATGACGCGCAACGAACTGCCGAACAAGTAAAAAATAGTGCTCTCGTCGAGACCTTCGACCATGCTGCCGCCGCGTTGCAGGATGGGGCTGCCGCGCAGGATGACCTCGTTTTCGGTGATGAAGGCCTCCTGGCAGAGCGCCTTGGCAGGTTCATCAAAGTTCATCTCGATGAAGACCTTGCCACGGGCGCGGGCCTTGAGCGGTCTGCCATCGGGGGCGTATTTGAAGACTTGGATGGAGTCGGCGGCGATCTTGAGGTGCGGCGGGAACTCAAGCTGCTGGGTGGAGAGCGTCTTTGCCTCCGTGAAGCTCATGCTGAGCAGAAAACTCAAATCCATCGGCGATTTGACCAGCACGGCGTCCTTCTTTGTGGCGGCACTGGCCGAAGCAGTCGAGGCTGAAGGAGTGTTCAAACCGGTGCAGCCGCTGCAAAAAATCGCCGCCGCCAGCAAGGTGGTGGCGCAGCAAAGGAGAAGCCGGGGCAGGAAGTTCATCAGCACCTCTTAGATACACGAAAGACGATTCTGCTCATCTTGATTTTTCAGGAAAGTCCTTTTACGTCTTGTTTTTGGCGGGTACGACGCTCGTAATTGGCAAAAATCATGCCGTACATGTTCTCGGCGTCGGCGGGGAACGCCTGCTGTGAGACAGCCTGCCATCGCTCGGGCGGCACAGCCGGGAAGGGGATGCCACCGCCGAGAATCGTGTCCACCTGGGTGAGCATCAGCCGGTCTGCCAGCGGCAAGGCGGCGGCATAGGCTCCGCCCCCGCCGCAGACGAACAGTTCCTGCGCCCCGCTTTTGCCAGCAACGCTCAGAGCCTCCTCGACGCTGGAAACAGCCGCTCCGAGCGGTGGGGTGAAGGTTTCGTCACTTGTAAGCACCAGCGGGTGGTGCCCCTGAAACCAGCCGCGCATTTCCTCATACGTGCGGCGTCCAAGCAGCAGCCACTGGCCACGGGTGCTACGGCGGAAGTGCTCTTTGTCGCGTGGCAGGTTCCACGGCACGCCTTTACCGGTGGAAATAAAGCCATCCGCTGAGACGGCGGCGATAAGCGTCAGGACGGGCCGCGCATTCACTCAATAAATCGCGGATTCGCCCTCGCGCAGCAAGCGCACGCGATGTTCCATCTGGCGTTCGATGGCGGCTTTGACGAGGCGTTCGGCTGGCTCGTGGATCGGCTCGCCGCCGAGCGGGAAGGTGTCGTGATGCATCGGCACCATTGAATTCGCGCCGAGCATCTCGAAGGCATCGAGCGCCTCCTCGGGATTCATGTGCACCGGGCGTCCGCTGGGTGCGTCATAGGCACCGATGGGCATGAGGGCGAGATCAATGTCGGCACGTTTGCCGATTTCCTGGAAGCCGTCGAACATGGCGCTGTCACCGCAGTGATACAGGCAGCGGTCGGGAGATTTGATCAGGAAGCCGCCGAATTGGCGGTGCGTGTCGTGAATCATGCGCGCGCCCCAGTGGCGGGCGGGAGTCAGCGTGATGCGCAAATCCTGAAACGTGGCGCTCTGCCAGGTCTTTAATTCCACGATGCGGCCAAAACCGCAGTTCTTCACCAAACTGCCGACGCCCACGGGCACAATGATTGGCTGAGCGGCGGCGAGTTTACGCAAGCTCGGCAGATGCAGGTGGTCGTAATGCGCATGCGTCACCAGGATGAGGTCGATGGGTGGCAGGTCATGCGCCCAGACGCTGGGATGGCGCAACCGCTTCACCGGGCCATGCCACAGCGCCCAGTTCGGGTCGATGGCGATATTGATGCCACCCACTTGGACAAAGAACCCAGCATGGCCGAGCCACGTCACCGCGATCTCATCCCTTGTCGCGACCGGCAGCAGGCCGAAATCCTCGCCCGGTTTGCGGGGGGCGAGCAAGGAGGGAATGAGCACCTCGTTGAGGAACTGCATGTTGCGCTTGCGCCAGCCTTGGGTGGGTAGCAGGCCAATGCGGTTGGTATCCGCAGTTTCTCGCCGCAGGGAGAAGCGCCGCCTTCTCGGGCCGGAAAGTCCAGCCCCGCCGGATGATGATGCGGGATCGAAAAGCATGACGAGCGAGTGTGCTTGAGTCTATGAAGTCTAGTGACTAAGGGCCTCAAAGACAAGGTTTAAGTTGATGCGCGGTCCCATTGCGGTTTCGCGGTAAAAAACTCATTTCCGGGCAGCTTGAGCATGCCCCATGGCGGTCACCCACTTGCCCTTGGTGATGACTTTATCGACCACAAACCCAGCACGCTTGCCTGCCGCGAGGCAGTCTTTGGCCTGCGACTTCATGATGCCTGACAGCATCAGAATGCCGCCGGGAGCCACGGATTGAAGCAGTTGCGGGAAAGCGGCCTCCAGCACGTCATGGAAGATGTTTGCTGCCACGATGTTCCAAGTCTGCTTTGGCTGCCATTTGAGCACGTCGATCTGCGAGAAACGAACTTTGGGTGTGTCATTGCGTGCGGCGTTCTCTTTCGCGATGCGCACGGCGGCAGGATCGTAATCACAGCCCCAGACGCGAGTGGCGCCGAGTTTCGCCGCTGCGATGGCGAGAATGCCGCTACCGCAGCCGAGATCGGCCATGTTCCATGTTTTGTCTGCGCTTTGCAGCGGCTTCGCGGCATCGACCAGCAAGCGCAGCACCGT
>JAYVIO010000248.1:0-10852 GCA_043770175.1 Verrucomicrobiales bacterium | reverse complement strand
GATTGGGGCGCGGTGTGGCATCACTCCGCTGTGCCGCACATGCCGACGACTGCGGCGGGCTGGATCGCCATCGCAGCGGCGCTGGGCACGACGCTGGCGCCGTGGGGGCTGGCTTTCATCCAATCCTATGCGGTGGACAAGAAGATCACGCTGGAGACGCTGCGCTGGGCGCGGTGGGATGTGGTGATCGGCTCGGTGCTTACCGGCGTGATCGGTCTAGCGATCGCGGTGGCCTGTGCGGCGACACTGAACAAAGCGGGCGTGCACATTGAAGATGCGGGTGATGCGGCGAAGGCGCTGCAACCGCTGGCAGGCCGATTTGCCACGGTGATCTTCGGCGCAGGCCTGCTCGGAGCTTCTTTGCTCGCGGCGGCTATCGTACCGATTGCGACGGCTTATTCCATTGCGGAGGGCGTGGGCGAACCGGCTTCGCTCGATCTCGATTCGCATCACTTTCAGTGGTTTTACGCCGCATTCATCGGGCTGACGATTGCATCCGTGAGCGTGGTGTCACTGCCGGGGCTGCCGCTGATTCCATTGATCTACACGAGTCAGGTGGTGAACGCGGTGCTGCTGCCGCTGCATGTGATCGCCCTGCAACGGCTGGCGGGCGACGCATCGATCATGGGTGCTGCGCGGCAGGGGCCGTGGTCGCGAGCGCTGGGCTGGGTAAGCATCGCGCTGATCCTCGCCTGTGTCGCAGCTCTGGGGTGGAGCTGGGTGGGTGGGTGACGTGAAGTGATTACTGTGCAGCGAGAGCCGCCGCAGCCCTGGCTTTGGCGATCTCGGCCTTCTTGAGAATCTCTTCCGTGCTGGGCAGGCTGGCGAGGACGTCGGCGGGGATGAAGCCATCGCCGACGAGCTTGGTGAGGCACTTCTTCCGTTCGTCGAGGGCTTTGTCGGGACTGCGCTCTTTGCTGAAGCGGGATTTGGCGGCGGCGCTGCGGTCTTTGAGCGCGGAGTAGATGTCGCCACCGAGGAGCGAGGAGATGTCCACCTTGATCTTCTCGCGGCCGGCTTCGTTCTCGTTGATTTCATCGCCGTTGATCGGTCCCGCCTGATACTTGGGGAACATGATGGCGACTTCGGGGCAGACGCGGGAGCAGGCGGGGCAGTTGGTCTTGCAGTTGTCGTTGTTCTGCACCTGGATCTTGTTGGTGTCGCTGACGCCATAGACGTCGAAGAGGCAGAAGCTGAGGCACTGCATGCAGTTGGTGCAGCGCGAGTAGTCGATGACGGGAAACCAGGGCTTCCATTTGCCGGGTTCGTTCATGGGCTTGTCGCCGCGTGATTTGCTGACGAGGGCGACGATGGCATCGGGATCGAGTCCAGTGATGTCGCGGGTGTCGATGCTGACGAGGCCGGTGGCGTCTTCGAGCGCGGGGGCTTTACCTTCAAAGGCCCCGAGGACAAGCAGGCTGCGGTCATCATGCGGCATGGCGCTGGCTCCCTGACCGCTGCGGGTGACGGTGTAACCCTGATCGAGCAGGGCCATCATCACTTTGGCGCGGGACTCAGCGGGAAGCTGGATGCTGCCGTTGCCTTCGTAGAGGACGACGCGGAGTGGGCGGTGGGTGTGGGTGATCATGGACTTGAGGTCAAAAAAACGGTCAAAAGGTCAAGAAGTGGTCAAGAATCGTCTCGTAGGAGTGACTCGGTGATCTCTGCGGCGGTTTGTGTGCGCATGTTCAGGATCTCGGTGTTTTCGGGGAGGGGAAAACCGGCTTGTTGGAAGAGACCTTTCACGGCGCGTGGATAGCAGGCGGCGATGCGGAGCTTTCCGCAGGAGCCGATGGCTTGCAGCCGCGGATCGCGATGCGCGGCCATCTCGCAGAGGTCGGAGACGGTTTCAAAACTGGCCTCGGAGGCGCAGAGCTGCTGTAAGACGTCGTTTTTGACACCGGTGGGCACGACTTGAGCGTAAGCACAGCGGCAGTAGAGGATGGTGGCGGGAGAACTCAAAAGGGGCGCGTTGGGGTAAGAGCGCGGCAGTTTGAACGGTTGGCGCACTTACGCAACCCGTGACAGCGGTCAAACAAATAGGTTGGCAGCCTGTTTCAGGACTACATCGTGGTTTTGCGCTCGACGTTGAGGCCCATCTTGCGGTAGAGCGTGGCGATGGAGACACCGAGCATGCTGGCGGTCTTTTCGCGCGAGCCGCTGTTGTACTTGAGCGTCTCTTGGATGAAGGCACGCTCCTGTGCCTTGATGAAGTCGTCGAGCGGAGAGCCGATGGGGAGCTTGGTGATGCCTTCGCTGGTGGAAGGGGTGGGAATTTCGATCTGCTGGGTGACCTTGGCGGGCAGGTCGGAGGGTCTGACACGGTCGTTTTCGGCGAAGGCGCAGGCGCGTTCGATGGCGTTGCGCAGTTCGCTGACGTTGCCGGGCCAGTTGTATTTTTCGAGGAACTCGATGGCGTTGGCGTCGATGGTCTTGGGCTTGGCGTCGGTACGCTCGGCGAGTTCTTTGAGGAAATGCTCGACGAGAGGCTTCACATCTTCACGACGGTTGCGCAGCGGCGGGATTTTCAGCGGGACGACGGAGAGCTTGTAGTAGAGGTCTTCGCGGAACTTGCCCGCCTTGACGGCGTCTTCGAGGGAGACGGTGCTGGAGACGATGAGGCGGAAGTCAGGGCTGCCGGTGCCGTTGCCCCAGCCTTTTTTGGCCTGCGTTTCATCGAGAAAGGTGTTCAACTGGGCCTGGATGCGGGCGGGAAGCTGGTTGACCTCAGCGAGATGGACGGTGCCACCGGAAGCGCGGTTAAAGATGGCGGTCTGGCCGAACAGTTCGGTTTCCAAAGCGTCTTCGGGCATGGCACTGCACTGCAGCTCCTTGTAGGTGGCGTTGCTGCGGCGGCTGGCCTCATGCAATGCACGGGCGACCATGTGCTTGCCGACGCCGAACTCGCCTTCGAGGAGCACGGGGCTGTCGTTGTTGGCTACACGGCGGACAATGTCAAAGATGCGCTGCAAAGCGTCGCTGTGGCCGATGAGTTTCGAGGCGGAAGCGGAACGCAGCGTGGTGCTGGGCATGGACGCCGGTGTCGTGGCGGCGACACCATTGCGCTGGAGCGCCTGATTCACGGTTTTGATGAGATCGCCGAGATCGAAGGGTTTGGTGAGATAGTCGAAAGCACCGAGTCGCATGGCTTCGACTGCGGTTTCGACGCTGCCGTGACCGGTGACCATGATGACAGCGGTATTTGGAAACTGATCCCGGCACATGCTGACGAGGTCGAGGCCGTTCACATCACCGATTCGCAAATCCACGATGACAAGGTCAGGTTGGTGGGAACGAATGGCAGCGATGCCATCGAGACCGGTGGTGCAGCCAAAGACCTGATGCCCAGCCGCTTTGCACAGCTTGGTCATGAGTTCGAGGATTGCGGCTTCGTCGTCTATGATTACTAGTTTAGCCATATTATTATCGTGAAGTGAGAGGCACGGTTGATTGTTAAGTAAGCTAAACGTCTCTCAGGATTGCGTCAATCCAAGATTCTCAAAAAAGAGAATAGCCGTCTGTGCGGCATCTTTGAGAGCGTTTACCGTTTCTGCATGGCCTCACGCAAGTGCTCCCAAGCACGGCGGAAATCCTGCTTCATGATATACAACGCAGCGATTTCCTGGCGGATGTAAGAGGGGGTGTTGGGTATGGCGGCGACCTTTTCCAGAGTTCGTAGAGCTCCGTCGATGTCGCCTTGGTTTTTCTGCGCTTGGAACAGGTCAATACCGCGTCTGGCATCGGTCGGATTATAGAGCAGGGCACGCTCGAGCGCAGGGATGTCGCTGCTGGTTCCTGGTGCGGTGCGAGTGACGGAAGGGAGAAAAGGGACCACCGTCTGGCATGCGCGCTGGAAATCAGAATTGCGTGCGTAGTGCTCGGCCAAGATCCGCCAGCCGTCGTCCCGCCACTTGCGGTTAGTTTCCAGTGCGGAGATGAGCGCTGCTTGGTCGCCATGTTGATACCAGAGATAAAAAAGGCTCTCACGCTGGGCAGCTTCCAAACCTTCGAGATCCGGCTGCTGGGTCAGCAGGCTGCGGATGCATTGGTTGAATATTTCTGGGGTTCGCACTCCCTCCAAGAAATCGAATTTTAGTTCCACAGTGCTGGCGAGTGACCAGAGCGGCTCGTAGAGTTCAGGATGCTGATTGGTATGATTGAGCATCATGCGGTAATAACCGTAAACCCCTGGTGAGGCGGCGGGATAGCGGCGCAAAAATTCACGCCATCCGATCAAGGCAAAGGAAGGATTGTAATCAAGCCAGACGACTCCTTCGGTGTAGCAGTAGCGGGCGAAATGAGGTTCCAGCGTCCGTGAGCGGGAGAAATCCGTCAGTGCATCATCGAGTGGCTGACCAAGCCGCAGGCGGATGAGTGCTCGTTCAAAATAGAAGCGGAAATCCAATGGCTTCATGCTGATCGCCTGATTCATGAGCGGCAGTGCGCCCGAAGGGGAGCCTGAATCCATGAGTTGGATGGCACGGGTTTGCAGCACCTCTGCGGCACTCGTACCGGGCAGCACGGCATGTCCCATCGAAATGGCCGCCCATGCGGAACCAAGTGCAAGCGTAGCCAGACCACCGAGACGAAAAGCGACGCGTTGTGGGGCCGCTGCCGCTTGTGGCAGTCGGCGAGGTCGGATCGCGATGCCGGCCAGCAAAGCCATGAATAAAGCGTATCCAAGCCCATGATTGGGCACGTCGCCAAGACCGTGAATGACACCAAGACTGAAAACGATGGCGGCAGCGTTTCGCAACCGGCGATCCTGCATGCCGGACTTGCGTTTCTTTTTCTTACCAAACCATGGTCCAGTGGACATGAAAATCCAGAGCAGCAGCAACAGGATGGGCAACAGGGTCAGAAGACCGCCTTCCGCCAGCAGCCATTGCAGGTCGCTTTCAGGGTGGATGTAGCGGGTGGCTGGGGTATGCAATTCAGAATATTGCGGGAAAATGGCATCAAAATTGCCCAGACCAATGCCATTCCAAGGCGCTGCGAGAGTCATCTTGAGACACTCTACATAAATGGAAGTGCGGCCTTGGCCAGAGGCAAAATCGGCAATCCCCCCCTCTGAAAATCGTTTGGAAATATCACCGCCGGACATGACCAGCAAGGTGGCGATGATGAAGATCAGCGACGAGGAGACAGCCAGCTTTTTGAAAAAGCCCCGGCGCATGGCAATGGTGCCGAACCAAGCTGTCATGCCGAGGCACAACAACACCAATCCTGCCCGCGATGTGTTCATTAAAATACAGATGACGGGGGCGGAGATGCCAAGGATAAAAAGCACCCACAGACGCGATTTGCGGCGGATGGCATCATATGCCGCCGCCGCGCACAGCACGCATGTCATCGCGGCGAGGCTGCTGATGTGGTTGCGGTTGGCAAAGGGACCGAATCCCAGCCCCCATTCGGCCTGGTTGCGCGGCCACCATGAAATACTGATCAGCTTGCTGCCTTCCATGATGGAAAGCAGGCAGAGCAAAATGCCACCGATCGTCAGTGTGTGGATCATCGCCCGCCGCTGATGATCGGAAAAACCACGTGTCAGGCACCATCCCAGCCAGATACAGCAGATGGAAAAAAAGCCCCATGCTTCCAGTGTCACAGCCGCCTGGGGAGTCAGTGTTTTGGAGAGTTCCACCCCCCAGTCCAGCTCCAACGTTTTTCGCCATGCGGGAGCCTGAGACAACCATGCGGCTGGTAGAAACGACAGCAGCGGGGCGAGCATGGCGCCCGCAAGGCCAATCAGGGCCGTCAGCGGCAGCTTGCGCCTGGAAGCAAAGCAGATCAGCACCAAGGCAAGCGGGATCGTTATAAGTCCTTTGGACCAGGTTTCACGGCCGGCGCCGAACAGGCAGGCAAACACGGGAAGTGAGGCAAAGACGTAGCCGTGCCAAGCGGGTCCCGCGAGTTCGTAACTGCGCTCCAGTTTGCTTGCCTCATCATCCTCGGCATCATCGTCGAGGCTTGCTTCAGCTGCCTCATTCACCTCAACCAGCAGCGGTTTTTCCGCGTCTGCTTCGTCACCTACTAGCAGAGGAGTCTTTTCTATTGTTTCCTGAAGCTGATCGGTCTCGTTTTTCATGCCGCGCTGAGGGAGGGGATGGAAGCTGATGAAGCATGCTCTTCGATGCAGGGAGGCAGCGCCCCCCATTTCTCCAGACAGCGTTCGAGGGCAGGCACCAGAACATCAAGGCGGAGATGCCATTCGCTGGTGTCGTCTTCATCAATGGGATGAAAGATCGTATAACTTCTTCCATCACCCAGCTTTAAAATTTCGGGACTGCTGTTGGCCTGGGCATTTGCACTTAGCCCCATGCGGGCCAATCCATGGCGGAACAACGTCTCAAAACTTGCCAGATCCTCACAGCGCTCCACCTCGAAGTCCAATACGCGGCCATAGGCGCGGAAGAACTCCCGCTGCCGCCGGCGCTCCATTGCCTCGCTGATCTGGGTGCGAAAGTTCGCCCAACTCCGCACATAGCCGAGGTAGCGTGCGGCCCCGAGCGCCAGCAGAAACAAAAACGCTCCCACCACTGGCAGTGCGAATCCTTTCTTCAGTAGAATGCTCAGCCCCACCAGGCTTAGCGCCACACTGACCGAATACAAAGCCGCTAGCGCACGGCCTTTGCTGAATCCCAGCAGAATCAACCGGTGATGGATGTGTTCGGCATCCGCATTGAAAATGGGGACACCACGGATGGCCCGGCGGATGATCGCGAACAGCGTGTCCAGAATCGGCACTCCAAGCGCGATGATGATTACCAGCAGCGCCCCGATCACCGATCCCTTGTTTGAGGTGAACAGCGATACCGAGGCGATGAAAAAGCCGATCAAATACGCCCCGCCATCGCCCAGAAAAATCTTTGCAGGCGGCAGATTGAAAATCAAAAAGCCCGCCAGCGCCCCAGCCATCGCCAGCGCCACCACCACCACATCAGGCTGATTGCCATAATAGCCGAGGAAGGCCAGCGTCAGGCTCAAAAACAGGCCGAATCCTCCCGCCAGTCCGTCCATGCCGTCGATCAGGTTCACGATGTTGGGAATGCTCACCAACCAGATCAAAGTCAGCGGCAGACTCCACCAGCCCAACGCTACAGCGCCCTCACCAAACGGATTGCTCAGCATGTCGATCGAAACACCCAGTGCGTACAGGATCAATGCCGTGCCGATCTGCCCGATGAGCTTTACCCTGGCTCCCAGCGGTTTCAAATCATCCACAAAACCCACGCTGAAAATCAAAGCGTTGCAGATGGCCACCGGCAGCCAGCGGCTCCATCCCAGGCCGCCGATGAAGCCTGCTACCAGCGAGGCAAGGCCCACGGCAAGAAAGATCGGGGCACCGCCGAGTCTCAGGGTTGCTTTCCCATGCAGTTTGCGCCGTGTGTCTGGCTCGTCGAGGCCGATGCTGCCACCGCGCTGCAGAATCCACCAGGTGCCCAGTGCGGCCACCAGCATGGCCCCGCCGAAATAGCAGGCCATTTCCCCCCACGAAACATTGCGGGGAGCCCAAGGTCCCATGGACATGTTTTCGAGGGCTTGATCAATCATGCGCGGCGGGTTGGGTCAGGTTGGAAATCTAAGCAGCATAGACGTTGCAAAATCAACGTTCAACACATCAGCGCGGAAGAACTCATTGATTGCATCTTTCCAGATCGCTTCTTGAACTTTCATCCCGCCGCTTTCACCATCGCCGATGCTTCACGACACCATCGCCGCCATCTCCACCGCCCTCGGTGAGGCCGCCATCAGCGTCGTGCGCGTTTCAGGCCCGCAGGCCCTGAAAATCGCTGCTCAGGCATTCAAACTGCCTGCCAAGCTCACGCCACGGCAGGCGTATCTTGTTCAAGTCGTCGATGCCGCCGGAAACTCTCTCGATCACGGCCTGCTGCTGTACTTCAAAGGCCCCGCCAGCTACACCGGCGAGGACGTTATCGAATTCCACGGCCACGGTGGCGTTCTCGTCACGCAGCGTGTGTTGGATCGCCTCCTCGCTTGCGGTGCGCGTGCGGCGGAACCCGGCGAATTCACCCAGCGGGCCTTCCTCAACGGCAAAATGGACCTCACGCAAGCCGAGGCCGTGATGGATTTGATCCACGCGCAAAGCACCCTCGCTCTCCGTGCCGCGAACGAACAGCTCGGCGGTGCCATCGGTCGCGAAGCCACCGCCATGCAGCAGGAGATCATCCCCGTGCTCGCGCACATCGAGGCCTTCATCGACTTCCCCGACGAAGACATCTCCCCCGAAACCGGTGCCGCTTTGATGCAGCGTATCGGCGCCGTGCTCGAACGGGCACAAAAACTCATCGCCACCTCCGAGCAGGGGCGTATTTTGCGTCACGGAGCACGCACCGTCATCTCTGGCGCTCCCAATGTCGGCAAAAGCAGCCTGCTCAATTTCCTTCTCGGCTTCGAGCGTGCCATCGTCAGCCCCACCGCAGGCACCACACGCGACACCATCGAAGAAATCATCCAGGTGCATGGCATCCCGCTCCGCCTCGTCGATACCGCCGGCCTGCGCGAAGCTGGCGACGACATCGAGCGCCACGGCATCCAGCGCACCGAACGCGAACTCGACCGCGCCGACCTCGTCATCGAAGTCGTTGATGCCAGCCAGCCCGCTGCCACCGTCCAGCGTCTCACGCTGCCCGATTCCATCGCCAACCGCCGCATTCTCATCCTCAACAAAGCCGATCTCGGCATCCACCCGAGCTGGTCTGCCGAATCCAAGGCCATCCCGCTCTCCTGCCTCACTGGCAGCGGCATCGAAACCCTGCGCGATGCCATCCGCGATGTCATCGCTCACGCCGGACCGCTCGCCGCCGATCACCCCATCGCCATCAACGCCCGTCACAAAGCCGCCTTCGAGCGTGCCGCCGAGCGCCTCCTCGCCGCCAAGATCGCCCTCGAGCGCGGCGAAGCTCCCGAATTCATCGCCCTCGAAATCCGCGAAGCTCTCCAGGCCATCGGCGACGTCATCGGCCAGGTCGATGTCGAACGCATCCTCGACGTCATCTTCTCCACCTTCTGCATAGGAAAGTGACTCCAGCCACCGTTTCATCCAAGGCTCGACACTTGACCATTCCTTGACCAACCCTTGACCGTTGACCTCCCACCATGAACCGCCGCCACTTCCTCACCACCGCGCTCGCCGCCACGGCAGCTTCCCGCCTCAGCGCCCAAACCATCGCCAAAGCTGCCGCTGATCCCACCTACGTCATCAAAAACAAAGGCATCAAGCACACCCTCATGGGCTGGTGCTGGAAGCCCATGGACATGCTGATTCTCGCCAAGCACGCGAAAGACATCGGTCTCGTTGGCATGGAGGGCATTGATTCAAAGCTCTACCCCGACGTGAAGAAGCTCGGGCTCGACATCTCCCTCGTCGGCAGCCACGGCTTCGCCAAAGGCCCGTGCAATCCCGCATTTCGTGATGAGGTCATCACCAAACTCACCGACTCCATCAATCTCGCCGCTGATGTCGGCTGCAAAAAGGTCATCACCTTCACCGGCATGAAGTTTGAAGGCATGGACCGCGACAAGGCCATCAAAGACTGCCTCGATGTCTGGAAGCAGGTGCTGCCCTTGGCGGAGAAAAAAGGCATCACCCTCGTGCTCGAGCACCTGAACTCACGCGACAGCTCCCACCCGATGAAAGGCCACCCCGGCTACTTCGGCGACGACGTGGACTTCTGCGTCGATCTCATCAAGCAGATCGGCAGTCCCAACTTCAAGCTCCTGTTCGACATCTACCACGTCAGCATCATGAACGGCGACATCGTCCGTCGCCTGCGGCTCCACAAGGACTACATCGGCCACATCCACACTGCCGGCAATCCCGGCCGCTGCGAGCTCGACGAGCACCAGGAGATCAACTACCCCGCCGTCATGCAGGCCCTCCTCGAAATCGGCTACCACGACTTCGTCGCCCACGAATTCATCCCCACCTGGGACGATCCCGTCCTCGCCCTCCGTCACGCGGCGATGGTGTGTGATGTGTGATGTGCTCCGCACCCTCCGTGTGCGGCCTCCAGCGGCCCTGCGTCCTCCTCGTCCTCCTACTCCTACTCGTCCTCGATGCCTGGATCAGCATTCAGTCAGCAGTAACCGGTTACCAGTAAGTCAGTCTCACCGCCAACCGTCCACGGCCCACCGACAACTCCTCACCGCTCACCGATGATGCTGAACGAGGGGGCTCGTCACGGGGACTCACCCGCTGCACCGAGGATGGCGGCGCGCAGAGACGGCGCCATCCAGAAGCGGGCCTCCCGCTCCAGCCGGTCCAGCAGCGGTGCCACCGCGGAGATCAGCCCACGCTGGCGCGCTTGGAGCAGGATGCCCAGCAGGCCCATCGTCGTCAGCTTCAGCGCGGTGGCAGCGGCACGCCCCTCCGCCTCATCCATGAGCACCAGATCCGCCCGCAGTTCCTGAGCCAGCGAGAGCGCGGCGATCTCCCCGGCATGAAGCACCGGAGAATGCGCCCAGGCATGAGCGGTGGTCTGCGGGGCAGTGCGCTGGATGAAGGCAGGAAACACCAGCCCTTGAAACCGCACGTCCGCAGTGGCCAGCCGCACAAACTCCGCCTCTACCTGCGGTGGTGCATGTACCGTGCCGAAGAGCACCGGCAGGAGCGGCTCCTGCCCCAGGAAGCAGAGGTTCAGAATGACGGAGGTATCGGCGACGACGATCACTTGGAGCCAAGCACACGGAGCGTTTCCAAGTCCTGCGCCAGCATCTCTTCCGTGAAAGTGGGGATGCGGCGGCCATGCAGCGCCAGATCAAAGTCATAGCGGCTCACTCCCGCCACATCCGCCGCCGACTGCCGGGAAAGATGCCCCGCCGCATACGC
>JAYVIO010000247.1:0-10903 GCA_043770175.1 Verrucomicrobiales bacterium | reverse complement strand
TCGGCGGCATCAGCGAGGAGCGCCGCATCGGCTGGATGGCCCAGGAACACGGCGTGCGGTTCATCCCGCACGGTTGGAACACGGCAGTGGGTCTCGCGGCCGATTTGCATCTCGCATCTGCCTTCCCCGGCACTGATCTCGTCGAGTATCTCACTGGCTCGCCATTCATCGACGAGATCACCGTCGGTGGTTGGAAGCTGGATGCCGACGGAATGCTGGCGATCCCGACCACGCCTGGCCTCGGCCTCGAACTCGATCCCGATGCTGTGAAGAAATACACGGGCGGGGAGAAGCTGCTGTAAGGGCTGCTTACCTCACCTCCCAAGCCGCAGGTAGATTCTTCGACTCTGGCCCATACGTCTGCGACACGACGAAACCGCTGGCCTGCGAGATGTAGAAAATGCGGCCGTTGCTCACGACAGCACCCAAGCATTCGCGTGAATCAATCGCCGGGCCGGTGGAGACGAGTTTGCCGTCCTGGCTGAGGTCGATCATGTCCATGTTCGCGCCGAGCACGTAGGGCTCGCTCATGGTGAAGCGACAGCAGGCGTAGTTGGTCTGGATGCTATAGACGACCTTGCCGGTGTCGCGGTCGAAGATGTTGCCTTTGCCACGCAAGGCGTTGGAGAACATGAAACGCTCTCCCACGCTCACGACATTGAGCGCGGAGGTCACGGCATCGGATTTCCACACGAGCTTGCCGGTGTTCGCATCAAGGCACCAGACGAAGCGATCTTCCGTGCCCTGCTGGGCCTTGTTGTAGCCGCCGATGTAGAGCTTGCCATCACGGGCGCTGAGCGTGCATTTGGCGGTGACGTAGTATTCGTTGCTCTGCCAGAGGACTTTGCCGCTCTGGGGCTCGATGCAGACGGTGAGACCGTTGTTTTTCACGGGCAGGCCACGACGTGCACGCTGGTCGGCATCGTAACCGAAGAACACCGAGTAGAAGAGCTTGCCGTCGAGGATGCAGATGCCGCAGTCGTTGCCGCCGCGGCCTTCTTCGAAGAAATCCTTCTCCCACACGACCTTGCCGGTGTCGAGATCCCAGGCCCAGAGACGCGGGTGATGGTTCTTCGGGTAATACGGATTGTCGTTCGAGTAGATGAAGCTCATCACTTCGCTGCCATCCTTCGGCACGACGGGCTCACCGCCGAATGTATATGGCTTCTCGCTGCCCTGCGGCGCGTAGTCACCGCTGCCGCTCGCGTAGATCGCCACCTTTCCCGCGACGACCGGTGGGAACTGCCGGCTCCAGCTTGGGCTTCCGGTGAAGGGTGCTTCCCACAGCATCTTGCCCGTCGCAGCATCCAGGCAGCGCACAAACGACTTCTTCATGCCCGCCTGCGGCACCAGCAGCTTCCCGTCGATGTAGAGTGGCGAGGTGAAGCTCAAATACACATCCGGCCACCACTTGCGCCACAGGAGTCGTCCGGTGTCCTGCTCGCAGGCGATGATCTGGCCTTCGGCGGCGTGCGTGTAAAGCCGACCGCCGCCGCACACGGGCAGGTGCTTGACCGTGCCTTCGAGGCGACGCGCCCAGCGCATGCGCAACGGCGGCTTGAGATCCTGGTTGTTCGAGTTCTGCCCCGCGAAGTTGCCGTAGTTCGTGTACCAGTCGTATTTGGCATCGGCGAGCTTGCCGGTGAGCGGGCTGCGAGTGGCAGCAACGGCCGACTTGTTCGGTGAAATCGGCGCATTGCCTCCGGGGCTGAAGACATAAAGGAATCCGTCTTCTGCGGCGGCAAAGATGCGCCCGTCCGCGATCGCCACGGGCGCGGTGATGGCCGCATTCGTGCGCTTAATGGTCGTCTGCGTCATCGCGCCCGGCTTCCCGCCAATCAGCGGCAGATAGTTCAGCGAGCCGTCCAAGCCACCGAAGATCACATGCCGCTTCGTCAGCACGGGCGGTGCGATAGCACCAGCGCCGCTCAGTGGTTGCGACTCCTTCGTGTCCATCTTGTGCCGGATCAATCCCCGCCCGCTTTCCGGCTTCACGCGAAACACCTCGCTCCCACGAATCGCCACCGGTGAAAAACTCAGCAGGCCGTCCATGCGGATGTTCGTGTCGGTGCCTGCGACGAAGTCGCCGGTTTTGAGCGTGTCGCCTTCGAGGCGCATGATGTCCACGCGGCCGGCGTTGTCGCGGCGATGCCATTGCACATAGACATTGCCCTCGTCATCGGCGCTCTGGCCGAAGGTGGCGGGGTATTCTTTGCCGGACCACTCGGGGATCTCACCCGTGGCCTTCAGCTTCGGCGCGGCACCCGTGTCTTCGAGAAACAGCGTTCTGCCGCCTGCGGGAATGACGACGATGTTGCCCTTGATAAGGCAGATGTCGCGCGAGCACACAAAATGGTCCTTCCAGTTCACGCGGCCGTCGCTGGAGGTCGGTTTCGCGCCGGGCTTGAGTGTGGCGAGCATGCGTTTCTCGCAAAACGCGGCCCAGGACTCGCCGCTCCAGCGATTGCCATCAAAACCGACGACTTCCTTCACGAAATCCCACTTCCACTGCTCCGCGCCTTCAAACGTGAGCGCTAGCACCTGTGCTCCGAGCGTGGCGACATAGACGCGATCCTTCGCCACGACCGGCGTGCTGAAGATCGGCTCGCCGCAGTCGATCTCTTTCACCACCGCGCCCGTCTCGCGATCCAGCACATAGTATAGGCCCGCCGTGGTGCCGAAGTGCAGGTATTTCCCTGCGATGGCAGGCGAAGAGACGTTGTTCACGTTTTGCTTGCCGCCCTTGCTTTGAAAGCGCCAGACCTCCTTGAGCGTCGCCGCGTCAAAACAAGCCGCACAGCCGGAGCCATCCACGACATACACTTTGCCGCCAGCAACGACGGGTGAGGTGTAGATGCCATCGGTCATCGCCACCGCGCCTTGCAGGCCGAGCTTTTCCACATCGAGGTCGATTTGTGCAGCATTGCCGCTGTGCGCCGCATTGAACATGAACTGCGGCCAGTCCTCGGCGAGCGCAGGAATGGCGAGGGCGAGGCAAAGGAGAGAGAAAATGCGATTCATGGCCTTTGAATACGAGAATGATGGCACGAACTCGCAGCAAGCACGTACGTTGTTAACGCTTTAGCGTGTTTTTTTTAGCTGACCGATGACACGCTGAAGCGTAAACAGCGTACCATCTTAGCGCATGAACAACCGCCGCCATTTTCTCTCCACGCTCGCACTTGCTCCTCTTGCGGCTCGTGCACAAGAGGCACCAAATTTCCCGCCGACACGCATCATCACCAAGGGCCCCGGCTTCCACTGGTTCGCGTATTACGACAAGCTGCAGTTCTCTCCGGACAACCGCTTCGTGCTGAGCAACAAGGTGAGCTTCGAGCATCGCTCGCCCACCGCTGACGACGTAATCGAGGTGGGCATGGTTGATTTGCAGGAGAAGGACAAGTGGATCCCGCTCGGCAAGTCGAACGCATGGAACTGGCAGCAGGGCTGCATGCTGCAATGGATTCCCGGCACGGAATCAAAGGTGATCTGGAACGATCGCGAAAAGGACAGATTCGTCAGCCACATCCTCGATGTCAAAACCGGTGAGAAGCACACGCTGCCAGCTCCGATCTACGCTCTGGCACCCAATGGCAAAGAAGCCGTAAACTGCGATTTCTCGCGCGTGGCTGACTGTCGGCCTGGATATGGCTACGCTGGCATCCGCGACCGCTTTTTCGATCAAATGGCTCCGGCGGGCAGCGGCGTGACGCATGTGAATCTCGAAACGGGCGCGGAGAAACTCATCGTCAGTCACGAAACTCTCTCAAAGACGGGCGAAGTCATCGAAAACCATCCTGACTCGAAACATCACGCCTATCACCTGCTCGTGGGGCCGGATGGGAAGCGTTTCATCATGCTGCACCGCTGGACGCAGCCAAAGGGCGGCCATCTCACGCGGCTCATCACGGCGAACATGGATGGCAGCGACCTGCGCATCGTCATTCCGAACGGCTACGCCTCCCATTTCATCTGGCGCGATGCCACGCACATCCTCTCGCAAGCGAAGGGCTGGCTAGGCAACAAGGAATGGGGCGATTTTCTCTTTGAGGACAAAGACAGCGGCATCGTCGCCGAAATCGGCCATGGCGTGCTCGATGGCAGCGGCCACCTCACCTATTTGAAGAACAACGAGTGGATTCTCAACGACACCTACCCCAAGGGCGTGCGCCGCATCCAGACGCCGCACCTGTATCACATCGCGACGAACCGTCGCATCGACCTCGGCTACTTCCCGCAGCCGCCGGAATACAAAGGCGAATGGCGCGTGGACTGCCATCCGCGCAGCAGCCGTGATGAGCGCTGGGTGTGCATCGACGCGCCAGACGGCACCAATGGCCGCCAGCTTCACCTGATCGACATCCAAGGCTTGATGGGATGATCAAGGCCCGGAGTTCACGGCGTAGGTGTAGGCGACCATGAAACATGTCCTCTCCTTCGCCATCACTCTGCTCGGCCTTGCTTGCCCCACCTTTGCTCAAGAAACGCTCAAGCCGCTTCGTGCGGGCATCATCGGCCTCGACACGTCGCATGTGCCGGCGTTCACGAAGCTCTTCAACAAAGGCGAGACGGTGGGCGAACTGGCGGGCATCAAAATCGTGGCGGGTTATCCCGGCGGCACCGACATGCCGGCGAGCAAGGACCGCGTGGCGAAGTTCACCGAGCAGGTTCGCGGCATGGGCGTGGAGATTGTGGATTCCATTCCAAAGCTGCTGGAGAAAGTCGATGTCGTGCTGATCGAGAGCGTCGATGGCCGCATCCACCTTCAGGAAGCACGCGAGGTCTTCAAATCGGGCAAGCTGGTCTATATCGACAAACCCGTCGCAGGCACATTGGCCGAGACCATCGCTCTCTTTGAACTCGCGAAGAAGAGCAACGTAAAGACTTGGTCGAGTTCGTCGTCGCGCTTTGGCGCTGATCTAATCGCGCTCAAAGGCAACGCAGAAATCGGCGACATCCTTGGCGTCACGACGTGGGGGCCGTGCTCGTATCAAAGCGGCACGCCGGATTTGTTCTTCTACGCCATCCACGGCATTGAGTCGCTCTTCACGCTCATGGGCACCGGCTGCGAGACCGTTTCACGCACCAAGGGCCCCGTCACCGATCAAGTCACCGGCGTGTGGAAGGATGGCCGCATTGGCACCTATCGCGGCATCGTGAAAGGCAAATCCGAGTTCGGTGCGATTGTCTTTGGGAGCGCTGGCGTGCGCCAAGGTGCCAAAACCATCAGCTACGAGGCCCTATGCCGTCAGATCGGCAAATTCTTCCGCACCGGCGAACCACCCGTGAGCGAGGCGGAGACCATCGAGATCTTCACCTTCATGGAAGCCGCTGACGAAAGCATGAGACAAGGCGGGAAGCCGGTTGCGCTGGCCGAAGTGCTCGCGAAGGCCAAAGCAGAAGCCGCCAACCTCATCAAGTGATCATGCGCGCTGTCCTTTTCTGCCTCGCTCTGCTGGTCACGACTGTTGGTGCCGCGCCACCGAAAGTCGTCGTCACGAACATCCGCCGTGTCTTCCACAATGGCGAGCACAACGCCTTCACGGACCTCGTTCGCTTCAAAGACCAGCTCTATCTCTGCTTCCGCAGTTGCCCAGATGGCCACATGGTCTTTAACACCGCGTCAGTCATGGTCCTGCACAGCGCCGATGATGGTGCGACGTGGCAGCAAGTGCATCGTTTCGCCGTCAAAGATCGTGACACGCGTGATCCGCACTTCCTTGTCTTCAAGGATCGCCTGTTCGTTTACACCGGCACATGGTGGAGCGGACCCGGCAAGATCGAGCCGAAGGAGTATGACATGAACAAGATGCTCGGCTTCGCTGTTTCATCGGCTGATGGCACGAAATGGAGCGAGCATGAGATACTCGAAGGCACCTTCGGTCTCTATATCTGGCGCGCGGCCTCGTTCGGCGACAAGGCTTATCTCTGTGGCCGCCGCAAACCCGGCTACGACATTGGGCCGAAAGGCGAGGGCGAAAAAATCCAATCCCTCATGCTCGAAAGCGACGATGGCCTCGTGTGGAAGAAGCGTTCCTACTTCGCCGAGACGGCAGGCGATGAAACCGCTTTCCTCTTTGAAAAAGATGGCAGTCTTCTCGCCATTGGACGTCATGGCGGTGGCAAAAGCGCACTGTTGATTCGATCAAAGCCGCCCTACACCGACTGGGATCGCAAGAGTCTGGATCGTCCCATCGGCGGCCCGCTTGTCGTGAAGTGGGGTGACCACTTCATCGTCGGTGGCCGCAAGACCACGAAGGAGAAAGGCGCAAAGACTTCACTCTGCTGGCTCATCGGTGACCAGTTGCAGGAGTTTGCCGAATTTCCCAGTGGCGGCGACAACTCGTATCCAGGCTTCGTCGAGCTGTCTGAGACGCGCGCACTCGTGTCGTATTACTCCAGCCACGAGAAGGACGAGCAAGGAAAGACCATCACCGCGATCTACATGGCAGAACTCACTTTGAGCAAATAAACCACAACCACCTTATCTATGACCAACCTCACCCGCCGTCGTTTCTTCGAAGACTCTGTCATGGCTGCTGCGGCAGTCGCACTGCCTGCGCCGATCTTGGCAGCGGAGAAAGCCTCCTCCAGTGCGAACGAGAAGCTCCGTGCCGCAGTGATTGGCTGCGGCATTCGCGGAAAAGTTCATGCGAATGAAGTGACGCGGATGCCGGACGTGGACCTGGCTTATCTTTGTGATCCTGACCTGGATCGTGCCGATGAGGTGGGCGAGCTGGTCATCAAGGCCGGGCGGCCGATGCCAAAGAAGGTGCAGGACCTGCGCACGATCATGGATGACAAGTCAGTCGATGTCGTTTTCATCGCAGCACCGAACCACTGGCATGCGCTGGCGGCCATCTGGGCGATGCAGGCAGGAAAGGACGTGTATGTGGAGAAGCCGGTCAGCCACAATGTGATGGAGGGCACGCGTATGGTGCAGACGGCGCGAAAACTGAAGCGCATCTGCCAGGGCGGCACGCAGAACCGCTCGCGCGGTGCGCTGGCAGCGGCGGTGCAATACATGCGCGAGGGCAAACTCGGCGAGGTCAAGCTGGCGAAGAGCCTCATCTACGGCGGGCGCGGCAGCATCGGCGGTCCTGCTGAGTGCGCGATGCCACCGCGCTGTGATTACAACCTGTGGGCCGGCCCCGCCGCAATGCCAAAGCTGATGCGGCCTAAATTCCACTATGACTGGCACTGGTTCTGGAACACTGGCAGCGGCGAGATCGGCAACAACAACGTCCACTCGCTGGACATCTGCCGCTGGGGCCTCGGCGTGACCGGCCTGGGCCGCAGCGTGGTCAGTTACGGCGGACGACTTGGCTATACCGACGTGGCGGAGACACCAAACTCCCAAGTGGGCATCTTCGACTTCGGTGACAAGACCATCGTCTCCGAAACCCGCGGCCTGAAATCCGCGCCGTTCCATCCCACGATCAAGTCCATGTGGTTCTTCTACGGCAGCGAAGGCATCATCGCAGACACGAACCTCTATGATTTGAAGGGCAATCTCGTCCGCGCTTTCGACGGCAAATCGGACAACCACTTCACAAACTTCATCAAGGCGGTGCGCAGCCGGAAAGAGAGCGATCTGATGGCACCTATCATCGAAGGCCATCAAAGCAGCGCGCTCTGTCACATCGCCAACATCTCGTATCGCCTGGGCAATCAAACGTCGGTGAATGAGATCGCGAAACACCTCGGCGACATCAAGGTCCACGACGACGTGCAGGAAACCCTTGAACGCACCCGACACTATTTAACCGACGCAGGCGTGGACTTGGACAAGACCAAACTCACCCTCGGACAGCATCTCCGCGTCGATGGCGACAAAGAAGCCTTCTTGGACAACGCTGCCGCTAACGCGCTGCTTACCCGCGAGTATCGCGCGCCGTTCCTGCTGCCGAAGGAGAGTGAGATTTAGTGAGTGCATGGATTCGGGTTCGTGTTCCCGGCAACCCATCCAACACGGTGCTCAATCCGTTACCATGGACCTGTTTTCTCTTCGCCGGTTGGTGAGCAGTATCCGGGAATCGCATCCAGCAGCGACGATTTCCACGCGCCCGTCGGCCCCGTGATCAAGAACACGCCCGCCGTGCTCAACGGCGCAGCATCAAACCGCACCTCATGCGTCCCGCTGAGCGAGTTGAGGTTCTGGAGTCGGACGGCGAGGAGGCGCATGGGGAGAGTCAGAGTAAACGGCTCATGTCGTGACGGAAACAGACAGATTGCGAGACTTCACATCAGTCGTATTCTTCCCGCATGAAAACAGCCACCCTTCAGCAGCTTCCCATGCAGTGGACGGACATCCTCCGTTGGGTGACGGACGGCGAGGAAGTGCAGATCACCGACCGTGACAAGACGGTCGCCCGAGTGCTGCCGCCTGCGCCCGCCACGCCGGATTTCCTCGCCCGTGCCCAGGCCATCTGGGGTGAACAGCCGGAAGGGACGCCGCTGAGCGCGCTGGTTGATGAGGGGCGCGGAACGCGATGATCTACCTCGACACAGGTTGTCTGGTAAAACTCTACTACCCGGAGCCGGAAAGCGCAGCGGTGGTCAGTCGTGTTGCAGGCAGGCCGGTGTTTTACACGCCGCTGCATGAGCTGGAACTCACCAATGCGCTGAATCAGAAACGCTTTCACCAGCAGGCCACGGAGGCACAGGTGAATGCCGCGCTTGGGTTGATCCAGGCGGATTTGGCCTCGGGTGTGCTGGCGGCTCCGGCCTCGGTCTGGCAGACGCATTTCCATTCTGTCGTGCAGCTTTCGATGTCGCACACGCCGACGATTGGCTGCCGTTCGCTCGATATTCTTCACTGTGCCGTCGCATCCGATCTTCAGGCAGCGGAGTTCATCACCACCGATGGTCGACAAAGTCGTTTGGCGCAGGCGATGGGGCTGACGTGGTCGCCGTTGTGACGAAGACCTGCTTTGGCGCGGAGCGTCCTGGAGTGCGGTGGCAGAGATGCCAGGGCCATCTGGCATCGGCGACACCGCTTTCGTCGGCACAGTGAGTCATCGTAAATCAGCGGCAGCTCGAAAGCGGCGTCACAGCCGCCGCACTCCAAGACGCTGCCGCGCCAGTCGGCCCCGTAATCAACGCCCACGCCCGCCGCCGCCAGCGGCGCAACATCAAATCGCACCTCATGTGTCCCGCTGAGCGAGTTGAGGTTCTGGAGTCGGACGGCGAGGAGGCGCATGGCTATTCAGCGTTTTCGGATCACACCCTTCTTGGTGATGTTGTGACATCCTTTGCAGAGAGCCAGAAGCAACGCTTGTTTGTGAAACTGATCAAAGAGTCGAGTAATCATGTGGTCCTCAGGCAGGATAAAATTGTCCGCCGCGAACCAATCCCAGCCGGAAAGGCATTCAGAAATTTCAGAATCATTCACTAAAGATCGAATGGAATCAGTCAGAGTAACAAAACTCGGAGATTGATGATGAACTTCGTCTGATGGCACCGCTCCACATGCCTCACAAAATGGGTGTTGGTCACGATGAGCAGTCTTGATAGGCTCAGAGCGGTCTCTCATCGCGCGGACAATCCTATCCCAGTCTGTCATCGGAGGTTTCAAACACTTGTCCCACGAAACTGTATGCCATCCGACATCGCCTGTTAAACCAAGGTTGCTAAAGTCCCCTTGGAACTTGTAGCCGTTGTAGCCCGGAATCTTCCGAAACCTCGAAGGCCTCAGTTTTCTCATCGAACAGAAATAGTGCCGCTCGACAATAAGGTCACTAATCAGATCGGATTCGAACGGCGCTTTGAAAGGCTGCGCATCAACGATCTTTCGGATTGCTTCTCTGGCTGCTGTTTGAGTCGGATAGTCTTTCCAGAACATCTGTCGAACTTGGTTGAATGTGGTCATGCTGTCACACTCGCCTCCCGGATCGCCAACAGCTCATCAAACACCGCGCTGAGTTCCTCTCCTTCGATCTGCTTTTCCTGGAGCAGTTCGCGGAAGACTTCGCGGGGCTGGAGTTCGCTGAGGGCGGGGCCGGTGGGTTGCCAGGGAGTGAGGGCGGTGGTGGGGAGGTCAGCGAGGACTTTTAATATTTCGAAGCGAGCGGCGGCGGCTTCGCGGACCTGGCGGTCGAGGTCAGGCTCGGGGGCGTCGAGCTTCACGGTGACTTCGGCCCAGGCTCCGGCTGGCACGTTGGCGAGATCGGCGGCGAGCGTGGCGCGCATGGCCTTCACGCGGACGAGGGCGTGGGTGGTGGGAATGGGCAGAATTTGAAGGATTAGCTCATCCATTCCTCTGCCACCATTCCCTTGCCGATTTGATCCGTTGGATGGCAAAGGAATGGTGGCAGGGGAATGATTTTGAGTGTCGATGATGACGACGGACTTTGCATCGGTGGCCTCGGAGAAGCTGAGGGCAATGGGGGAACCGCTGTAGCGCACGGTTTCCTGGCCACCGACTCGCTGTGGGCGATGCAGATGACCGAGTGCGGTGTAGTCGAAGCCGGTGAAGATGTCTGCGCCAACGGCGCCGAGATTGCCGATGTGGATGTCGCGTTCGCTGTCGCTGGTGGTGGCACCAAGGACGGTGAGATGGCCCATGGCGATGATGGGGCGCTCTTTGGCGATCTCCTGGCAGGCGGCGAGTTGCGCGGCGTAGTGGGCGCGAATGGCGGCGCGGACTTGCTCATGCACGGCGGCCATCGTCTCACCGGCGGCTGCCTCACGGAGGTCGCGCTCGCGGAGGAAGGGCACGGCGGCGATGACGGCACCGCCGAGATCGACGATGTTGTCACCAGCGTGGCCGAATACATGGACCTCGAAGCGGCGCAGCAGCTCGCGCGGGGCGTTGAGGTGGGAGGCGGAGTCGTGGTTGCCGC
The DNA here is from genome assembly GCA_043770175.1 of Verrucomicrobiales bacterium. Classification (GTDB taxonomy): domain Bacteria; phylum Verrucomicrobiota; class Verrucomicrobiia; order Verrucomicrobiales; family Verrucomicrobiaceae; genus Prosthecobacter. The sequence continues at coordinate 59 of JAYVIO010000247.1, read as the reverse complement.
CGGTGATGACGGCCTTCACCGTTTTGAGATCAGCGAGGCGCTTCAAGAAGTCGAAGTAG
>JAYVIO010000246.1:0-31227 GCA_043770175.1 Verrucomicrobiales bacterium | reverse complement strand
CGTTCATGCGGATGGCGCCGCCGAGGTTGCCGGGGATGCCTTCCATCCACTCAAAGCCGCCGATGCCGGCATTGCGGGCCGTGCTGGCGATCTTTTTGAGCCGTGCGCCGGCTCCGGCGGTGATCAAGTTGCCGTTCACCGTGACAGCTTCGAAGTCACCCTTCGCCGGATGAATCACCGCACCGCGAATGCCGCCGTCTTTGACAAGCAGATTGGAACCACGGCCAATGACACGAATCGGAATCGACGCCGAGCGCAAATAGCGCACCACTTCAGCAAAGGCCGTTTCATTGCGCGGCTCGATCCAATACTGCGCGGGACCGCCGATGAGCCAGGTGGTGTGGCGATTCATCGGCTCGTACAACCGTGCCACGCCACCACCGTTCGCATCGAGGATGTCGCAGAGTTTTTCGAGCACAGGCAGATCGCGCGCGATGCAGCGGCCGACTTCGTGGACGTTGCCAGCACCGAGCGTGATGAGCAGATCGCCGGGACGCAGCGCATTGCCGACCTTGTCGCGGGCGATGAGCATCGTGGGCGTGCTGCCGGTCTTCGTTCGTAGTTCGGGCTTCAGCCCGCTCTGATGCGCGTTCACCTCATCGAGGATGGTCTCACCACTGACGCCGGGGAGCGGCTTTTCACTCGCGGGATAGACATCGGTCACGAACAGTTCGTCCACCGCATCAAAACTCGCGCCGAACTCCTTTTTGAGCAGTTGCGTGCGGCTATAGCGATGCGGCTGGAAGAGGCAGACGATGCGTTCCGCGTTCAAACCCTTCGCGGTGGCCAGCGTGGCGGCGATTTCGCTCGGATGATGGCCGTAATCATCGACGACGGTGAAATGCTCACCGCTGTGACGGATTTCAAACCGGCGCTTCGCGCCACGGAAGGTGCGCAGCGCATGCTGAATGGCCTCAAACTTCACACCGCAACGAGTGGCGAGCGCGATGGCCGCAAGCGCATTGCTGACGTTGTGTTTGCCAGGAATACCGAGCGTGGCGGTGCCGAGCAGCATGCCGCGTTGATACACGTCGAACTCGGTGTGGTCCGGCTTCATCGAGAGGATGTGCGCCGAGAAATCGTGATCGCGGTCCCAGCCATAGCTCACACCGTTTGATCCGGCGCAGACCTCGGTGGCGACGGGGTCTTCCGCGCAATAGACCCAATGCCCCGGCGTCTGGCTGAGCAACTGGCGGAACACCGTCTTGATCGCCTCGATGCCGTCGTAGAAGTCGAGATGCTCGGGCTCGATGTTGAGCACGATGGCATGCTCGGGATGGAAATTGACCAGCGTGCCGTCGCTTTCATCGCCCTCGGCCACGAACAGTTCACCCTCAGCATCCCAATGCGCATTCGAGCCGAGGATCGGAATCTCCGCGCCGACGTAGTGGCTCGGTTTGAGACCGCCCTGACGCAACACGTGCGCCGTGAGCGCTGAAGTCGTCGTTTTGCCATGCGTGCCGCACACGACCACGCCTTTCTTGTTCGCCATCACCGCCGCAAGAGCCTCCGCACGACGAACGAGTGGAATACCCTGTTTGAAGGCCGCCTCGTAGGCCACATTGCCCGGCTTGATCGCGCTGGAGTAAATCACCATGTCGCAGTCCTCGACTTCCTTGTCGCAATGCGCCGGGAAGAACTGCAATCCCAGCTTCTGCAGCCGCTCGGTCTCCAATGTTGTCGCCTTGTCTGAGCCGCTGACCTTGTGCCCAAGCCCGAGCAGCAACAGCGCCAGCCCGCTCATGCCCGAGCCCGCGACTCCGATGAGGTCGATGCGCATGGGATGACGGCTTTCTTTGAGGAGACTGAGGACGGCGTGGGTCATGATGAGGCACGAGGAGTGTCGTTAGAGTTCCTCCCCTTTCTCCAGAAGGAAATGCCTGAGTTCAAGTCTCTCGACATAATTCATTTGCAGTAGCCAGACAGTGGTGCGCCCGACAGCCGTGCAGCCAATGATGAAAGCGCCGTCACGCCGGAAGTGGTCCTGCCAGGAATCCTGACGCGGGTGGAAAAGTTTGGTGATGTTGCCGGAATCCGGGTCCAATCCGGTTAGGTTCGTTCCCTTGTGACTGTTACACAGCAGGCAGGCCAGGGCTAGATTCATCAAATCATCGCCGCCCTGATGCTGCTTCGCGACAATGTGTTCGATCTGCAAAGGAACGAGGGGTTCGTGAATTTGCTTCAGAAGGCAATACTCACAACGACCCAGCGCCCGCTCCCAGACCATCTGGCGCGTGGTCTTGTTCATGCGCTGTGCCCAAGTTCGCGCAGATAAACACGCGCTTTGGCCTGCAGGACTGACACAAAGCTGACCGCCTGGGCGAATTCCTGATACTGCCTTTGCTCTTCGGAATTGAGCAGCCCTTCGCGCGATTTATCGGCGATCTCTTCGATCATGGCGGTGGTTTTGTCGTCGGCGCGCAGGGCCACAAGAGCCTCAGCCGACTGCTCGTTAAAGCAGCCGCTAACCTTGCTGAACAAGTTCTCAACGAGCCCAAGACTGGATTTCATGGGTCCACTCTAGTGGGCCAGAAGATTTTCGCAATCAGGTCTTGCCGGCGAGCTTCTGCTGCAACTCCGCGCAGCTCCGGGCGAGTTTCTCTTCAGCCTGTCGAGATTGCCCTGCTGCATGATGCGGAAGGAGTAGTGCGTGGGCGCGATCCTGTCGTCGCGGGTCTGAACAAACCGCCCTGCGCGAGAGACCGAAACCGAATTCAAGGCGCGGCAACTTGGCGCGGCTGGCGATTCAGAAACTCCTCCGCTAGGGCACGATACGCCGCTGCACCCTTGCCTTGAGGATCGTATTCGAGGATGGTTTTGCCAAAGCTCGGCGTCTCTGCCAGGCGCACCGTGCGGGGGATCACCGTCTGGTACACGAGTTCACCGGGGGAGTTCTCGCCTAAATAGGCGCGGACATCATTGACGACCTGCTGGGACAGGCTGTTGCGGCCATCGAACATCGTCATTAAGACGCCGCCGAAATGCAGGTTTGGATTGACCCCGCTGGCGATGATCTGCTGCACGATCTCCAGAAAGTCGGAGAAGCCCTCCAGGGCCAGATACTCGCACTGGATCGGCACCAGAATCTCATCCGCCGCCGCCAGGGCCGAGGTCATGATCACGCCGAGGGAGGGCGGGCAGTCGAGCAAAATGAGGTCAAACTCGGGGCGTGGCCGCAGCTCGTCCAGCACCTCACGCATACGTGTGAGGTGCTGCCCCCGCTGGGCCAGCTCGATCTCCGCGCCGGCGAGTTCACGGTGGGAACGGATGATGAACAAATTCTTCACCCGTGTGCTGCGCACGGCATCCCAGGCCGGTGTGCCATCCACCAGCGCCGAATAGAGGCTGCCACCCTCCTCCTTCGCCAGCCCGAGCCAGCTCGTGGCATTCCCCTGCGAGTCCAGATCCACCAGCAGCACGCGCACGCCACGCTCCGCCAGGCAGGCGGCGAGATTCACGGTGGTCGTGGTCTTACCCACGCCGCCTTTTTGGTTCGAGATGGCGATGATGCGCATGACGCTCAGGTGGTGGCGAGGTTCGGTAGCATGAAAGTGACAGTAGTCGATGGCTGACAGCACTGAGGTTGAAGCGAAGTCTGGCCCGAAGATTATGGGTCTCATCTTTGCAGTCGCAATGTTTGCTGCACGGGGCAATTTTAAGTTTCCTTGCCAGTCAGCCTCGTGAGACTCCACCAATGACTTTGTCCGAATTGTGCATCAATGCCGCAATCCAATACCGCAAGTTCCTGGAGAAAAATAACCGAGGTTGCGAGAACATTTCAGTAAAGTCCAAACAGCAACAGCAAGACAGCGAACGTCAGTGGACACTCAAACTGTCGAGGGCGGTCTTCGACCCCGATGGAGTCCAATTGCAGATCGGCGGGGCGGAAGTCAGCCGTGATCTCTACAGGGTTGTGAGCGTTGACTGGTTGCAGAAGGAAATCGTGCTCGAATTCACGCAAGCACATCCAGCTTTCGAGGCAGCTTCCCCAGAAAGCATCAAGCTGGTGAGTGACCTGAAACACCTCGTGGATAACGTGCGGCGCTGGTACGAGGCACATGGCGAAACCATCGAGATGCCCGAGCAAGGTGCGGGCTTGGGAGTGTCGAACCTGATTCCGTTGCGCCTTGCGGATCAGCGCCCGGCAGTTGAAACCGTTCTGGCATCGCCGCTCTCGTATGTTTTCGGCCCTCCGGGGACCGGCAAAACGCGTCATGTGCTTGCCTCGGCAGTTCTCTCGCATCTCGATGAAGGCCAGGTTGTTTTGATTCTGGCTCCCACCAACAACGCGCTTGATGTCGCCATGCGTGGTGTCATTGAGGCATGCCGGAATGCCGGTCGGGACATTTCGAAATTCCTCCGGTTGGGCACTCCTTCAGCCGAATTTGCGAGAGACTTCCCCAGACAATGTGAGGAACGAGGAATAGCGGCACGCCTCGCTGTGCTACGGCAGGAAATTCGTGGGCTTGAAGATGAGATGCAGCGGCGAAGCGCCGCAGATGATCTGCCCAGGCTTGATGGATTCATTGAGCGTTTGCAGAACGTCATTCGTTTGGGCCATGAACGCGACACGGCTCTGCGTGAGCTTGGCAGTTTGCAACTGGCTGGGCGCAGATCATTGGAATGGGAAAAGAAGGCCCGTGACATCGACAGGGAGATTCAGGACACACGGGCCTGGGTGGACCAGAATCGTGGCTACCTTTCTCAGGACGGTCAGCGGCCCCTGGCCGACTTGAGCGACTGGGACTTGATCGCCCAAGCCATTCAAGAATTGACCGTACTTAGGCAGGCCACTTCTAATCTCGGCTTCGGGGTCCGACCGCTGCGAGTGATTGAGGCGGAATTCGTGAAACTACGCGGCCATGAGGAAGAATTGCTCAATCTCACTTTGGAAAGGCGGCTGACCGTAGTTCAGGTCATTGGACTCACATGGGACAGGTACATCGGCGACATTCATGACAAGATCCCACACGTTCATCACATCTTCATTGATGAGGCAGCGTTCACACCGCTGATCAAAGCTCTGGTCGTGTTCGCCAAAGGTGTTCCGGTCACGCTGCTGGGAGATCACAAGCAGCTGCCGCCTGTCTGTGAGATGGATGACGACGATGAAGGTTTTAGATTTGAAGACTACCAATCGTGCATTGTGTGGGGAAAGTCCGCGCTGTTTTGTGAAAAGGCTCTGTCGGTGAGGCATCGCGTTCGGGATATGGCATCCAAACTATTAGAAGCCGGCAGCCGCCCGAAGAGTTTTGGTGAAATGCGGACTGCCTCCCTGAAGTGTTCCCATCGTTTCGGACCAGGGTTGGCGGCACTGCTGTCCGAGTTGGTGTATGGACGAAGTGGATTAAGGAGTGCAGGTCCAAGCACCTTGATTGTGGAGGTGGTGCATGCAGCTAAGGAACCAAAAGGCGACAAGTGCAACATCGCGCAGGCTGCACGAGTTGCTGCAATCGCCCAAGAGCTCGGACAAGGAAGCTGGGCAATCCTCACCCCTTACAGGAACCAACGTGATCAAATCAAGAACGGCCTGGACACTCGCCTGGCTGACCGTGTTCTGACCGTGCATGGCTCACAGGGGCAAGAATGGGACACGGTGATTTTCTGCACGGCTGACAGCAACTCTAAGAGCCTATTTCTGAACAACTCGACCAATCCCAAAGGACAGGCTTGCCTGAACACAGCCTTGAGCCGGGTGAAGCGGCGGCTGGTCTTGGTCTTGGACAGGGGTTTTTGGGAGAACCGATATGATCGAAATCGGCAGCTTCTCAGCCGGTTGATCAAGATCGCAGGGCATCGGTAACGTCGTCGCTCACTTCCCGAACAAGCCCATCAGCCAATCCCAGAACGAACGACTTTCCTGGGGCTGAAAATCAGAACGGAGCCGACGGTTAGAGGCTGGCAGCATGCCGCCTTCCCCCATTCCGTGGTAGCCGTCCGAATTAAGTTGGCCGCGAAGATGGTCAAACGCATGAGTCGCCGTCTTGTGAGCTGCCTGCTTGGAGACGCCAAGCAGATCCCCGATTTCCGCGTAGCTGTGGCCCTGCGAGTACAAATCGATCACTTGCTGTGTGCGATCCGGCAAGCCAGCCAGATGACGGTCGAGAACCTGCCGCGCCTCCCTGGTACGAACTTCATGAACCGGGTCTTGGGATGTGTCCGGATGATCCTGAAGCAGCGACTCGGCCTCCAAATCTGCCGCCGCTGCCAAACTCGTTTCGGGAACGAAATGCCGGGCATGGCGAGCCTCGCTCTGATAAAGCGAATTCAAGGCGTTGCGTATGACCGTGCCAGCAAATGGCTCGAAAAAGCCGCGTGCTGGATCATAGGCACAAGCGGCCCGATACAATGCGGCGTGCGCCTCAGCGGTGACATCTTCGATGGTGACACCGGGAATGTTCGAGTAGAGGCGAGCGATGCGCTCAGCCAAAGGCAGGCTTGCCTGGAAAAGTGTCTTGTGATCGGACATCACGGGATTTTTTGAGTTTTTTCAGCCGAGTGGTTGACGATTTTTTGGCAAATCCGTAGGGGCTTGTAACCAGCCCTTCATACCATGAAAACGACATCCATTCCACATGCGAATTCCTGCCTTATTGACTTCCTGCCCAGTGACCCTGAAAACCAACGCAGACTTGCTCCCGTGTTTGGCTGTCTTGAGATTGGCATACCGGAGTTGGCCCTTGAGCACCTCACCAGCTCACCTGAAAAGAGAATGGAATCAGGCTGGCTGGAGGCGTTGCGATTGCTGGCATTGGAACAGACCGGAGCTTCCAGTCTGGCTTTGGCCGAGGAGGCCGTGCATAGCGCCTATACATTCCCAGAAAATCATCAGATTCTTGAGGCCTCATTCATTCACCTGGCTTCATCGGAGCAGTATCAAAAGCTGTTTCAACTCTACCACACGCATCCTCAGCGTGATCTAATGCGCCGTCATTCTTCCATCCTTCACAACCTCGCGGCTGCAGCCGCTCAAACAGGCAAGTTCAAGCAAGGATTGGCTTTCGCTTTCAAATCGGCCCGTCTGAATTTGTTCAGCCCATCCAGCCTGCTGATCGATCTTCAAATGCGCCCTCTTTGGGAACATTACGCAACAACCAGTTTTGGAGACTTGACGGAAGCAAGGTGGATGTGTGCGCCATCCATGTTCCGAGTGCTTGATCAGGCCATCAACAGAACACGGGGGGGCCTTTCCGTCTGTGAATTCACGCTGCGCCGCTGGGTGCCTTCTGAGTTTCACCCCTGGCTCGAACGCGATGTGTCTTCCCATTTTGTGCTGGCTGCAGAAACCCCGCAAGACGTCCGTGACGCATATCATTCGTGGGTGGATGACCGGCGAGTTGATGGAGTCAAAGTGTTTAGGGTTGCCATACGCAATGCCCTTACATACATTCGCAGCATCACGCCAAGCTCAGAAGTGCGGCGCGGGTTCTGCTATGAATGAAGCAAGCATCGCTGCCTGTGATGCCATTGGTCGCGCTGGAATGTTCCTCCTACACGCAGGTGGCGATGGCGATTCAGACAGGACGGTATGCGGGTTTCCTGCCGGAGTTTGCGAAGGGCACGGCCTTTGCTGGAAGCCCGGCGATCATGCAGCGCCCGATTGAAAAAGGGTTGTGCTACGAACGCTCGCTGACACTGGCATGGCGAGAAGCGACGGTGAGGGCGCGGCCCGTTCTCGAAAAGGTAATTGCGGCATTGAAAGGCAGGATTGGCAGAAGTTTCTGAAAACGGTCGCCAAGACACACGGCAGCAGATCGCATTTCAGTCCACACGCTCCGCGTCTTCCCGCAGGCGGGAAGGGATGTCCATTTTCTCGTGCAGCACGCTGATGACACCGAGCCGCTTCTTGGCAAGTTCGCGGAAGAAAACGTAGTGATGACGGTGGCGGAAAAAGTAAACGCCCTTCAAGGCCTCGTCCAAAACAGGACGCCAGCGGTGTCGCTGAACAGCCACGGACTCGATTTCAGCGACAAGTTCGCGCACATAGGCGTCCGCCTGCTTCTCACTCCATTTCTTCTCCGTGTAGGCCCAGACCTCCAGGAGGCGCTCCTGAGCGGCCGGATAGATTTTAGAGGGCATGGGCCTTCTTGCGTTTCCTGGCCTGGGTGATCAGAGCCTCCGCATCGAGGGTGACAAATTCCGACTCATCAGCCATCGCGCCCGCGCTGAGTTCCTGTTTGAGCCAGGCCCACTTGCGCTGTTCTTCCTGCTCGTAATCGCGACGCACGAGATCACGAATATACTCGCTGGTGGAACTGTAGAGTCCTGATTTCAGGACACGCTGCTGAATGAAGCCTTGAAGCTCCCCTGCGAATCGAACATTGACGCCGGCTGCCATGATGGCCGGACAGTGGCCCGCGTCCCACAATCTGTCAAACTTGTGGGACAGCTCACTGGGCGCTCTTTTTGGCCGCCTCGACGTAATAGGCCATCGCCATCAGGTTCTTGGTGAACTCACCGCAGGCAAGATGCGCGCGGTCAAAGCTCACCAAGCTTCAGTAGCAGGGTACGCAGCTCAACGCGCTGCTCCACGTTCATCTGGAGCACCCAGACTGTGGCGCGACCGATGGCGCTCTTGCCGAGAATCAGCGGGCCGTCACGGAAGAAGTGATCGGCCCAGAGATCGGTTCGCGGGTTAAAAAGCCGCGTCAGGGTGCCGGAGTCGGGATCAATGCCTGCAAGGTCGGTTCCTTTGGCCCGATTGCAGACACCACAGGCCAGCGCGAGATTCTCCATGTCATCCGAACCACGATGCTTGATGGCGATCACATGATCGAGGTGAAATGGCAGTGCAGACTCGTTGGACTGGTGGACTTGACAGTATTCGCAACGGTTGTCGGCGCGCTGCCGTACGAGGTGGCGCGTGGCTTTGTCCATCACGCGGCGGCTTGCTTTAGGAACAGCCGGGCCTGTGCCTGAAGCACGGAGATCAAGCTGCCAGCGTGAACATAGGTGTCGTAGCGGCGGCGCTCTTCCTCAGTGATCGTGCCAGCGCTTTCCCTGGCGGCCAGCCGGTCCAGCTCGTCGGCAAGCTGTTCATCACCCTGAATGCTGGTGAGCCTGCGGGCATACGCTTCGGTCATGCCTTCGCTGAGCGGGGCGAGCATTTTTTCGAGAATGGGGACATCAGCACTCATGCTGGAATATTAAACTCCGGCTCCGGCACGATCAAGAGGGGTTTCTGCCTGGATGCGTCGCAAACCGGCTCACTTGGCGCTCTTTTTGGCCGCCTCAACGTAATAGGCCATCGCCATCAGATTCTTGGTGAACTCTGCACCGTCGATCTCGTCGCCTTTGAGCCAGCGGCCTTCGCTGTCGAGGGAGTCGGCGGCTTTGCGGGCTTTGTCGGCGGCTCCTTTGGCGCGGCTGGCCCATTCTTTGGGTGTAGCGGGGCCAAGACGTTTGCGGCGGAGTTCTTCCAGAGGCGTTTCGAGGCTGGCCATGAGCTTTTGCACCTTGCTCATGGGGTCCACTTTGAAACCGTAGTGCGTGGGCACGTTGCTGTCGTCATAGGTCAGCACATAGGTGTCTTTGACGAAGTAGAGTGGCTTGTTGGTCTGCAGCTCATAGAAGCGTGCGTGCTGGCCGTCGGAGAGTTTGGAGCGCTCAAACCACGCGAACGCGGCGGGCAATGGTTTGAGGTATTTGTCGTCGCCGGTGAGCACCCAAAGCTCGTAGAGCGTCTCCATGGCACCAAGGCTTTCGTTGCCCGTGACGGATGGTGGTTCGAACTTGCGTGCCCAGACGGGGTGCATGTCGCGGTCATACTGCTGCGCCCAAACGGGCTGCGGCTCGGGCATCTGGGCGAGGATGAAGAACTCGCCGAGCTTTTTCAGCGCGGCGAGGTAACGCTCGTCTTTTTCGAGTTCGTAGGCACGGAACAGCACCTTGGCGATCTGCTGCAGGTTGTCATCATTGAGCGTGTAGAAGCCGGTGTATTTCACGGCGGGGAAGGTGCGTGACCATTCGGCGGGATAGCTGGCTTTGAGAATTGGTGCGGTGGCATCAGCGGGGCCGCTGAACTGCTGCGGCCAGGCACCGATGGGTGCCTGCGCGGCGAGCAGAGCATCGACGGCGAATTTCGTGCAGCGCTTCAAGTCCGCATCGTCCTTGCAGGCGGGTTCGTGGACCATTTCGAGGAGAAACAGCAGCGCGGACTGCGTCTTGTTGTCATCGAGCGTGGTGGAGTTGCGGCGTTTGCCGGGTTCTTTGTCACCGGCGTCGAGAGCACTGCGGAGGTAGTAGTTTTTGGCCTTCTCGGGATCGAAATCGAAGTCGCTGTCCCAACCGCCGGAAGCGAGCTGGCATTTGAGCAGCGCTTTGGCGGCATCCTGGGCTGCAGTGAGGAAAATATCATCGCCAGTGGCCTGATAAGCCTTCAGCATCGCCAAACCCATCGTTGTCGTGCCCGGAGGCTGGATGGAAATGATCGTGGGCGACTTGCCGTGCTCGACCTCGCCGATCTTGCCGTCTTTGTCATATGAAGAGGCGTAGCCGCCTTCACGAGCGAGGTGTGTGTGGGCGTAAACGACCGCTTTTTTCATGGCGGCAGTGATGGCAGCCGGATCAGGCAGGTCGGCGGCCAGGATGAATGAAGGCAACAGGGCGAGAGTGTGAAATGCGCGCATGGCGGTTGAACGAAATTGTCAGCTCCACTCCTTCAATCTTTCCGGGAACGGGCAGTTGGCGCAGGCGGAATCGTCTTCGAGGCAGAAGTCCTCGTAAATTTGCAGCAGGCCCTGCTGGTGGTGCAGCTTTTTGGTAAAGTCTTTGCCGCGTGGGTCATCGCCAAACAGACGCAGCACGGCACGGCGGACCTTTTGATTGTCGAGCAGGGCGGGGAGTTCAAGGTATTCGGCCCACAGGCGCGTGCGCTCGGGCACGAGCAGCGGGTAGGCGACGTTCGCCAGCATCTCCTGCACGCGAGTTTCGCCGATGAGGGCGAGCGGTTTGGCGGCAGGATTGGCGAGCAGGGTGTAATGCGTGCTCCAGAAGTCATGCGTGAGCGCCAGCAGCGTCTCGCGCCACGCGGCCTGACTCCAGCGCGTGGCATCGGCCAGCGGGGCGACGATCTGCGGCCAGACGTTCAACATCGCGGCGAAGGCACCAAGACGGCGCTGCGGGTGATTGCCGGGACGGATAGTTTTGAGCTTCCAACGCGGAAGCTGGCGCTCCTCCAGCCAGCGCAGGCAGTCGTTGCGGACTTTCCACCACTGGGACCAGAGCTGACGCAGGTAGGCGCGGGTATCGGGCTCGGTGTCATCGCTGCGCATGACTTCGAGGAAGCCGGAGACGCCAAAGAGCAGCGCTTCGCGTTTAGCGGCATCGAGTTTGAGCAGGCGCTGCAACGGCAGGCGCTGACTGAGCAGAACGAAGGGCTGCTGGTTGCTGCTGTAGCCGAGCGCACGTGCGAGCGCCTGATAAATGGCCTCCTCGCGCCCATGCGCGGACACGCAACGATGCAGGCGCTTCGATTTCAACTCCAGCCGGTATTGCGCGGCGGATTCGATGATGGATTGCACGCGTGCGGCCTCCATCTCGTGCAACGGTGTGGCGCAGCGGCCCAGACGAGCGGCGGCGAGGCCGCGATTCGGCTTCGCATCGTGCGCGAGCATTCCAGCATTCAACACGACTTGAGTGATCTCGCGATGCTGGCTGGTGCGCGTATAGAAGCGCTCTTGCGGCGCATCGAAGAAGAGATGCAGGGCAACGCGGTTGTAGTCTGCGTTCGCGCCGTGCTGATGACGCTCCCAGTCGCGCGCATCGGGGTCGAGCTCGATGTCGCCGTGCAGCGTTTGATCTTCGACGCTGATCGCGCAGCCGGTGAAATCCGGGCCGGGGCCGGAGTTCCAGGTGCCGAAGTCGGTGATGCGCACCGCTTTGCCATCGGTGCTGGTGAATTCACTGCCGAAAGCTCCAGCGAACCACAGGCTTTGCAGATCGAGTTCGGTCAGTGGCTCCGCAAAGCCAGGCAGCCGCGTCTCCTCGATGCCGCTGAACACCGCATCGCGAAAGCGTGCGTAGCGGTCGGCGAGCGGGAGCGGCGTCATGAGATCACTCTGCTTTTACAGGAGTGAGTAGATAAGACTGCCCATCTTCAGTGAGCTGGTAGCCGCCCAATTCGGCCGCGTAAGCCAGCGCATAAGGCAGCGGTATGTTTCGCAGGTTGAGTGTGATCTTGTTATCCGCACCGCCCGGCTTCACAACGATGTTCACACCCTTCTTTTCGGGATCGAGATCACGCGATTTGGCCTGGAAGTATTCCGCAGCGGCGAAGACGCTGGCATCGGTGAACTGAATGACAGGAAAGACCATTTGGTCTGCGGTTCCAAGGACCGGAGGCGGCGTGGCCGCCGGAGGCGCGGGCTTTTCCTCAAACTTGGTGGCGAGCACCACCGCATGCTTTTCCACGCGGTATTGCAATCCCACACGTTCGGCGCAGTAACGCACTACTTCGATCAGCGGAGCATCTCTGAGGTCCAGGCTAATGGTGTCCGCCAATCCACCGCTGCGAAGAACGATGGAGACGCCCTTCGTCACCGGCGGCTGGCTGATCGTGTCCAGGTCACGGCTCTTCATCCGGATGTATTCAACCGCCTGCTCTATGGTGGCGTCTTTGAATTGGACGACGGGAAAAATGATCTTCTGGACCTTTTCCTCCAGCGCCCCGTCTTCTGACCGGGCGCTGGCCGTGAAACTGATGAAGAGCGCGAGGCAAGACGTCTTGATAAGATGATGTGTTTTCATGGTATGAGAAAGGGATGCTATTTAATGGATGGGGGAAGTGGAAGGAGATTCTTCAAACTGTGAAGGGTGTCTATGCGTTCTCAATCCTTGCTCAACGGTGTCAGCAAAAAATCCTGCCCGACCACCTCCACCTTGTAGCCGGCAAGCCAGGCGGAGTACATCAGCGCCTCTGGCAGTGGTGTATGTCTGATATCCAGCGTGATCACTGGCTTGTTGGAAACGCCTGACTGAATGCGGATTTCAACGCCTGTTTCTTTTGGATCGTGAAGTCTGGACTTCACACGAAAGTACTCCACAGCCTCCTCCAGAGTGGCTTCTTGAAATTGGACCACGGGAAAAATGATCTGGTCGGCATTCAGTGCAGGAATGGGTTTCCATGTCGGCACTTTTGCTTTTGGAGGACTGAGGATCACGGCTGATCGTTGGATCGTGAGTTCTCTGCCAGTCATTGTCGAGATTTTGCGAAGCACATCCCCCACAGTCACGTCTCGCAGGTCCATTGAGATCGAAGATTTGTCTGCGTTGTTCCCACTAAAGACCACGATATTGACGGGGTAGTTGGCCTCAAAGTAAGCATGATAGTACCAATCGAATCGGCCGAAGTCAGTCGGAGGCTCGCCTTCCCACACGCGGGCGGCATCGATTGCCTCAACAAGAGTGGCATTCTCCAGTGAAACCCTTGGAATGACCCGCTTGAGTTGTTCCTCCACACTGAAAAAAGGAGGGTCTTGTATGAGGAGGCCGATCTTCCATGGGATGCTGCCATACTTCGGCGCCTTGTAGCCTTGCTCATCCACGCCCTGGAAGACGAATCGAAGACCCACAGGATCGACTTCGAGGGTTTCGTCGTTGCTGCTGCGAATCAATTCGCCGTGGCTGATGCTAGTGGTCCAATCCGTAGCTGGCGCGATCTGCTCGGTGGCGGCGAAGGGCTTTTCGCGGGTCGTGGCGAGCGGCTTCCACGGGCCTTCGATTTTGTCGGCGAGCCAGGCTTTGTAGTAGCGGTGACCTTGGCCGAGGGCTTCGATGATGGTGAGGTATTGATCGCGGCCTTTGAGCTTGTAGGTGCAGGAGGCTTCAAAGAGCGCCTCTTTGGTGTCTTGGAGGAGCAGTTCGGGCTTGGACCAGCCGAGCGGGAAGTTTTGCTTCGTGGTTTCGCGCCGCCAGAAGTGGCCGTCGTCGCTGGTGTAGAGGAGGTGGGCCTTGGTGGCATCGCAGATGACCCAGAAATCGATCCATTTCGTCTTCGTGCCGCCTTCGGGCAGTGATTCGATCATCGGCTGCGGCTTCGTCCAAGACTTCGGATTTTCGATGGTGGTGGTCGTGGAGAAGTAAGGGCCGAACTTCAGCGGGCGCTTCTCATCGGCGAGCTGGTAGATGAGATACCACTTCTGCTGCGGCGTGAAGTAGAAGACCTGCGGGGCGCAGTGGTATTGATCGTGGAACTCGAGCGTGTGGCGCGTGGCCTTGTCGGCGTCTTTCCAATCGGCGAAGCTCAGGTATTGCATGTCCACCTTGCCGGAGGCACGGCGATGTGTGGCGAAGAGGTGCCATTTTCCGTCGTGGAAGACCATCGTGGGGTCTTTGAGCGCGACATCGGGATCGGCGGCATTCTCGGCGGGAGTGATGAGCGGCGGGGAGGACTTCCAATGAAACTCGCCTGTTGTGAGCCAGGCGGGATCGGCGGCACTCAGCAGCATTGGTAAAATGATGAGGGCTAAAATGATTAATTTCATATAGAGGAACTGAAAATGGACGACCGACAAGCGGGTTGGGTCATGCCACTGCCGCTTGCCGACGTACCGTGGGCCGCAACGACACAAACCGAATCTCCACGCGTTTGTCGAGCACGGCAGCGATACGGTTGAGCATCGCCAATGAATGCCCTTCGTAGTCCGCATCCTCCAATCGGCAGATGGCGGATGCTGTGGTGCCGACCAGTTTGGCTAGGGCACGTTGAGAGAGACCAGACTTGGTGCGCAGGTCATAGATTTTACGAGCCACAGCGTCCTCGGCGCGGATGCGCTCCAGTTCGGCCTGTTGGTCCGGTTTTCCAGCCACTAGCCTACGGCGGAGGATTTCCACGGCGTCCTGGGTTTTTGGGGTCTTGGGTTTGCTCATAATTTACTCCTTGTGGGTATGTTTGTTTGGAGTGGTCTCAAATCGTCGCCGCCGCTCCATGGCGCGGTCGATCTCGACAGGTGGAACGCGGTCCTCTTTGACGATTCCGTGCGAGACAACGGCAGCCAAGTTGCCGTGGAAAAAGTAGAGCAGTCGGTAATGCACGCCCTGCAAGCTGGCTCTCAGCTCGTAAATCTTGTCGCGCAGCAGGTCAGCCTCGGGTCGGCGCAGTTCATGACCTTCCTGCCTCAGCCGCTCCAGCCGGGCGAGACATTTCAACTGCGCCTTAACTGGAATATCCTCCAGCCAGTCCAGAACCGGAACGGTTCCATCTTCTTCCTGGTAAAAAATGACTTTGGTTTGTGGCACGCATCTTGTTACCAAATTTGCGAACACATGTCAATCTTTGCCGCTTTTAAGCGTGTCTATCTTCAGCCGACAACTTTTACCAACATCAGCTCCGCGAGCGTAACGTGCGCGAGAGACTCGACGCGTTTCCACGCACCGGTGAAGTCGAGATGACGCGTCATCGGCCCTGGCGCGACAACGCAACGAATGCCGGCGGCCATGGCAGCGCGGAGGCCGTTGAGGGAGTCTTCGAAGATGACGGCTTCCTCGGGTTTCACACCGAGTTTTTCAGCGGCGTGAAGAAACAGAGACGGATCGGGCTTCACCTTGCCGGTGTCATCGACGGTGGAGATGTGGTGGAAGTGATCGTGGAGGCCGAGCTGGTCCATCCACGAGTCGATCCACACACGCGGGCTGCTGGAGGCGATGGCAATGCGCAAACCCAATGCATCGGCCTCTTGAAGCAGGTCCGCGACACCGGGAAGAAGCTTCAGGTGCTTCCTCAGCTCGCTTTCGCGGGTCTTGCGATCGAGTTCGATGGCCTGCCAGTCGAAATCACGGCCGGTGAGCTGTTCGAGGTCGCGGCGCGGATCGTAGCTGGTGTTGAAATCGGTGCCGACGACCTGCGCGTAGCGCTCCACGGGCAGTTCATGGCCGTGCTGGTCAAAGATTTCTCTCCAGGTGTGGTAACCGGTGCTTTCAGTGTCAACGATGAGGCCGTCGAAGTCGAAGATCACGGCGCGGATGGGTGGGGGCATGGATTATGGAGTGCCGACGAATGGTCAGCCAGCCAACATCTTTTTTTGCCGACGATTCGACGGCGCTCCATAGTGGGCGATGCTTTGCTTGCGAAAACCATCAACGGAACGACTCCGAGGAGTGTTGGAGTCATGGAGTGACGAGCCGCTTAGCTACACACCGCCGCTGAAGAGCGGATTCATCGCGGATGAGCATGCAGTGAGGTTGGGAAGTGGTGAAGCGGCCTATCGAGAGGCATGCGAGGCTTTGGACGCATGGCGGATGTTTCCGGCGTGGGCGGAGGTCAGCCGTCAAGCCGTCAAAGGTCAAGAGGTTGGGCAGATCGTAGCGATGGTGACGCGCATCTGTGGGCTGTGGTGGGTAAATCCCTGCCGGATTCTGCGGCGCTGTGATTCGGAATACACGCATGGCTTTGTTTATGGCACGCTGCCGGAACACGCGGAGTGCGGCGAGGAGATGTTCTGTGTCGAGAAACGGCCGGACGGCAGCGTGTGGTATGTGATTCGTGCCTTTTCACATCCACGACACTGGATGGCATGGCTTGGCTTTCCGCTGGCACGGTGGTGGCAGTGCCGGTTTGTGCGGGACTCACAAGAGAGGATGAAACAAGCCGTGCAATCATGAACAAACTGGACCCAAAAACCTGGATCAAGCCGCTGATTTGGCTCGCAGTTGTCGCGATGCTGAAGGCGCGAGCCGTGGAGTCATCGTGGGTGGTGATTCTGCTGCTGTTCTCGCCGCTGATGCTGATGCCGCTATGGTTTGGCGAATCGGCGAAGCTGTGGCGGCGCAAGTTTGATGATGCGGCAGTGATTGTGCTGGCCGGATCGTTTCTGCGTGAACCGGGATGGGAGGCGGCGCTGTTTGCGGTGCCGTGGCTGGTGGTGCGAGCAAGGGCCGTTTGGGATGTGGCGATGGAGTGGCGTAAGAATGGCCTGCCGTCGATGGCAGAGAGTTGTGAGAATGCCGCGACCGTTTTTCCCGCCATCGGCGCGGCATGGCTCGTGGCGCATCGGGCAAACTGGACGCCGTGGAACTTCGATCCGCTGATCGTGCTGCTGACGGCGGCGCATTTTCATCATGCGGGGTTCACGCTGCCGCTGATGGCGGGATTGAATGCGAAAGCAAGGCCGGGATGCTGGACACGGTTCTCGTGCGTGGCGATCTTGCTCGGCGTGCCGTTGGTGGCGATGGGAATCACATGCACGCATTTTGGCGTGCTGCGGTTTGTGGAGCCGTTTGGCGTGACGGTTCTGGTGCTTGGAGCGCTGGGTGTGGCGATTTCGCAAATGCGACGGGGTTTGGAACGTGAATGGAACATCTGGCCGCGCATTGGATTTATTACTTCGGGAGCATCGCTGCTCGCGGCGATGCTTTTGGCGCTCGGGTTTGGCCTGCGATGTGTCTTTCCAAATCTCGCGCTGACGATGCCGCAGATGTGGGCGATCCACGGGACGCTGAATGCGTTTGGCTTCGGCATGTGCGGGATTTTGGCGTGGCGCGGTGTTGGCCTACGGAACACAGAGAATACGCAGAATACGTGAGCTTGAAATTTTCCGTGTCTTCTGTGTGTTCCGTAGGCCATGCATCGTTTAGCTCAATCTACCACCATGAAGCACCTGCTTTCCCTCGTCGTTCTCGTTTTACTCGCCAGTTCCGCATTCTCTGCGGACAAGAAATCTATCGTCATGATCGCGGGGAAGCCGTCGCATGGACCGGGGCAGCATGAGCACAATGCGGGCATCCAGCTTTTGAAGAAGTGTCTGGAGCAGGGCGCGGCGGATCAGGTGGACATCAAATTCCATCTGAACGGTGAATGGCCGGAGCAGGAGGAGCTGTCGAAGGCGGACACGGTGGTGATCTATTCCGATGGCGGTGGCGGGCATCCAGCGCTGCAAGGTGATCGTCTCGCGCAGCTCGACAAGGAGATGAAGCGCGGTTGCGGCTTCCTGACGCTGCATTACGCGGTGGAGCCGACGATTGAGAAGGGCAACAAGGAGTTCATCGACTGGATGGGTGGCGCGTTTGAGATCAACTGGAGCGTGAATCCGCACTGGGACGCGAACTTCAAAGAATTCCCGGCGCATCCCATCTCCAGCGGCGTGAAGCCCTTTGCCACGAATGACGAATGGTACTTCTACATGCGCTTCCGCAAGGGTATGGAAGGCGTGACGCCGATCCTGAGCGATGTGGCCCCTGATGCGACGATGAGCCGCCCGGACGGGCACCACAGCGGCAATCCGGCGGTGCGTGAGTCAGTGAAGAATAAGGAGAAGCAGCATGTGGCCTGGGCCTGTGAGCGCGCGGATGGTGGTCGCGGCTTCGGCTTCACCGGTGGGCACTTTCACAAAGGCTGGGCAAACAACGATCAGCGCAAGCTGGTGCTGAACGCAATCTTGTGGACGGCGAAAGCCAAAATTCCCGCCGATGGCGTGGCCTCGACGGTGACGGAAGACGACATGAAGGCGAATCTCGACCCGAAGCCGGGCCAGGGTCTGCCCGAGAAGCCGAAACCGGCTCCGAAGGCGAAATGAACTTCACTTTGCTGCGATCATGGACCGCCGTCGTTTCATTCAGCAGAGCGCGGCGGGACTGCTCGCCGCAAATACCGTCTCAGGGCAGTCTGTGGGCGGTTTGGTGACCTCGATTGAAAAAATCACTCTCAAGCGCGGCCGTGATGGCAGCGGGCCGTCGTGGTTTCATCCGCGTCCGTGTTTGGTGCCGTCGAAGGACGGGCCGGTGGTGTTCATGACGATGCAGGAGATTCGCGGCTCTGATTTTTTCCTGCCGGTGCATTGGATGGAGTCGCGTGATTTCGGCAAAACATGGACGGAACCACGCCCGGTGCCAGCGTTGGGGCGCAATCCTGCCACGGATGATCGCGGCGATGAAAGCGTGTGCGATGTGGTGCCGCAGTTTCACCCGCAGAGCGGCAGCGTGTTGGCGCTGGGCCACAATGTGTTTTACAAGGGCAAAGGTTTTGACCGCAAGCAGCCGCCGCGCTGTCCGGTGTATGCGGTTTATAAGAACGGCCAGTGGTCCGAGCGAAAGCGCCTCATTTGGGATGATCCACGCGGGGCGACGATCTATACGAACAATTGCGGTCAGCGCGAGGTGCTGGAAGATGGCAGCATCGCGTTCGTGATGTCCTTTGGTGCGAAGCAGACGAGCAGGTCTGCGGCAGGCGTGCGTTGCTCGTTCGATGGCGAAACGCTCGCGATTCAGAAGGTCGGGCGCGAGATCAAGCACGCTGCCGGTCGCGGCCTGTTGGAGCCGTCGCTGGTGCGCTATCGCGGGAAGTTTTATGCCACGCTGCGTGCGGAGGACAATCGCGGTTATGTGGCTGCGAGCGATGACGGCCTCGATTTTGAAGAAAAGCAGCCCTGGTGCTGGGATGACGGCACGCCACTGGACATGAGCACGACGCAGCAGCACTGGCTGCCACACAGCGACGCTCTACACTTGGTTTACACGCGGAAGGACGCCAGCAACACGAAGGTCATCCGCTGGCGTGCGCCGCTGTTCATGGCGCAGGTGGATTTGAAAACGCTCCGCCTCATTCGCGACACCGAGCGCGTGGTGCTGCCGCTGATGGGCGATGGCGTGAATGCCGCCGATGAAGTGCCGCTGATGGGCAATTTTCAGACGCTGAACGTCACGCCGGACGAATCCTGGGTCACCGATGGCGAGATGCTGCCGAAGGCGGGCTTCAAGGGCGATCTGGTGCTGGGAAGAATCCGCTGGAGCAGGCCAAACAAGCTCACAGCGTAGGTTGGGTGTGGCGACAGCCCGCCCGACTTCTTTGAGCGTGCGTCGGCCAACGCGCTGCCGCCAAGCAGACGGGCGGGCTGTCGCCACGCCCGTCCTACGATCTGATGCGAATGATGAGCGCTGCCATGATGGTGCCGACGAGATTGGCGACGAGATCCCAGCCGGTGTTTTCATAGCCGCCGACGTTGGTGTTCGGAATGGTGAGCACGGCGATGAACTCGATGACTTCATTCAAACTACCGAAGCCCATGCCGGCGGCGGCGCATAGCGTGAGCATGCCGAAGGTAGGACGCACGGCACTGCCGTCAGGTTGACGCAGGGCATTGCGCAAAATGTGCCAGCACAGCCAGGTGGTGACGCCGAAACCGTAGGCGTGCACTACTTGATCGTATTTGAGCAGATTAGGGATGATCCACCAACTGTAGAGCACAGCGTGATCGCCGTTGTAGGGCCAGCCTGCGGGCAGCGGGCACAAGCCGCCGGCCATATGCGCCAGACCCCACACGGAGAACGCCCAGAGCAGTGCGGTGGTGAGTCGCACGCGGCGGTGGACGATGCTTATCACGGCAATGAGCACGAGCATGACGACGATGTAGAAAATGAACTCGCGATTGCCCTGCACGATGGAGCCCGTGACCGCGGCAGCCATGTAGGCGGCATTGAACAAAAAGACGGGCAGCAGCTTGGCGGGTGGATTCGTGCTCATATCGTGATGATGCCGCAATGAACGGTTGGCTGGCAAGAGCTTCCTGCCACGCCGGTTGACTGGCATGCCCTGTGCTGCATCCTAACACCCTCCCCATACGCATGAAATTTTCCCTCCCGCTTTCGGTTCTGTCGCTGCTTGCCGTTCCTTGCCTGGCCCAGGTGGCCTCGGATTCGGTCAAAGGCTTTGCCGATCTGGAGAAAGTGGCCGCACAACTCGCGCTGCTGCCCTACCAGGCACCATCGCAACAGCTTGATCCGTTTTTCGAAGGGTTGAAATACGACGGGCATCGGCAGATCCGCTACCTGCGTGACAAGGCGCTGTTTGCGGACCTTGGCGACACGTATCGCATCGAGTTCTTCCATCCGGGCTGGATGTTCAAGAAACCGGTGATGTTTTTCGACATGAAGGGGCCGCAGACCGTGGACGTGCCGTTTGATCGCAAAAATTTCGAGTATGGCGATCTGAAGGTGCCTGCGGAGGCGAAGAATCCGCAGGGCTATGCAGGGTTTCGCGTGCTCGCGCCCGATTCGCTGATCGGCCGGCCGTTTGAGTTCATGGTGTTCATGGGGGCGAGTTATTTCCGCGCTGTGACGACGCAGCTCGGCTACGGCATCTCAGCGCGTGCGGTGGCGGTGAACACCATCGGTGGCGAGCCGGAGGAGTTCCCGGACTTCACGCATTTCTGGTTTCAGCAGCCGAAGCCGGGCGACAAATCGT
This sequence comes from Verrucomicrobiales bacterium, assembly GCA_043770175.1. Taxonomy (GTDB): domain Bacteria; phylum Verrucomicrobiota; class Verrucomicrobiia; order Verrucomicrobiales; family Verrucomicrobiaceae; genus Prosthecobacter. The sequence continues at coordinate 10,055 of JAYVIO010000246.1, read as the reverse complement.
TCAAGCTGCTCGCGCTGCTCAACGGGCCGAGCATCACCGGCGCGTATGAGTTTGAATCGACGCCCGGTGAAAGCACGGAGATGCAAATCAAAGCCACGCTGCATCTACGCAAGGCGGTGAAGATGCTCGGCATCGCCCCGTTCTCGAGCATGTTCTGGTTTGGCGAGAACTCGCACCCGAAACCTTATGATTTCAGGCCCGAGGTGCATGATTCAGACGGCTTGCAGGTCGAGATCGAAGGCGGGCCGACGATCTGGCGGCCGCTGGATGTAAGCCGTGACCTGCGCATGAGCATTTTCGAGACGGCCAACCTCAAAGGCTTCGGTCTCGCCGAGCGTGATCGCGACTTCAATAACTTCCAGGATCTCGAAGCCAACTACCATCGACGTCCCGCCGTGTGGGTGGAACCGGTGAGCGGCTTTGGCAAAGGTGCCGTCACGCTCGTCGAGCTTTCCACCGGCGAAGAAACCTGGGACAACATCGTGGCCATGTGGAAACCGGATCAATTGCCCGCCACACCTGCGGAACCGTTGAAGGTCGAGTACAAGCTCAACTGGCTGGATCAGCATGAGCCTAGTGGCCTTTGCAAAGTGATCGGTTCGCGTCGTGGCTTTGTGATGGACTCCGATGATCATCTGTATGTCATCGACTTTGCCAAAGGGGGCGAGAACGGTGCTGGCAAACCGAAGGACTGGACGCCAGACATCGACGTGGTGCTCAGCGGCGGCGAAGGCAAAGTGCTGGACAAGCGTGTCATGCGAAACAACGAGACCGGCGGCTGGCGTGCCTTCTTTAAACTCGATGTGCCGGAGAAAACCAACCTGCTGGAGATCATGATGGAGCTGAAGGCCGAGAAGAAAGTGATCTCCGAACGCTGGATGTATCAGTGGCGCCGATGAACCTCATCGACCTCGGCTGGAATGATTTTTTCGCGCAGCACTTTGAGCCGTTTCGCGAGCAAGGCTGGAAGCCGGCACGGCTGATCCGTGACAACAAGATCAGCTACGGTGCGTTGTTGGATGATGGCGCGAACGGCTTCGATGAGTTCGAGGTCATCCTGAGTGGCAAAGTGTATCACGATGCCGAAACGGACGCTGAATTGCCTGCTGTGGGCGATTGGGTGGCGCTGGAAGTCGGCGGCGAAAATGGTGACAACATTATTCGCGCTCGTTTGCCACGGCAGACCTGTTTTTCCCGCAAGGCCGCAGGCGACAGCGCCGAGGAACAAGTGATCGCCGCAAATGTGAACGCGGTTGTCGTCGTCACTGATGCCGGGCCTGATTACAGCCTGCGCCGCATGGAGCGCTACTTCACGGTCATCGGTCGCAGTGGAGCCAAAGCGGTCGTGTTGATCAACAAGAGCGATCTTTACCCCGAAGCGCAGAGTCAGGAGGCAGCAGAGGCCATTCGTGCGCTGAACGCCGATGCGGACGTGCATGTGACCAGCGTGAAGAAGCGCAAGGGCCTCAAGGTGCTCAAGGATTATCTCAAGCGCGGTCAAAGCGTGGCCTTCATCGGCTCCAGCGGCGTCGGCAAATCGGCGATGATCAATCTGCTGCTCGGTGACGACTGGCAATGGGTCGATGAAGTGAACGAAGTCACCGGCAAAGGCCGCCACACCACCACCGCCCGCGAACTGCTCGTCCTGCCGAAGGGCGGCATCCTCATCGACAATCCTGGCATCAAAGAGGTGCAGATGTGGACGAATGAGACCACGCTGCGCGAACGCTTTGCCGACATCGAGGAACTCGCGCAGCAGTGCAAATTTAACGACTGCAAACACGGCACCGACGCTGGGTGTGCCATCCGCACGGCGGCAGAGGCCGGCAAGCTCGATGTCGAGCGCTACGAGGGTTATTTGAAGCTGGAGGATGAGATCGCCAACCTCCGCAAGCAGCGTAAAAAACGCCAGATGACCGTCGAACGCCGCAACAAGCGCGATCACAAGATCAAGGCGCGGAATCGTGTCGATCGCGAGGACATCGAGCGTGATTTGAAGCCGCGGGCGTGAAATGGCTCAGTCAGGCTGCTCGCCGGCCTGCAGCAGAGCCTGCTGCACCACGGATGCTGAAAGCCAAAAGTCTGCCTCCACTTCTAACCGATTCAGCACCGGCTTGATCTCGGAGATGAGCCCCGCACGTTTTGCCTGAAGCAGAACGCCAAGCACCCCAATGACCGTGATTCCCAGGGTGCGGGCCGCACTTCTGCCTGCTGCTTCATCCATCAGAACCGCGTCGGCATGTTTCGTGATGGCCAGGGCCAAAGCAGCTGCTTCACCCGCATGCAGACCGGGTTGTGAGGCCACCTCAGATGGAATGACTGCCATGGGTGAAACCATTGCCCAAGCGGGCAGGGCGATGCCGTGAAAACGTGGCTGGGCCTGACTGAGACGGGAAAACTCTCGGCTTACGGCTTCGGGGATCCAAACCTCTTTGAACAGAGCCGGGAGCAGATGCTCGTGTCCCACTTTGCACAGGTTAAGGATCACAGAGGTGTCTGCGACGACGATCACGCCGGGAAAAGCTGGTTGAGTGCGGCCACGTCATCCTGCAAGTCCTCTTCCGAATACTGCCGCGGGATGTTCCGGTCACGCAGCACGGACTGAAACCCAAACAAATCCAGCCCGGCCAGCTCCGCACCAGCCACCGCACTGATTCTGCTGCGGGCATAGAGCGCGCACGCCAGTTCGAGACGCAAGTCATCGGCCGTGAAGCGGCGCAAACTGCTGATTTCAGGAAGTTCCAGAGTCATGCCGCCAATGTATTCACTCACCATCAGCGTGACAAGGCGTCATTCATCTCGATAGATGGCAGTCTGATGTCTCAACCCCCACCCACCCGCACCGGACTAGCCCGCGCCATGTCCAAGCTCGGCTTCTGCTCGCGCAGCCGTGCCACGGAGCTGATCCGCATGGGCAAGGTGAAGGTGAACCTCACCGTGCGGAAGAATCCCGAGTTCCCTGTAGTACTGAAAAAGGACGTCATCATCATGGATGACATCAGCATCAATCAGGCCCCGCGCATGTACGTCATGCTCAACAAGCCACGCGGCCTCGTCACCAGTGCATCGGACGAACTCGGCCGCGAGACCGTCTTCTCCTGCTTCGAGAATTCCAAACTGCCGCATCTCTCGCCCGTCGGCAGGCTCGACAAGGCCAGCGAAGGCATGCTGCTGTTCACCAACGACAACGTCTGGGCCGACACGATCACCAATCCCGACACGCACCTCGACAAAACCTACCACGTCCAGATCAGCGGCGAAGTGGATGCCAAGCGCCTGGCCCAGTTCAAACACGGCATCGATGACGAAGGCGAGCACCTCGCCGCCAAGGACGTGAAAATTCTCCGCACCGGCGAAAAGAACACCTGGCTCGAATTTACCCTCGACGAAGGCCGCAACCGCCATATACGCCGACTCCTCGAAGCCTTCGGCATCGAAGTCCTGCGCCTCGTCCGCGTGAAGATCGGCATGCTGGTGCTCGGCAACCTCGTGAAAGGTCAGTGGCGCGAATTGACCAAGTATGAAGTCTTGAAGTCGCGTGAGCCGCAGGCAGTGAGACCGGAGTGAGAACAGCGGCTGGATGATTCAAGAAGCCCAACGGGCTTGCATCATGCAACCCAGAAGTGCTGAGCGCCAGCGAGCGCTCCCCTGGGAACCTGACCCTGCGCACCCCACCTGATCATGAACCTCAACGAGGTTCCGTCACTCGGGCAGCCTTGCGGCAAGGCACCGTGCGGCGGTTCACAATTTCTGCGGGTGGCCCAATTGCAGCCAAAATGCCACAAAAACCACTTCAGCAGGCGCACTTGATTAATGAAGCCTGCGTCGCCTCCATCCCCTTGGGAGCAGCAAAATCGAGCAGCATCAAGGCCTTGCCAAAGCTTCGCGCGCCATCACTGGATCATCCGTGGTGACGCCATCGACGCCGAGCTTGGCAAAGCGTTGCACGTCGGCGGGTTTGTTGACCGTCCAGACGTAGAGGCCGAGGCCTGCGTCGCGGATCTGCTTCACCATCGCCTCATCCCACGGAAAGTCGGCCATGCCGAGGTCGAGGCCGTCGAGTTTGTCTGCCGTGGTGTCAGCGATGAGTTGTTTCAGGTCCGTAGGCTTCTTGTCCTTCGTCTTGCCGGAAGCAAGGCGGTAAACCTTGATCCACGGCAGCGCCTTCTTCGATTCCGCCGCCGCGCCACGATTGAAGGCAATGACGGCCAACTGCGCTGCACGATCCTTCATGGGCTCCAGAATGCGCTTCAACTCCGGCACGATCTCCGCGCCGCACTTCACCTCAATGAAGAAACGTTGCTTTCCCTTCGGTAAAGTCGCGAGCGCCTGCTCCAGCGTCGGAATTTTCTCCTTTGCCCACTCTTTGCCCCTCCACGAACCGGAATCGAGCGCGGTCAGCTCCGCCTGCTTCGACTTCGCCACGTCCAGCGCCACACCGGTGGTGCGTTTCGTGTCCTTGTCATGAATGACGACCGTTTTGCCATCGGCGGTGAGATACACATCCAGCTCGCAGGCATCCGTCTGGTTGCTCCAGCCGAGTTCAAACGCCGCGAGCGTGTTTTCCGGCGCACGCGCGGAAAAACCACGATGCGCGATGATTTCGACGGCATGGGCAGACATGGTGGAGAGCAGGAAAAATACGAGGCGCTTCATGAGCAAGAAAGCAAACGAGGCAAGCACTCGTAACCCTTCGCCCCAAATGAAATTTTGCGCTCTCGTTTTTCTCGGCATCGTCATTGTCCTCGGCCTGACCTCTTGTTCAAAGTCGGGCAGCAAGGACCATCATGTCATCCTCATCAGCATCGACGGCTTCCCGGCCTGGCTGTGGAACGATGAGTCCCTGCAGGTGCCAAATCTGCGCAAGCTGGCGGCGGAAGGCGCGAGTGCGAAGGCGATGACGGTGAGCAATCCGTCGATCACTTGGATCAACCACACGACGCTCGTCACCGGTGTGGAACCGCGCAAGCACGGCGTGCTCTTCAACGGCCTGCTCGTACGCCAAGACGGTAAGTCCGCCAAAATTGAACCTTGGGTGGACAAATCGAAGCTGGTGCAGGTACCCACGCTGTATGACATCGCCTATCAAGCCGGTTTGACGACGGCGGAGTCCGACTGGGTGGCCGTCACGCGGCCTGGCACCATCACCTGGAGCTTTGCGGAACTGCCGGAGGTCGAAAGCCCGGTGGTGAAGGAGATGATCGCCGCCGGCACGATCACACCGGAGCACATCGCCTGGATGCAGCTCGGTCCGCAGCGCAAGAGCGTGACTTTTCTCGACAACATGTGGACCAAGGCCGCGATCCACATCTTCAAGACGCACAAGCCGAACCTGCTGATGTATCACACGCTCAACACCGACGCCACGCATCACACTTACGGCCCCGGCACGATGGCCAGCCATACCGCGCTGGCCTACGCGGACAAACTCGTCGGCGATTTGGTCAAAGCCGTGGACGAAAGTGGCCTGCGCGACCGCACCACCTTCATCATCGCCACCGACCATGGCTTCAAAAAAGTGTCCACCTATGTGTATCCGAACGTCGTGCTCAAGAAAGCCGGTCTCGCCACTGCTCTCGGCCCCACGATCAACCAATGCGACGCCTTCTGCATGACGCAGGGCGGCATGGCCTTCGTCTATGTGAACGATCCCGCCCGCAAAGCTGAGTTGTTGCCGAAACTCAAGGCGATGTTTGAGCAAACTGAAGGAGTGGACCGTGTCATTGAAGGCAAGGACGGGCACACGCTCGGCATGCCGACTCCAGACGAAAACCAGGGCATGGGCGATCTCGTGCTCTACGCCAAACCCGGCTACGCCTTCAACAACGCCGCCGCAGGTGATGCCGTGACTGCACCCACCGTGAACTACGGCGGCACGCACGGCTTCTTCAACGGCGACCCCGAACTCGACGGCATCTTCATCGCCAGCGGCCGCGGCATCAAGCAAGGCGTCGTGCTTGACCGCATGGCCAATCTCGACGTGGCCCCGACGATGGCGAAGCTGATGGATTTGAAACTTCCCAACGTCGATGGCCGTGTGCTGGAAGAGATTCTTGTGCCGCAGCGCTAAGAGGCCTGGTCCGTGATCGCGCGCGCGGGTCCGCCTTGTCGTGCTGCGGCTTCACGCAGCTTGTCTTTCTTGCTCTTGCGCCGGCCTTTGATGCCGCCGGTGCTGGATGGCTGCGGCGCTTCATCTTGAGGCTCGAAGCCGGGGATGTGCTCACGTGGGATGGTCAGATGGTGGCGCTTCTCGATGAGGCAAAAATGTGCGTGCGCTGCTGCGGTGATGAAGCTCACGGCGATGCCGGCCTCCCCGGCTCGCCCCGTGCGGCCAATGCGGTGCGTGTAATCCACCGCAGAGCGCGGCAGGTCGTAGTTCACCACAACGGGCAGTTGCACGATGTCCAATCCGCGCCCAGCGAGATCCGTGGCGACGAGCACCTGGATCTGCGAGTCTTGAAACGACGCCAAAGCCTGACTGCGCGCGCCCTGGCTCAGCTCACCATGAAACGCCACGGCACTGATGCCGCCGCGTCGCAGTTTGTCCGCGACGTGCTCGGCGGAGTATTGTTTGGCCACAAAGACGAGCACACGCTGCCAGCCTTCCGTCTTGATCAAATGGCGCAGCAATGGCGTGCGCTGATCTTCGTCCACCTCGATGGCGCGTTGCTCGATGACTGGCATCTCCGTGGGTGCCGACTCGATCTCGATCACGGTCGGCTCATGCAGCAGTTCCTTCGCCAAGGCTTGAACCGCCTCGGGAAACGTCGCGGAGAACAGCAGGTTTTGCCGACGCTTCGGCAGCAGGGCCAGCACTCGCTTCAACTCATCAGCGAAGCCAAGATCCAGCAGCCGATCCGCCTCATCCAGCACTAGCGCGGCCACATGCGAAAGATGCACCGCATTGTGATCCACGAGATCCAGCAGCCGTCCCGGCGTCGCGATCACAAAGTCCGCCCCACCACGCAGCGCCATCATCTGTGGATTGATCGAGACACCGCCAAACGCGCTTACCACCTTGATTCGCTCCGGCAGATGCACCGAACAGCGCATCACCGTCTCAGTGACCTGCGCCGCCAGTTCCCGCGTGGGCACGAGAATCAGCGTGTGGACACGCCGAGGTTTTTCCAGTCGTGTGGAAAGCCAGCGCTGAAGCAGCGGCAGCACAAACGCCATCGTCTTGCCCGAGCCCGTCTGCGCCGTGGCCAGCACATCCCCGCCCTTCAGCACCACCGGGATGGCCGCCGACTGCACCGGTGTTGGCGTGACGTATTGGTTAACGGCACTCAATAGTGGAGCTGACAGACCGAGTGAGGTAAAGGACATGCCTCTCTATAGGCCCGATCCGGGTGGCAGCAAGATGCCGACTTCGAATGAATCACGCTGTCCCGCGCTCGCGTGGCATGAAACGAGGCTTTTAATGCCGTATGAGAGACCATGCGTCCCCTCTGCCTCATCATCGCCTGCTCCACGCCCGCCTTCGCGGTCGATTTCGTGCGCGAAGTGCGTCCGATCTTCGAACAGCACTGCTACGAGTGTCACGGCGCGAACAAACAGAAGAACGACTACCGGCTCGACATCAAATCCATCGCGTTAACGGGAGGCGAGGAACACGCGCCGAACATCATCGCTGGAAGAAGTGCGGAGAGTCCGCTATTTCGCTTCGTCAGCGGTGTGGATGAAAAAATCGCGATGCCGCCAAAGACCAAGCTCAGCAGCGCGGAGATCGACACCTTGAAGCGTTGGATCGATGAGGGCGCGGTGTGGCCTGAAGGCGTAGATGTCGCCAAGGTCGAAGACCGGCTCGACTGGTGGAGCTTCAAGCCTTTGAGCGAAGGGCAAAGGGCGAAGGGCAAAGGGATTGATGCGTTCATTCGCGAGAAGCTCGTCGAGAAGGGCCTCAAGCCCGCACCACGAGCGGATGCGCGCACGCTCATTCGTCGGCTTTACTTCGATCTCACTGGTCTGCCACCCACGCCGTCGGATATGTCAGACTGGTCCGGCCTGTCCGACAAACGCTACGAAGCTCTCGTGGACAGACTCCTCGCCTCTCCACGCTACGGCGAGCGCTGGGCACGACACTGGCTGGATCTCGTCCACTACGGTGAGACACACGGCTATGACAAAGATAAGCCGCGCATGAACGCCTGGCCCTACCGCGATTATGTGATTCGCGCCTTCAACAACGACAAACCCTACACGCGTTTCATCGAGGAGCAGATCGCTGGTGATGCGCTTTATCCCGACACCACGGACGGCATCACAGCGCTTGGATTCATCGCAGCGGGGCCGTGGGATCTTATCGGTCATGCCGAAGTGCCGGAAACAAAACTCGATGGCAAGATCGCGCGTCATCTCGACCGTGATGACATGGTTCAAAATGCCATCGGCACCTTTTGTTCGCTCACGGTGCAGTGCGCGCAGTGTCACTATCACAAGTTCGATCCTATCTCGCAGGAGGATTATTATTCACTGCAAGCGGTCTTCGCCGCTGTGGATCGCACCGACGTGAACTACTACCCGGACGATGCTTCGATGCAGCGCTTTGTCACTTTGGACAAGCAGCGCACAGCACTCGCCGCCAGCATCGCCGCGCTGGAAGAGCCTTTGAAAAAGCAGGCTGTTGAAAAGTATGCCGCGCTCACCAAACGCATCGACGGTGCCGCCGACAAAGCCTCCAGCACGAACCCAAACGCCAAGCCCGATTTCGGCTACCACAGCAGCATCTCACCACAACAAGATGTGGTGAAGTGGGTGCAGGTCGATCTCGGTCGCACGGTCGAAATCGAGCGTGTCGTGTTGAAGCCCTGCTACGACGACTTTGGCAAGATCGGCGGCGGCTTTGGCTTCCCCGTGCGCTTCAAGATTGAGGCCAGTGACGATCCTGAATTCAAAATCGGCGTCACGCTCATCTGGCGCAAGCATGATGCCACGTTCATGAACGACTTCAAGAACCCCGGCCTCACGCCCTTTGAGACGAACACTGCCGGTGATGACGGCGTGAAAGGCCGCTTCGTCCGCGTCACCGCCGTCAAACTCGCGCCGCGCATGAACGACTACATCCTCGCGCTCGCCGAGATGCAGGTCTTTGATGACAAGAATGGCAAAAATCTCGCCGAAGGTCGGCCCGTAACCGCGCTCGATTCCATCGAAGCCACGCCACGCTGGCGTAAAGCCAATCTCACCGACGGCATCGCGCCCGAGGCACGCACGCAAGAGGACAAACAGAAGCTTATTTCCGAACGCGATGCTCTTTTGCTCGCCGCCGCTGATGAAACCACGCGCAGCAAGCTCTCTGCATCCAAGAAACAACTCAGCACCATTGCCGCCGATATCGCCAAGCTCCCTGCGCCCGGCAAAGTCTATGCTGGCTCGATTCACACCGGTAGCGGAGCCTTTGCCGGCACTGGCGCAAACGGCGGCAAGCCGCGCGTGATCCAGGTGCTCAAACGCGGCGACATCAAGCAACCCGCCAAAGAAGTCGGCCCCAGCAGCGTCAAAGCGCTCAGCGAACTCTTCCATGTTCCCTTCACCGTCACTGGAGAAAATGAATCTGCCCGCCGTGCTGCACTCGCGCATTGGATCACAGACCAAAACAACCCACTCACCTGGCGCAGCCTCGTGAACCGCGTGTGGCAGCATCATTTCGGGCGCGGCCTGGTTGATACTGCCAGCGACTTCGGCCGCATGGGTGGTCAACCGAGTCATCCTGAGCTGCTGGACTGGCTGGCCGTGACCTTCCGTGATGATTTCAGCGGCAGCTTGAAGAAACTGCACAAGCTCATCGTGATGAGTGAGACGTATCGCCAAACTTCCGCCGCGTCGCCTGAAGCAAGCCGATCCGATGCTGCCAACGTCTGGGTCTCTCATCAAACACGCCGCAAACTCGACGCCGAGTCCATCCGCGACTCCATCCTATCCGTCAGCGGCAAGCTCGACCTCACGATGGGCGGCCCGAGTTTCCAAGACTTCATCATCGAGAAGCCGCAGCACAGCCCGCACTACGAATACACCCTGCACGATCCCGAAGACTCCAAATCATGGCGTCGCAGCAT
>JAYVIO010000245.1:0-11018 GCA_043770175.1 Verrucomicrobiales bacterium | reverse complement strand
ATGTCCACCGCCAACAGCACCCGCCGCGTCGTCATCGCGAGCTTTATCGGCACCACCATCGAGTGGTACGACTTCTTTCTCTACGGCACGGCCTCGGCGCTGGTTTTTAACAAACTTTTCTTCCCGAATTTCGATCCGCTCGCGGGCACGATGGCGGCCTTCGCGACCTACGCGGTCGGATTTTTTGCGCGACCGGTCGGTGGTATCGTCTTTGGGCATTTTGGCGACAAGATCGGCCGCAAGTCGATGCTGGTGACGACGCTCATGCTCATGGGCGTGGCGACGGCGTTGATCGGCCTGCTGCCAACGTATTCGCAGATCGGTGTTTGGGCGCCGATTCTGCTCGTGCTGCTGCGATTTGTTCAAGGCTTCGGCGTTGGTGGCGAATGGGGCGGCGCAGTGCTGATGGCCGTGGAGCATGCCAATAAAGAACGACGCGGCTTTTATGCGAGCTGGGTGCAGGCCGGTGTGCCGGTCGGATTGTTGCTGGCGAATGCAGTGTTCATGCTCGCGTCGTCGATGGATGAAAAAGCCTTCCTCTCCTGGGGCTGGCGCGTGCCATTTCTCCTCGGCGTGCTGCTGCTGGGAGTCGGCATGTTCATCCGCCTGAAGATCATCGAGAGTCCGGTCTTCACGCAGGCCAAAACCGAAGACGCTGGCCCCAAAGTGCCGATCCTGGCCGTGCTGCGCGATCATCCGCGCAACGTGCTGCTCGCCATGGGCGCACGCTTTGCCGAGAACGCCTTCTTCTACATTTTCACCGTGCTCGTGCTGAGCTACGGCTCGCAGCAGCTCGGCATGCCGAAGGCCACGCTGCTCAACGCGGTGCTGATCGGCTCCGCCGTGCAATTGATCGTCATCCCGTGCTTCGGGGCGCTGTCGGATCGCGTTGGACGCCGGCCAGTGTATCTCGGCGGTGCGTTCTTTTTGATGCTGTTCGCGTTCCCGTTCTTCTGGATGATCGAGTCGCGCCAAACCGTGCTTGTCGTGCTGGCGGTCGTGATAGGTCTCATCGGCCACGCCGCGATGTATGGTCCGCAGGCGGCGTTCTTTTCCGAGTTATTCGGCACTCGCGTTCGCTACAGCGGCGCTTCACTCGGCTATCAACTCGCCTCACCACTGGCAGGCGGGCTTGCCCCACTCATTGCGACTGCCTTGCTCGATCAAAGCCACGGCAGGCCGTGGTCCGTGGCGGTGTATCTCATTGTCATGGCCGTGATCACGCTCATCTCCGTCTGGCTGGCGGAGGAGACTAACAAGAAGGCTCTCTGAGACTGAGTTGCGCGTCCAATTTGGCCCAAATTGTGTCCAATCGGACCTGACGAACCAGTTGCACTCAGCCGGGTTCCGCCTCCCTTGCCCATCCTACCATGAACGAAGCCTTCCCCGACATTCAGAAAATCCAATTCGAAGGACCCAAGAGCCGCAATCCGCTTTCCTTCAAGCATTACAACGCCGACGAACTCGTGGGCGGCAAAAAAATGCGCGATCACCTGCGTTTCGGCGTCGCCTACTGGCACGCCATGCGCAACACGCTCTCCGATCCCTTCGGCGGCGGCACCGCCCAGCGTCCGTGGGATGACGGCAGCAACTCCGTCGCCAACGCGCAGCGCCGCGTCTGGGCCTGCTTCGAGTTCATGGACAAGCTCGGCGTCGATTACTACTGCTGGCATGACCGCGATGTCGCTCCCGAACTCGGCTCACTGGCCGAAAGCAACGCCGCATTTGACGCCGTCGCCGACGAACTCGAAAAAGCGCAGCAGCAGACCGGCAAGAAGCTCCTCTGGGGCACCGCCTGCCTGTTTTCCCATGCGCGTTACTGCCAGGGTGCTTCCACCAGCCCGAACGCCGGTGTGTTTGCTTATGCCGCCGCTCAGGTGAAGAAGGCCATGGATGTCACACATCGCCTCGGCGGCGAAGGCTACACCTTCTGGGGTGGTCGCGAAGGCTACGCCACGCTGTGGAACACCGACATGAAGCGCGAGATCGACCACCTCGCCCGCCTGCTGCACATGGCGGTCGATTATAAGAAGAAGATCGGTTTCAAAGGCCAGTTCTACATCGAGCCGAAGCCGCGTGAACCCTCCACGCACCAGTACGACTCCGACGCCGCTGCCTGCCTGAACTTCCTGCGCGAGCACAACCTCATGGAGCACTTCAAGCTCAACCTCGAAACCAATCACGCCACCCTCGCCGGCCACAGCATGCGTCATGAGATGCAGGTCGCCATCGCCGCGAACGCGCTCGGCTCCGTCGATGCGAACACCGGCGACACGCTCATCGGCTGGGACACCGACCAGTTCCCGACGAACATCTACCTCACCACTGAGATCATGCTCGAAGTCCTCCGCATGGGCGGTCTGACCACCGGTGGTCTCAACTTCGACGCCAAGTGCCGTCGCGAATCCTTTGAGCCCGTCGATCTCTTCCACGCCCACATCGGCGGCATGGACGCCTTCGCCCGCGGCCTCAAGGTCGCCCACGCGATGATCGAAGACGGTCGCATCAACACCTTCATCAAGCAGCGCTACGCCACCTACGACACCGGCATCGGCGCGAAGATCGAGAAAGGCGAAGTCGGTTTTGCTGAACTCGAAGCCCATGTCCTTGCCAACGGTGAGCCTCTGCTTGGCAGTGGTCGCCAGGAGATGCTTGAGAACCTGGTCAACGAATACCTCTGAGTGATGCGGGCACTCCTGCCCGCAAAGCTGCTTCGACATGAATCACGGGGCGGTCGGCAACGGCCGCCCTTTTTCGTAGCACAAGCGTCCCGCTTGCATCTGAGACCATGGCAACCGGGACGGTTGCCCTACTTGCGGCTTAGCTTGTAAAACAGCCAGCCGCCGATGCCGAGGAAGATCACGTTGGGCAGCCACATGATGAGGTGTGGCATGGCCGCCGGTTTGTCATTGAGCGTGTCCGCCAGGATGATGAACACGATGTACACCGTGGCGGTGATCAGGCTCAGCGCAAAGCCTGATGACGTTTCGCGTCGTTGCGCCGTGACGCCGAGCGGGATGCCCACCAGCGCGAAGGTGAAGCAGGCCAGCGAGAAGCTATAGCGTTTGCTTAGCTCCGTGAGCGAGAGTGAACGCGTCACATCCGTGAGCTGCTCACCCGTGAAGGTGTCCTTCCAAGTCCGCACCTCTTCCGCCAGTGCACTTGTGGTCTTCATGCTTGCATTCACCCGCACCGCGTCCTTTTGCAGCGAAGACAATGGAAACTCGATGGGAAACTCCGTCATCCCGAGCGGTTTGGGCAATTCTGGCGGCGTTGCCGTCCCCGGCTTGGCGGGCATGGTCTCAATGCTCACATCCTTCAAAAGCATCGTGAAATCCAGCTTGCCCGGCACCGTTTCGATCATGCCATGGCCGGCGCGGATATAACTGCCGACGCTCCCGTTATCGAGTTTGATGATGTGCAGATCGCGCAGCGTCTTGTCATCACGCTTGCCGGTGTAGATGCGATAGCCCGGCACGCGCTCCAGCACTTGGCCTTCTTGAAACAGTGTCTCGGGGTTCTGCACCGCCACCTCGTAAAACAGCCGCTTCATGCGGTCCTTCGCCGCCGGGGCCAGGCTGACATTCACCCACAGGCAGATCCCGCTTAGCAGCAGCGCCAGTGCGAAAACCGGCGCGCAGATGCGCGGCATCGACATGCCCGTCATGCGCAGCGACACCAGCTCGTTGTCGGCGGAGAGACGGCCAAACACCAGGAGAATGCCCGTCAGAAACGCCCATGGAATGGTGAAGATCAGCGAAAACGGAACCACCAACGTCACGAACTCCAAAATCACCGACAGCGGCAGCTCCGTGTTTCCCAGCAGTTCATCGAGCTTCTTGTACACATTGCCCAGTACCATCACACCGCTGAGCAGCAGCACGCCGATCAGCGTGGCTGATCCAACCTGGCGGCCGAGGTAACGGTCAAAGATGCGCGGAAACATGTGAGCGCGAGGCTAGCGAGATGTCATCACCGGGCAATTTGAGATTGCCGCTATGAATCGCTTCTGTGGGGCGGCGATTTTTAATCGCCGGAATCCGGCGGTTGCAAACCGCCGCCCCGTCTCAAACCACCGCCTTCTTCACCTTGCCGAAATCTGTACCCAAAAACCGCTTCGCGAGATTCTCCGCCTGCTCCGAGTGATCGGTGAGGAATATCTCCAGCGAGGGCTTGGATTTCATCGTCCGCAGCAGGCTGCCCTGTTCCAGCTTGGCCTTCACATGCGCGGCACAAGTGCTCGCGGAGTCGACCAGCCGCACTTTCTGCCCCAGCATGCGTTTCAGCACCGGGATCAGCAGCGGATAATGCGTGCAGGCCAAAACCAAGGTGTCGATGCCCTTGTCCAGCAGCGGCTTCAAATACTCCCGCAGCACGGATTTGAGCGCGGGATGATCAATCCAGCCCTCCTCGACAAACGGCACTAGCAGCGGCGTGGCCCGCGCTTCGATCATGATGTCCGGCCGCCGCATCGCGATCTCATGCTGATACGCATGGCTTCGTATCGTGCCGGCCGTGCCGATGATGCCAACGCGCTCACAATGCGCGTCAGCCAGCGTCGCTTCCACACCAGGCCCCAATACGCCGATCACCGGCACACGAAACGTCGCCTGCAAAAGTGGCAGCGCATGCGCCGAGGCCGTGTTGCACGCCACCACGACTGCCTTCACGCCATGCGAAACAAGGAACTGCGTGTCCTCCATCGAGAATCGCCGAATCGTATCCGGCGATTTCGATCCATACGGCACTCGCGCGGTGTCCCCGAGATACACGATGGATTCATTCGGCAACAGATCCCGCAGCGCCCGCACCACGGTCAAACCGCCGACACCAGAGTCAAAGACGCCGAGAGGGCTGTTGGCGGTGACAGGTGTGCTCATGGTTTGGATAGGTGACAATCAAACCATTCCCATCGACTCGCTGCAACGCTGTTGAAACAAAAACCTCAAGCTTGCTCTCATGATTTGGTTGGCGAAGCTCCATCAAACCTTTGACGCAGGGGACTCCAATACATCAGGGCGAGCGCAATATTGCTGGCGGTAAACTGGAGGCTGCCGATGAAACCCCAGCCGGGTCCGAAGATCTGAGGCGGCGGCCCCAAGGTCGTGATCAGGCTCCACACCGTGGTTGCAGCGAACAACATCCTTCCAGTGCTGGAATGAAACAGGCACAGAACATTCGATACGACAGCAACCGCGAAGAGCGGCCAGTAACTGATGTACGAAAAGTCCCAAAGGACATCGGAGAAGGCGAGTGACTTCAAAAACTCGTCCACCTCTCTTGGAGGCGGCATGTCAAACACATGCCCGAAGACAAGAATCAATGTGTAACAGCCCAAATCAAAAAGGAGCAAAACTCTCAGAAAGCCAAGCAAGGTTTCTGTGTTCCAGGATGGCCCAAATAACGGCGCGCAAACTGCCGCTTCTGTGGCTCCCTGCTTGGTGAGCCACTGCATGGCCTCAGAAACTTGACCATCAGGCACTTCAATTTTGATGGCTGGTTCGGCAATACCCAGCGCATGTCCACCATTTCCACGCTGATCGACAACGGCTGCGTCAATCCCCATGCTGCCAAGATAGGCAGCGTCCAAGTAGGCATCTTCGGGCTTTTGATAGGAACGGATCGTGGCCATCGGGGTGCCGCCATGATTCAGAATGGGCGGGCTTTGTCCAGCTTATCCAACAGATACCTCGCACACTTCGCGCAATCGAACTTGTCAGGATTTTCGTGTGATCTCCACAATCACCGCCTTCTGCGCGTGCAGACGGTTCTCGGCTTGATCAAAGATCACGTCGGCATGCGCTTCCATGACTTCGTCGGTGATTTCTTTGCCACGGTATGCGGGAAGGCAGTGCATCACGAGAGCGCCGGGGTTGGCGTGCTTCATGAGGGCGGCGTTGATTTGCCAGGGCTTCAGGGCCTCGATGCGGTCGGCGCTTTCGGCTTCTTTGCCCATGCTGACCCACACGTCGGTGTAAACGACATCGCAGGCACCCACGGCTTCGGCGGGATCATCGACGATGCTGACGCTGTTGCCGGGAACGCGCTGCATGAAGGTTTCCTGCGGCTGGAAGGCTTTGGGCGCACCAATGACGAGTTCAAAGCCGAGTCTCGCGGACGCCCAGATCCACGAACGGGCCACGTTGCAGTCGCCATCGCCGAGGAAACAGACGCGTTTGCCTTTCCAGCCGCCGAGGCGTTCATGGATGGTCTGCAAATCGGCGAGGATCTGGCAGGGATGCTCATCATCGGTCAAAGCGTTGATCGTGGGGATGCCGCCGTATTGCGCGAACTCCACCACATCCTGTTGTGCGAAGGTGCGAATGACGGCACCGTGAATCATGCGGCCCATGACGCGAGCGGTGTCCTTGATCGGTTCGCCACGACCAAGCTGGATGTCGGCACCGGAGAGGAACATCACCGAGCCGCCAAGCTCGCGAATGCCGACTTCAAAGCTCACGCGTGTGCGGGTGGATGATTTGGTGAAGATGAGCGCCCACTGCTGCCCGTTGAGCACTTGTGGCGACGCTTTGCGGTCCTTTTTCAGCACACAGGCCAGATCGACGATCTTTTCGATCTGCGCCTCGTTGAGTTCTTCGATGGAAAGGAGGTGGTTCATCAGAAAATGGAGATTTTGGGGTAAGGCGGAGCGGGCAAATGACGAATGACGAATCAGGTCCAATCGCCACCGATCAGGGGGACGGACCATTCGACATTCGTGCTTCGGAGTTCTTTCGTCATTCGGATTTACTCATTCGTCATTATTAGGCATCAAGAGCGTCAAGCACGCCCTTGAAGATGGCAAGGCCTTCGGCGGCATGCGCTTCGGTGATGTTGAGCGGCGAGAGCCAGCGCACGACGTTCGGCCCGGCGGGCGTGACCATCATGCCGGCATCGAGCAGCTTTTGCGCGAGGTAGATAGATGGCAGTTTGCCGCCAGACTTCGCGGAGATCGCTTCGGCATTGAGTTCAAAGCCGATGAAGAGGCCAAGCTGCCGTACTTCCTTGATGAGAGGATGATTCCAGCCGCGAGTTGCCGTCGCGATGACCGCGCCGCGTGTTTTGGCGTTGTCACAGAGCTTCTCATCCAAAATCGTGCGCAGCGTGGCGATGCCAACGGCACAAGCGAGCGGTGAGCCGCCATAGGTCGTGCCGTGCGTGCCTGGGCCGAGCACCTTGCTCAGATCACGCCGATCATTGACCCAGAAGGAGCCGAGCGGGAAACCGCTGCCAATCGCTTTGGCCCAACTGATGCCGTCGGGTTGAATTTCATCGCCCGGAATGATGCTGCGCCATCCGGCCATTTCACCGGCACGGCCGAATCCGACCTGCACTTCGTCCAAGAGCAGCAGCAGGTCTTTCTCGCGGCACAAGCGCTGTGCAGCACGCAGAAACTCCGGTGTGACGGCATTCACGCCACTTTCGCCCTGAATCGGCTCCACTAAAATGGCGACGGTTTTGTCCGTGATCGCGGCTTCGAGCGCTTTCACGTCATTGAAGGTCGAATAGACGAATCCAGGCGGCAGCGGTCCGAAGCCGCCGTGGATCTTCTCCTGCGCCGTCGCTGTCATTGCGCCAAACGTGCGCCCGTGAAATGAACCGGTGAAGGTGATGATCTCGTAGCGCCCGCCGGTCTGCTGGCCGTATTTGCGCGCGAGTTTGATCAAGCCCTCATTCGCCTCGGCACCGCTGTTGCAAAAGAAGCACTTGCCGGGAATCTGCACGCATTCCTCGACCAAGATGCGGGCCAGTTCGGCCTGCTTGTCGATGCAATACCAGTTTGAGACATGGATGAGCGTATTGGCCTGCTCCGTGAGCGCTTTGACGACTGGCGGCGGGCAATGACCGAGCGGGCACACGGCCACGCCGCCCGCAAAGTCGAGATACCTCTTCCCATCGCGATCCCAGACATACGGTCCCTCGCCACGCACAGGCCACACGTCATACCGGCCGTAGTTGCCGAGCACGTATTGGGAGAGCCAGAGAGTTTCAGGATGGGACGCGGCGGACATTGAATGTTGGAGAGCTGGAGGATGGTTGTGGTGATTTGTCAGCGGTCAAAAAATGCCGTCAGGAAAATCAAAAGCGTCTTCCTCAAACACATACTCCGCAATCCAGCGGCTGAGGGCGGAGTCGTTGTCCTGCATGGCTGCGGCGAGACTTCTGAATGATGCCGCGTCCGTTTCCATCTCTTTGATGTAGCGACTCACGTTTTGCCGCATGATGCGCGGGTCTGGATGGTAGAACCCCTCCAGCGGGCCGGTCGCCAGCCCGCCGTGGCCGTGGAAATGCAGATCCATTTCCAGCTCCCGGAGCTGGCGTTGAAGGGTCTGGTTAAAGTGCTTGAGATGTACTTCATCAAATCCGGCATACGCATTCTCACGGTCGGAGAGGAGCGTCATCTGCAGTTCCAGGAGGCGCAGGTGGTCGTCCGCCTCATAGGCGGCAGTGATCTGCTTCATCCACTCGGTCTTTTCATGGCGCAGGGTCTCGTCCTGCTCACGGTCCGGGTGGTAGTGCTTCACGAGGTCGAGGTAAATCTGCCGGGTGGTCTTGTGGAGCGCCGTTTCCACCGCTGCGCTCTTGGCCGCCGCCTCGATCTGCCGCTTGCTCTGCTTTTTCTGCGGGCGGCCATGGGTCTGCTCCGCACGGAAGGCCGCCTCTTTCTCCTGCATTTTCTGGAAGTGGCCGGCCATCTTCTCTTCGTCGTCGAGATCCTCCGGCGCCACATCCACTCCGAACACGCCGCGGAACATGTCCGCCGCCATGTCTCGCGCCATCTCCTCTCCCTCCGCCCGTGCTTCGTCAAAGGAGGCGTGGTGAGGATCGTAAGCCTGGTACAGCTCCTTGAGCTTCGCGTCTTCGGAGAAGATGGAAGTGTGGAGCAACCCGGCAAGCTCCTCGATCATGATCTGGGCGAGTTTTTTCGCCTGCTTCTTGCTCAACCGGCGACGCGCTGGACTGGTGTCGGCGGCCATGACGAGATCACGCCTGGCTGTGACGCTCGCTTTTTCAGCCTCCAAAAGCAGGGGCATGTGACGGCTCTCCAGCTCCTCCCGGGCAAGCCGCAGTTTTTCCAGCTCACCACGCACTTTTTTGATGCGATTGACGATCTGGTTGAACCGCTTCTGCTCCCTGCTCAGCACGGTTTTGTCCGCACGGGAGATCGTGAGGCTGGTGGCAGAGGTGATCGCGTCACCGAGGTCGAATTTCATCTGCTTGGACATGGGATTTCACAAATGGATTTCCGTGCCGATCCCGCCGTCGGTGAAGATTTCGAGAATTAGCGCATGCGGCAGGCGGCCGTCGATGAGATGGACTTTGCCGACACCGCCGCGCAGCGAATCGAGCGACGAATCCACCTTCGGAATCATGCCGCCGCTGATGATGCCATCCGCCTTCAATTTGGTGATGGAAGCTTCGTCGAGACTTGGAATCAACGTCGAGTCATCTTTCGGATCACGCATTACGCCGCGCACATCGCTGAGGAAGATGAGCTTGGTGGCCTTGAGCCGTTTCGCGAGGCCACAAGCCGCCAGATCGGCATTCACGTTGAGTGTTCTGCCGGAGGCGAGTTCACGGGCGACGGGCGAAACAACCGGCACAAACTCGCCCGCAACGGCGGCTTGAATCAAACCGAGCTTGCAGTCATTCACCTCGCCCACCCAGCCGAGATCGCCCTTCATCTTCTCGCCCAGAAACACTTCCGTGCCGGGAATACCGACGGCCTTGCCGCCGAAGACATTGATCTTGGTCACGATCTCCGGGTTGATGACTCGTGCGAGCGTCTCCTCGACGATCTTGATCGTCTCATCGTCCGTGACGCGCATGCCGCTGATAAACTTCGCCTGCAAACCAGCTTCGTTCATCGCCTTCGAGATCGCCTTGCCGCCGCCATGCACGATGACGGGATTGATGCCCACGGCTTCGAGGAACACGACATCGCGAAGAAAGCTATCGACTTGCACCGGATCCTCCATCGCGCTACCGCCGACCTTGATCAAAAACGTGCAGCCACGGAAGCTCTGCATGTAAGGCAGGGCTTCAAGCAGTACGGCGGATTTGGTGATTTGGGCGTCGAGGGGATTCATCGCGATGAATGTGAAACCGTGATCCGATCAAGCAAAGCCCTTCTGTCGCTTCGCATGCACGGCGGCGGAGTATTCGGCGCTGTTGAAGTCCACATACTCTTCGGACAGATCACTCGTATAGACGGTGTAGCCGCTGGTGCCGAGGTTGAGGTCGATGGTGACGGTAAACTTCGGTTCCTTCACGACCTTCTCCATCTCGGCGACGGGTGTTTTGGTCACGAGACCGCCTTTGCAGGCCTGGAGGCCGCCGAAGTAGATGTCGATGAGTTCTTCACGAATGCGTGCGCCAGAATAGCCGACGGCATGGATGATGCGGCCCCAGTTCGGATCGCAGCCGTGGAAGGAGCACTTCACCAGCAGTGATTTGGCCACCGCTTCGGCGGCTTTGCGCGCATCGCCAAGCGTGCGGGCATTGCGCACGCGGATTTCAACGAACTTGGTCACGCGTTCGCCGTCGCACACGATCATCTTGGCGAGTTCGAGCATCACCTTGTGCAGGGCGCAGCGGAACAGTCCGGCCTCGGGCGTGTTCTTTTTGATCAGCGGCACCTCGCTCGCGCCGTTGCTCATCACGATGACGGTGTCGTTGGTGCTCGTGTCGCCGTCGATGGTGATGCAGTTGAAGGATTTCTCCACGGCGTAGCGCATGGAGCGGTGCATCTCGTCCTTGGCGACCTTGGCGTCGGTGGTGATGAAGCAGAGCATCGTCGCCATGTTCGGGCAAATCATGCCAGCGCCTTTGGCGATGCCGCCAATGCGGAAGCTGCCTTTGCCGCAGGGCACGTCAATCGCGAAGGTCTTTGGCTGCGTGTCGCTCGTCATGATGGCGCGCATGGCGTCTTCGGAGCCTTTGGAGTTTAGCTTGGCCACCACCTCTGGCACTTTGGGAATGATGCGCTCAATCGGCATCGGCATGCCGATGATGCC
>JAYVIO010000244.1:0-11039 GCA_043770175.1 Verrucomicrobiales bacterium | reverse complement strand
CCATGAATTCGTTCACTTTGATGGGCTTGGTGAGATAGCGGAAGAAGCCGGCTTGGAGACCTTTCTCGATGTCGCTGGGGATGGCGTTGGCGCTGACGGCGACGATGGGGATGTGCGCAGTGGCAGGGTCGAGGCGGATGAGTTTCATGGCCTCGATGCCGCTGATGCCGGGTAAATTGATGTCCATCAGGATGACATCCGGCAGGTAGCCGCGGGCGAGGCTGATGCCATCCTTGCCGTTTTGCGCGGTCAGCAGCCGCAGATCGGAACGGCGGGAGATCAACTGCTCGACGAGCTTCAGATTGGCGGGATTGTCTTCAATGTAGAGCAGCAGGCGTGTCCGCGTGCCACTCGCGACGGGTTCTGTGCCCAGCGTGGTGCTGACGGCTTTGATGAAATCCGCGTGGGGGTCCAGATCCGCACCGAGTTCGATCCAGAACACGCTGCCAATGCCGACAGTGCTCTGCGCGCCGATGGTGCCTTCCATGAGTTCCACCAGTCGTTTGCTGACCACGAGACCGATGCCGGTGCCCTCTTCGCCCGTGGCTTCTTTGCCAAGGCGATTGAAGGCCTGAAACAACTGGGCCAGCAGTTCGGGGGTCAATCCCGCGCCAGTGTCCCTGACGCTGATGCGCAGACGGTCGGGGAGGGGCAAACTACAGTCCACCACGACCGTGCCGCCGGTCCGGTTGTATTTGATCGCATTGGACAGCAGATTGATGAGCACCTGCTTCAGACGGGTGCGGTCGGCCTTGATGAAACACGGATGCTCAAATTTCGGAAACGACATGCTGATGCCGCGCTTCTGCGCCTGCGGGTCAATCATGGCCTGGCATTCGATCATGACCTCGGGTAACGAGACAGCCTCCAGCGAAAGCGACAACCTACCGGACTCAATCACGGCGAGATCGAGAATGTCATTGATCAACTCCAGGAGAAACCAGCCCGCGTGCAGGATCTGCTCGATGCTGGCCTTCTGGGCGGGGGTGGGTCCCGGCGCGTCGGATTCCATGAGCTGGGCAAAACCGAGGATGGCGTTGAGCGGTGAGCGCAGCTCATGGCTCATGCTGGAAAGGAAGTCGGACTTCGCGAGGTTGGCCTTCTCGGCGACGGCCTTGGCCTTTTCCAGCTCGACGGTGTTTTCCTGGAGCACCTTGTCCCAGCGTTTGCGTTCGGTGACATCACGCGCGGCGGCGAAGACGCCTTGCAGGACGCCATCGCGATTGTGGAAGGTGGTGGCGTTGTAGGACACCACGGTTTCCTTGCCGTCCTTGGCATGCGCGGTGAGTTCATAGTCGGTGACTTTGCTCTCGCTGAGGACGCGTTTGATGCCAGCCTCGGCACGCGCGGGATCGGTGAAGTAGTTTTTGAACGGTGCGCCGATGAGTTCTTCACGCGAACGACCGGTCAGTGTCTCCATCTGATTGTTCACATCGGTGATGATGCCTGACGGATCGGTGGTCATCAGCGCGTCGATGTTCGACTCGATCAGCGAGCGGGTGTAGAACTGCTGGTCGCGGAGGAGCTGGTCGAGCTTTTCCTGCTTGGCCTCGGCCTGTTTGCGCACGGTGTTGTCAGTGCCGATCAAAAGATAGCCGATGATGGTATTTCGGGCGTCTCGCAGCGCCGTGACCGACACCACCGCCGGGAAGCGGCTGCCATCCTTGCGGATGTACGTCAGTTCATAGATGTCCTCGATGCCGCGTGAGGCTTTGAATACCAAGGCCTCGAACCCTGGTGCGATCGTGGTGGCGAGTTCGATGCTCAAAGCCCTGGCACGCGCGACCACTTCCTGCGGATCAGAAATCTCCGCCGGGGTGATCTTGTTCAGCACATCGGCGGCGGCATAGCCCAACATGCGTTCGGCACCCACGTTGAAGATCTGGATCACGCCCTTCTCATCGGTGGCGATGCTGGAGAAGTTGGCACTGTTGAAAATCGCGCTCTGCAGGGCTCCGGCTTGAAGCAGCGCCTCCTCCGCCTGCTTGCGCGCGGTGTTGTCCGTGCCGATCAAGAGATAACCGATGATGCCGTTGTGATCGTGGACATCACGCAGCGCAGTGACCGACACCACCGCCGGAAAGCGGCTGCCGTCCTTGCGGATGTAGGTCAGCTCATAGATGTCCTCGATGCCGCGTGAGGCCTTGAACACCAGCGCCTCGAAACCAGGTTTGATCTCGGTGCCCAGCTCCAAACTCAAGGAGGCGGCGCGCGCGATGACTTCCTGCGGATCAGAAATCTCCGCCGGGGTGATCTTGTTGAGCACATCGGCGGCGGTGTAGCCCAGCATGCGCTCGGCACCGACATTGAAGATCTGAATGACGCCTTTTTCATCCGTTGCGATGCTGGAAAAATTGGCGCTGTTCAGGATCGCGTGCTGCAGGGCGCCCGTTTTCAGGAAAGTGTCGTTGTGCAGTCTGTCGGTGAGGCTTCCTGCCGTGGCCGCATTTTCGGGATCATTGGCTGGAATGGACGGTGAGGGTGGTGTCATTGCGGTGTTCCCGGATGACACGCCTCTGGTCGGGCTTGTCGCGGTTGGCACAGTCGGGGCAACTCCTTGGAGATGTTATGGGGTCTTCACCCCATACGAGCGTCGCTGGTTTAGACGAAGGGCACCTGCCGCTGTTCTTGCTTCACTCTTTGCCCCGACCAATCAATTCGATCAGCATGGGGGCGATGTCGTTCAAGGCCAGAATGAAATCGACATCCCCGGTTTTGATCGAAGTCTCCGGCATGCTGAAGTCCTGTGACGTGGGGCGGTTTTGAGCGATGACCATGCCGCCCTGGTCCTTGATGATCTGCACCCCGAATGAGCCATCCCCATCCCCACCGGTGAGGACGACGGCGATGGCATGTTGTTTATAAACTGCCGCCACTGATGCAAACAGCGGCTCGGCCGAAGGACGTGCGTAATTCACCTTGCTCGCGGTCGCAGAGGAGAGTTCCAGGATGCCGCCTTCAACCACGGAGAGGTGGTGATTGGGCGGGGCGACAAACACACTCGAATGGCAGAGGATGTCGCCGGTCTGGGCCTGCCTGACCTTCAATAGCGAGCGGCTGCTTAAAATCTCTGCCAGGAGACTCTTATGAAAGGGTGATAGATGCATCACGATGGCAATGGCGGCCGGAAAATCGGCAGGCAATCCGCCCAGGATGACGGACAAGGCCTGCAAGCCGCCGGCAGAAGCCGCCATGGCAACGACGCAGCGAGCAGGTTCGCAAGTAGGGTCACTCATGAGCTGAAACTGCGTTGTGGGTTGCAGCTGCGTGCATTTCTCGATGATGCCGGTGGCGAGGAGCCGTTATGCTCTCATCGCTGTGAGCGGAGAACTCGGCTCCGGTGGGTTCATTTTCACCTGCCTGAAATCGTTCTGCTGTCTGGATGCTGCCGGTCACCTTGTTACCGGCTGCGGTTGACCAAACGGCTGAACCTAACGTGCCACGGATGCAGGGAGGCACCGCATTGCCTCCATAAACATGATTGAGGCCAATGTGCAGACCAAGGCTGATGGGAGTATTCTCACCTGCCAGGGTGATGAGATTGCTCACGCACAGCGGTCCGTCGTGATACGTGCAACGCAATGGGCAGTTTGGGCAGGGCCTGAGGTTGTTCATCGCTGTGGCAATGCGGGTTGGGGACGGCTATCATGCCAAGACACGGCGCTGCTGCCATGGGGTGTTCACCCCAAATGCGGTCATGACTGGCCCCGCTACACAATCGTCACCTGCACGCTGCTCTCGATGATGCCGGCGGCGATGGCGTGGCGGGTCAGGCCGGCGGTGTCATGGATGTTGAGCTTGTCCATGAGGCTCTGGCGGTGTTTTTCGACGGTTTTGACACTGATGTGCAGCTCCTCGGCGGTTTCCTTGTTGGCCTTGCCCTCGGCGATGAGCTGGAGCACCTCCATCTCGCGTGAACTCAGCTTGGAGGGGTCTTTGTCCGTGTTCAGTTCGCCACGGTCATGGGACTTTTTCTTTTGATGGTTGCGCCGCTTGGCAATGACCGGACTGAAGCAGGTCCTGCCCTGCTGCACCTGGCGGATCGCCTCCGGCAGCACATGGGAGGCGGTTTGCTTGATGAGATAGCCCGCGGCGCCGATGGCCATGACCATGGCGACGTAGGCGTCATCGCTGTGCGCGGAGAGGATAAGGACTTTGGTGTCCGGGGCGGTTTGCAGAATCTGCCGCGTGGCTTCCATGCCATTGAGCAGCGGCATGGCGATGTCCATGACCACCACTTGGGGACGAAGTTTGGCGACGAGTTCCACGGCCTGACGGCCATTTTCGGCCTCGCCGACGACCTCGATGTCTGTTTCCAGTTTCAACAAGGCCCGCAGGCCTTCGCGGACGATCATGTGGTCTTCAGCCAGCAGAACGGTGATGGGTTTCATGGGCATTGCAGGGATACGGGTTTGATGGGCTTAAAGTAAGCACGGCCTTGATAAATTTCACGGATAGCCGCAGCCAGGACGTGAGCGTCGCTTTGCTTGACCAGGTAGCCCGAGGCACCCAGCGCCTTGGCCTGCTGGACATAGGCGTCCTCGTCGTAGGAGGAGAGCACCAGCACCTTGGTGGTCGCCGGGGTGCTCGCCCGTATCCGTTTGAGGGCCTCCAGTCCGTTGAGCAGCGGCATGGCCAGGTCCATGACCACGACATCCGGCACCAGCTTGGTGGCGAAGGCGACGGCTTGATGCCCGTTGCAGGCTTCGCCGACGACCTCCATGTCGGCTTCCAACTGGAGCATGGCACGCAGCCCCTCACGGACGATCGTGTGGTCATCGGCGAGCAAAACAGTGATGCGTTTCATGGGCATTCGAGGGGTGAGGCGCTGGATGATTTTTCCGCAGCGGCCTGTGGCGAGATTTCCACGCGGACGGTGGTGCCTGCGCCAAGAACGGATTCGACACAGAACGTACCGCCGACCATCTCGATGCGTTCGCGCATGCCGAGCAGTCCCAGGCGGTTGTTTTTGGTCTTCGCCTGCGTGGTGCCCTCCACCTCGAAGCCCCGGCCGTCGTCTTTGATCTCCATGCGGATGAGGCCGTCGCTCTCCAGGATGATCACCTCGGCATGACTGGCTTTTGCGTGACGTGCCACATTGGTGAGCGCCTCCTGGGCGATGCGATAGAGCACGGTGCGCGTGTCGCTGTCTGAGTGCTCGATCCCGGCAAACACCGTGAGTGTGACGCGGATGCCCGTGTCCTCCATGTAGCCCTTGAGGAAGGACTGGAGGGCTGGAATCAAACCGAGATCATCCAGCACGGAGGGCCGCAGCTCGCGCGCGAAGCGGTGCACGATGTCCACCGACTTCTCCACCAGCAGTTGCGTGCTGGCGATCTTGCTTTGCAGATCCTTGATGCTGGCTGTGGACTCTCCTTTCAGTGATGCCAGCCGCACATTGATGCCCGTGAGCGTCTGGGCGATGACGTCATGCAGCTCACGGCTGATCTTGCGGCGCTCCTCCTCCTGCGCAGACAATAGCTGGCGGGAGAGATCCCGCAGTTCCTCCTGCATCTGCCGGGATTTCTCCAGCAGCCGGCTGGAAGTCTGCTCGCTGTTCCGGAGGGACTCCTCCACGGCCTTCCGCTGCACGATCTCCTGCTTCAATTCTCCCACCGAGGCCGCCAGCTCCAGCGTGCGCTGGCTCAGCGCCTTGACCATCTGGTTCAGATGCGTGTTCGCCTCCCGTGCCCCACGATGCGTTTCCTCGATGGGAGTCAGCGCCTCGGCGAAAAACATGCCCGCCTGCCCCATCAGGCCATCACTGGTGCTGGAGGAGTATCCCGGCAGCACCAGCGCCACCAGGGCGATCTCATGCATCCGCGCCAAATCCAGCGTCTCCAGCCCCAGGCTCATGGCATGACGCCCCAGTGCACGCACCGGCTCCAAGTTTGCCTGCGGGCCATCCTTGAGGTATTTCTGCAAGGCCGCGAGGTAGAGCCGCGACATGTCGCTGAGATTAGGTTTCATGGGGAGCGCCGAACTCATGGGCAAAGCGGTTGATGGTTTCCACGGAGGCTGCCACCAGCCGCTGGGTGGTGGCGATTTCTTTGGCAAGGCCCAGATGTCTGTCTGCGGCCTCTTTTTTTAATGACAGCAATTTGACATGAATGCCCAGCAGAGTCTGGCCGATTTCGTCATGCAGTTGGAGGCTCATCTTTCTGCGCGCCTCCTCATTCGCCGCCAGAATCTTGCGTGTCATGTCCTGCAGATTTTTCTCCAGCAGCAGGGATTCTTTGAGCAACTTGCTGAAGGCCCGTTCACTCGTCTCGAGAGCGGCTTCCGCCGTCTTGCGCGCGGTGATGCCCTGCTGCAGTTCGTGGTTGGAATCCATCAGCTCCTGCGTGCGTTCACTCAGGGTGATATTCAGTTGTTTCAAGTCCACGCCGGCCTCCAGCGCGATGTGGTGCGTCTCCTCGATGGGCACGATGGCTTCAGTGAAAAAAAGCACCGCGCGCGCGGTCATCGCCTGCTGCATGGCGGCGGAACTGTCCGGCACAATCAGCGCCGCCAGCGCCAGTTCATGAATTTTGGCCAGATCCAGCGTCTCCAGACCGAGGGCTACGGCAAGACTTCCCAGCGCACGCGCCGCCGACAAGGCCACTTGCGGGTCTTGCTCGAAATGCCTTCGCAGCGCCACCAGATACTGATCTGACAGCCTGCTCAACGGGGTCGTCTTCATGGGGTGTTTGCAAATTCAAAACACCCCCGCAGCGTGGCCTGCTCCCTGGTGGGTGGATCAATCAAGGTCAACGTCCGTCACCCTCAGCCCATCTTCCATGGGGTGAAACCCTACCGTGACCCCAAGCACAACGCCACCGCCCGCTGCCGTCCATGGGGTGAACACTCCATACTCTGCGCTGCTGCTTCCTGCTAAGGTCAGGGGTGAACCACCTTTCCCTGCCATCGTTTTCCCGCCTGCTCGCCGCCACGTCCTTCCTCTGCCTTCTCCTCAGCACTGGCTGTGTTTCCCCGCCGCCAGCCCCTCAGCCCCGCTATGGTACGCCAGTGGATGATGTGTCGCGTTGGGATGGTGATCACCTGACTGGCAGCCCGTCGGTGGTCATCAGCTTGTCAGAGCAGCGGGCGTATTTGTACAAAGGCGGCCAGCTTGCCGGCGTGTCGCTCATTTCATCTGGGCGTGAAGGACTGGGCACCGTGACGGGCCAATACCGCATCCTCGCCAAAGAGCGGGAGCACCGGTCTTCGCTGTTTGGCGCCTATATGGATGCCAGCGGTGCGGTCATGCAGCGGGATGTGGACACCCGCAAGGATCCCAAGCCTCCCGGCGCGACTTACCAAGGGGCCGATATGCCGCACTGGATGCGCATCACCGGCGGCACGGGCATGCACGCGGGTTTCCTGCCGGGCTATCCTGCCTCCCACGGCTGCATCCGCATGCCTGAGCACATGGCGGAGCGTTTTTTCCACTCGGTGGCAGTCGGCACGCCGGTGCATATCGAGCCCTGAGGGATCCGGCAGAAGTGGGGTTACACCCCATGGCGCAGTCACCGCCGCCGCCCTCACGTTGAGCGTGCTCCATAAAACCACTTCAAACCTCATGCATCGCCCACTTTCATCCTTCCTCAGCATCGTCTCGATCCTGACGTGCGCCGCCTCAGCCCAGGACTCCGCCGCTCTCAAACCAGCCCCATTGAACAGTGTCGCCAAAGTCGGCGAAATCATCGGTCTCACGGTCAAAAACAAACAGAACGAGACGCTCGGCAAGGTGGACAACATCGTGCTGGATCTGGCTTCGGGCCGCGTGGTGGCGGTCATTGTTTCCTCCGGCGGTTTCCTCGGCCTGGGAGATGAACTCAGCGCCGTGCCACCCGCCGCGCTGCGCTTCACGCCCGACCGCAGCACCCTGCTGCTCGACGCCTCCAAGGAGCTGCTGGGCAGCGCGCCACATTTCAAGCCGGCCGCCTGGCCAGACTTCGCCCACAGCGGCTACACCAGCGGCATTTATAGCGCCTACCAGGCGACCCCGAACGTCGCCACCGCCGCCGCAGACAACACCGCGCGCAATGCACGCGACCGCGACACGGCCGACACGCTCACACCGATCGATCAGGGCAGCAGCAAGGCGGACACTTCGATCACGGCGCAAATCCGCCGGGATGTCACCGCCTTGAACAACATGTCGGTGAACGCCCAGAACGTGAAGATCATCACCCTGAACGGCCGCGTCACCTTGCGCGGGCCGGTCAACTCCGCCGATGAGCGGCAGCTCATCGGCTCCATCGCGGAGCGGATCGTGCGCGCCAAGAACGTGGACAACCAACTGGAAGTGAAATCCGCCGCCGCCAGCAACTGATACGATCTCGCAACCCTAAAACCCAACCACCATGTCCCAAAAATCTGTCTTCTGCATCGCCACCTCCCGCACCCAGGCTGATCAAATCGTCGATCAGCTCAAGGTCGCCGAATTTTCCAACAACGACATCTCTGCGCTGTTTGCCGACACGCACACGAGCCACGACTTCGCGCACGAGAAGCACACCAAGGCTCCTGAAGGCGCCGTCACCGGCGCAGGCACCGGCGGTGTCATCGGTGGTGCGCTGGGCTGGATCGCCGGCATCGGTGTGCTGGCCATCCCAGGCTTCGGCCCCTTCATCGCCGCCGGTCCCATCATGGCCGCACTCAGCGGCGCGGCCATCGGTGCCGCCGTCGGCGGCATCGCGGGCGGTTTGATCGGCCTGGGCATCCCTGAGTTCGAGGCCCGGCGTTACGAAGGTAAGCTCAAGGACGGCAACATTCTCATCTCCGTCCACACCGAGAGCTCCGAGGAGATCACCCGGGCGGAGGACATCTTCACCCGTGCCGGAGCGCAGGACATCTGCACCACCGGCGAGACCACCGCTCCTGATCAAGGCCAGACCACCGAGGTCATCACCTACCCGACCGAGAGCATATCCAGCACCCGGGCCGCATAAACTTAGCATCCTTAACACCACGCTGATGAAAACACCCAAAAACCATCCACACACAGACGGCAAAATCGGCTGGGCACTCCTGTGGCTGCTCGGCATTCCCCTGCCCATCCTGTTTATTTTCTTCCTGCTGCGCGGCTGCACCTGATTTCCTTCCTGCCGCACTTGCGGTGGGACAGAAAAAAATCGGGGGATTTTCAAATAGTTGATCCCCCAGTCCGCACGGGCCGCCAGCGCACCGGCACGTGCCCACAAAAACGGCCCTGCAACCAGTGACACGGTTGCAGGGCCTTTCTCCGCAACTGCCCCAGCTCATTTCAAACACCCTTCAGCACCATGACATCCATACCCGAAGCCGATCCCAACAGCGTCAATGGCGGTCTTGCCGACTATCTCTGCACTCAAAAAGAAGCGATCCTCACCGAATGGCGGAAGCGCGTGCGCGGCGACACGGCGATCACGGTGACCAATTCCTTGAACACGGCCGCCATCACGAACCACATGCCCGAAATTTTTGATGATCTGACCGCCACGCTGCGCAGTTACGGCAGCGAGACCGTGGCCGAGCAGACTGTCAAAGACGCTGAAGAGCACGGTGCCGCACGTCAGCAGCAGGGCTATGAACTGACGGAGGTGCTGCGCGAACTCATGCACCTTCGCGCCATTCTCATCTACCATCTGCGTCAGTTCGAGGACCTGCATCCCGATTTTGGCATGGCCTCACGGCTGTTTGTTTCCACCACACTGCACCGCTTTCTCGATGAGATGGCGATCGACGCCACCGAAGAATACCTGTGGTCGCAACTGAGCCTGCAGGACCAAATCCACCGCGGCCGCATCAAATGGTGAATGATTCTCGCAGTGGCAGGAAATGTCTGCCGCAAGCCCGCTGTCACCACGCCACTGGAGAAAAAGCAAGAGTCGGGTTTCACCCCATGGTGAATGCGCTGCGCACCACATAACAATGCGCTCTGTGAAACCAACCACAACCTCACAGGCAAACCAAACACACACACAACCATGAAAACCCAAACCATTACCCGCTTCGCCACTTCGACGCTCGCCTTGTGCGCAGCGCTCATCTTTGCCTCCAACGGCATGTCGGCAGAAAAAGACACCCTGAACTCCGCCGACGTGAAATTCGTCAAGCATGAAGCCGCCGCCGGCATGGCCGTCGTCAAACTGGCCGGACTCGGCGTGCAGAAAGCCGTCCGTGCAGACGTCAAGGCCTTCGCCGAGATGATCGTCACCGGCCACACCACGGCCAACGAGGAGCTCACCAAGCTCGCGTCAACCAAGGGCGTGGAGCTTTCCGCCGTCATCGACCCCAAGCATGCCGAAACCTTCCAAAAGCTGGAAAAGACGGAGAGCGCTGACTTCGACAAAGCATTCCTCGCTGAAATGACCAGCGGTCACAAAAAGTGCGTCAGCAACTTTGAAGAGGCCGCCAAGGACTCCAAGGACAGCGATCTGAAAATGTGGGCCGAGAAGATGCTTCCCGCGCTCAAAACCCATCTCGAACAGGCCAAGGAACTCGCTTCCAAGTAACCTGACAGGAAGCGCGGTTGCGCAGCATGTAGCTCGGGAGGCCGCATCTGCGCAACCCACTTCACCTGACACTTCCCCCCCAAAACCGACCAGGCCGGCCTAAACCTCCGGTCTGGTTGTGACAGTCGCGGCTCACTGAGCCCGACTGTCACATTTTTGGTGGAGATCCCAAGAGAACCGCAACACCCGATAACTCAGCTTTCCCCTTCCTTCCATGACTACCACAGACCAGACCATCGACACCTGCAACGCGCTGCTGCGCGGTGAAATCTCCGCCGTCGAGACCTACAGCCAGGCCATTGACAAGTTCGACACCATGGGCGCCGACACCGCGCTGGAGCGCATTCGAGTCGAACATCAACAGAACGTCTTCGAACTGCACAAGTTCGTGACGGATCACAATGCCGAACCATCGGTCGGCTCAGGCGCATGGGGCGGCTTTGTTCAGGCGCTGGAGGGTGCGGCCACACTTCTGGGCGAATCTTCGGCCTTGAAAATTCTGCAAGCCGGCGAGGAGCACGGCATCAGCCAGTATGAAAACGCGCTGGCCAGCGCGGA
>JAYVIO010000243.1:0-3843 GCA_043770175.1 Verrucomicrobiales bacterium | reverse complement strand
CGCAGATCATGGCGATCGACAGCGTCGCCACGGCGCTTAAGGGCTCCGGCGTGCCGCTCATCGCCGACGGCGGCATCCGTTACTCCGGCGACATCGTCAAAGCCCTCGCCGGTGGTGCCGATCTCGTCATGCTCGGCTCCCTCCTTGCCGGCACCAGCGAAAGTCCGGGCAACATGGTCAAATGGCAGGGCCGCACCTTTAAAGAATACCGCGGCATGGGCAGCCTCAAAGCCATGCGCAAAGGCGCGGGCGACCGCTATGGCCAGAACAGCTCCGGCAAGCTCGTCCCTGAAGGCGTCGAAGCCCGCGTGCCCTACAAAGGCCCGCTCGCCGATGTCGTCTTCCAGCTCATCGGCGGCCTCCGCTCCGGCATGGGTTACGTCGGTGCCAACACCCTCGACGAACTCCGCGCCAAAGCCCGCTTCGTCCGCATCACCGCTGGCGGCCTCAAAGAAAGCCACCCGCACGACGTCGTCATCACCGAAGAACCGGTCAACTACGAGCCGCATTGATCGGTCTCGTCATTCGTCATTCTGTATTCGTCATTTCCTCTCATGACCGCCCAAGAAGTCGCCGTACTCGATTACGGCTCCCAGTATAGCCAGCTCATCGTCCGCCGCGTCCGCGAACTCGGCTTCGTCTCGCATCTCTATCCGCCCGCTGAACTCGCGAAGTTGCAGAATCCAGGTGCCATCATCCTCTCCGGCGGCCCGCGCAGCACCTCGGACCAGGACGCGCCCGACGTCGATTACGCCAAGCTCATGTCCTTCGGCGTCCCCGTGCTAGGTGTGTGCTACGGCATGCAGCTCCTCAACATCAAACACGGCGGCACGGTGAAACCCGGCGTCACCCGCGAGTATGGCCCTGCCAAACTCGTCGTCACCGACCACACCGATCTCTTTGACGGCATCTCGCACGAATCCCAGGTCTGGATGAGCCACAGCGACACCTGCGCGAACCTCGCCAGCACCGCCCAAGTCATCGCCACCAACGAAGACGCCGTTCCGGTCGCATTGAAATGGTTCGACCGCTGCTGGGGCATCCAGTTTCACCCTGAGGTCACGCATTCACACGAAGGCACGGCCATCCTGAAGAATTTCCTCACTAAAAGCGGTGCCAAGCTCGCCAAGTTCGACATTCAGGAATTCAAAGCGCAGATGATCGAGCGCATCAAAGCCGAGGTCGGCACCCGCGAAGTCATCTGCGGCGTCTCCGGCGGTGTGGACAGCACTGTGCTTGCCGTGCTGCTCGCCAAAGCCGGCGTCAAAGTCCGCTGCATCTACATCGACACCGGCCTCATGCGCCTGAACGAAACCGCCGAGGTGAAAGCTCTCTTCGGCGAAGTCGGCGTCCCCATCGAGCAGATCGACGCCAGCGCCATCTTCCTCGGCGCGCTCAAAGGCATCACCGACCCCGAGCAAAAACGCCGCATCATCGGCACGCTCTTTGTCGAAGAATTCTGGAAAGTGGCCGACAACGTTGAACTCCTCGCCCAGGGCACTTTGTATCCCGACGTGATCGAAAGCGCCACCAGCGGCAGCATTGCGAGCAAGATCAAAACGCATCACAACCGCGTCGATCGCATCATGGAACTCAAAGAGCAGGGTAAGGTGCTCGAACCGCTCGCCGAACTCTTCAAAGACGAAGTCCGCGCCCTCGGCGCCAGCCTCGGTATCCCGCATCGTGCGTTGTGGCGTCATCCGTTCCCCGGTCCCGGCCTCGCCGTGCGCATTCCCGGCGAGATCACGCCCGAGCGTGTCCACATCACCCAGCAGGCCGATGCCATCTTCATTGGCGAACTCCGCCGCAGTGGCTGGTATGAGCAGACCTGGCAGGCTTACGCCGCCTTGCTCCCCGTCAAAACCGTCGGCGTCAAAGGCGACGAACGCAGCTACGAGCAAGCCATCAGCCTCCGCGCCGTCATCAGCGAAGACGCCATGACCGCCGACTGGGTCGAGCTGCCCTACAGCGTCCTCCGCAATGCCTCCAACCAGATCCTCAACCGCGTCAAAGGCGTGAACCGCGTCCTCTACGACATCAGCACCAAGCCGCCCGCCAGCATTGAGTGGGAGTGATGTCATGAGCACTGGTTTCCTACTTTCGTTCGAAGGCTCCGAAGGCTGCGGCAAATCCACGCAGATTCGCCTCCTGTGCGAACGCCTCGAAAAATCCGGCCGCAAAGTCGAAGTCCTGCGCGAACCCGGTGGCACTGAGATCGGCGAAAGCATCCGCCATCTCCTCCAGCACGCAAAAGAAGGTGCAGCGATGACCCCGGAGACGGAGCTACTCCTCTTCGCCGCTAGCCGCGCTCAGATCGTCCGCGAAAAAATCCGCCCGCTCCTCGAATCCGGCACCTTCGTCATCCTCGACCGCTTCCTCGACTCCACCACCGTCTATCAGGGCATCGCCCGCGGTCTCCCGCTAGACAGCGTCCGCGCCATCAACGCCTTCGCCATCGGCGGCACCTTGCCACAACTCACCTTCGTGCTCGACATGGACAGCGCCACCGCCTGGCAGCGCATCCATCAAACCGGTCGCGAACTCGACCGCATCGAAAGCCAGCCGCAGTCTTTCTTCGAAAAAGTTCGCCAAGGCTACCTCGAAGTCGCTCGCGCCGAGCCGTCACGCGTGAAAATCATCGACGCCTCGGCTGCTCCTGAAGCCGTGCATGAGCAGATTTGGTCACTTTTGTCCGACACATCTGACCTGTCGGACTAGTCTGACAAGCCCACCGCGATGCCCTTCAAATCTGCCCACGCCCTGCAACTGCTCGCCCGCGCCCGAGACAACGGCCGCCTCGGTCATGCCTACCTCATCACCGGGCCCAAGGAGTCCAGGCACGAAGAATTCGCCGCCAACGTCCTCGATCTCATGGTCGGCACCAAGAACCGCACGCTTGAAGCCTGGGCAGGGCAGGGGGCCATCGTGCTGCGTCCGCAGAGCAAATCGCGCCGCATCACCATCGGTGATGATGGTGATGATCCCGGCACCATCCGTTTTTTGGAGAAGATGATTCACCGCACCGCCGCACCCAACGGCTGGAAGCTTGCCGTCATCGTCGATGCGGACCGCATGACTCCGCAGGCGCAGAACGCGTTTCTCAAGACGCTCGAAGAGCCGCCGCCGAACTCACTGCTGTTGCTTCTGAGCACAGAGCCGCAAAAACTCCTTCCGACCACGCTTTCCCGTGTTCTCGAGGTCAACCTCATGCCCCCCGATGGCGCGCGCATTTTCACCGAGCACGAAAGCAAACTCCTCGCTGTGCTCAAGCAGATGGCCTCAAAGCAAAGCGGGAGCATCTCCGCTGCGCTCGCTTTGAAAAAAGACTTCGAAGACATCCTCGAAGACCTTCACGACTCCATCAAAAAAGAGCAGGAGGCCGACTTCGAGCGCGAGCAAGACCACTACGGCAAGACCACCGATGGCGCGTGGCTTAAACAACGCGAAGAACAGGTCGAAGCCCAGATCGAAGCCGAATACCTCCAGCAGCGCACATCGCTGATGGAACTTCTCCTCTCGTGGATGGGCGATGTCGCCCGCCAGCAGGCCGGAGCCGAGCATCTCGACCTGCCCAAGTATCAGGAAGCCACCGCCGCCCTCGCCACCAAATGGGAGCAAGGCGATGTTGCCAAACGCATCCGCGTCCTCCGCCAGCTCGAAAGCCACCTGCACACCAACGTCAACGAAGGCCTCGCCCTCGAAGTCTGCTTCATCGAAGCCTTTGGCGCCTGAGATCGGCAAAAATTCCTGGGGAGGATCAGGCACATCCCTCGTTGTTAGATTATGAAACATCTTTGCTTCCTCATCACCCTGCTGGCTTTCGACTTTGCTTTCGCCGAGCCA